>NZ_JBFAUT010000001.1:0-35553 GCF_040679475.1 Actinoallomurus sp. NPDC052274
CGGACCCGGGGACCGCCGCTCCCTCCCCGGCGGCCCGGGCCGCGACCCGGCTCGCGCCGGCGGCCGCCGCACCGGCCGCGGCGCCGTCGTCCGGCCCCACCATGCCGGACGCCGCCGGGCAGCCGTCCGCCGGCGGCGCCGCCCCGGACGCGAACGCGCAGCCGTCGGCGGCAACCGCCCTGCCGAGCGCCGATGCCTCGGCGGGCACGGCCGGGCCGGCCCCGAGTGGGAGCGCGGCGTCCGGGAGCACCGAACCGGCCTCCCGTAAGCGGCCGAGCGCCACACCGAGTTCCTGCCCGAGCCCGACTCCGACGGGCGGCGCCGGCGCCCCGGCGGCCGACCCCGACCCGAACTGCACGCTGATCGTCCCCGCCGACCCGTTGAGCGCACGTGGCCTGGCCACGCCGTACCAGCTGACGGCCACGAACGCGGGGATGGGTCCGTGCGACGAGGCGAACGTCAACCAGTCGGCGTTCGTGCAGGCGACCATCATCGACCCGGCGACCGGGAAGCTGTCGGTCTACAGCCCGCTGGTGGTGGACCGGGGCACGCGGCCCGCCGCCGCGCCGGTGAGACCCACCCTCCCGGCGGGTGCCGTCGTCGGCATCTGGTTCGGCTTCAACGGCGACGCCCTCACTCTGCGCGGCACGGGAGGCGGCCTGCGGCGGGGCAGGTGCGTGAACGGCCTGGGCGGCTCGGTCTTCGGTCAGTTCGCCCACTGCAACGCCCCGGCGTTCTTCCGGGCCGCGAACGCCGCGATCCGGGCCGGAAGAACGACCGTGCCGGCGCTGGGCACGGCGAAGGACGGCATGCCCTGCATGTCGACGCGTGACTTCGCGCTCGTCGACCAGGACCAGAGCGACAACGTTCAGACGACCTACCTGGCGACGGCCGACGGACGGATCGCGCAGAACACCGCGGCGAACAAGGGCGGGCTGGCCGGCGCTCGGACGCTCGCGAACCCGAGTGACAACGCGCTGCTGGACGTCTTCGTCGACCCGGCCCTCGGCTGCACGCCGTGGACGGCGCCCGACCTCGCCAACCCCGGCACCGTGGTGACGTCGCTGGCGCTGGACGAACTGCAGGCCGCCGCCCACCAGGCGGCGCCGAGCGCGCTGGTCCCGCTGAACAACCCGATGACCCTGGTGAACGACCGGATGAGCACGGCCAAGACGAACCTGTACCGGGCCGGGGTCGACCAGCCCCCGCTGCCCGCCGGGCAGTCGCCCGCGGCGTACTGCCGCGGCATGGACACCGTCCAGGCCGCGCGGCTGCGGAAGGACATGCGACTCTTGGCGAGTCAGGCCAGCCCGATGCCGGACGCGGCCGACAGCCTGTTCACCTTCCTGGGCATGCGGCTGCAGCAGTCGTTCGGCAACCTGGCCTGCCAGAACTTCGGCCTGACCAACCCGGTGGCGAAGCTGACAACGAACGGCGGCGTCGTGACGGGCGTCACCTTCGCCGGAGACGCCGGCCAGGGCGGGAACGGCAACGGCGGTAACGGGCCGGGGAACGGTGGCAAGGGCGGCGGACCGCGCCACCACGGTCCGGGCCCGCAGGGCTGACCGCCCGAGACCGGGGCCTCGTCAGCGGCCCTTCCAGTCGAGGCAGACCACGACGGCGTCGTCGGCGAGCTGGGTGCCCTGGTGGCGCTCGACGAACCGCTGCAGCAGCGTGCGGACCAGGTCCGCCGGAGGCTGGAGCCGCGACTCGGCGAGGTCGCGCATCAGGAACTCCTCCTCATAGGCCGCGCGGGCCCCGGGCAGGTGCGCGGCGTGCATCCCGTCGCTGATGATGACGAGACGGTCGCCGCGCTGCACGGTGAACCGCTCCTCGGTGTACGGGGTGTCGCCGAACATCCCGAGCGGCAGCTGCCGGTCGAGGGGCACCCGCTCGACGGTCCCACCCCGCATCCGGTAGATCACGGGGGAGCCGGCGTCCACGGCGGTGACCACACCGGTCGCCAGGTCGATGCTGAGCAGCAGGGTGGCGACGTGCTGCCGGCCGCCGTAGTGACGGAAGATCGTCTCGTCGGCCAGCCCGCACTGCTCGAGGAGGTCACCGCCCGAGCGGCGGGCGTTGCGCATCGCCCCCACCGCGAGCTGGGTCAGGAGTGCGGAGGCGGTCCCCTCACCCATCCCGTTGGTCACCGAGATGAGGAGGGTGTCGCGGGCGGCGCTCCAGTCGAAGTTGTCGCCGGCCACCGCGTAGGCGGGCTCGAGCTGACCGGCGAACTCGTACTCGGGGGCCGAGCCGACGCGGCCGGGCAGCAGCTCCCACTGCATCTCCGCGGCGAGGGTCAGGCGTTCCCTGCGGCGGGCCTGCCGGTAGCGGTCGGTGGCGCGGTCGGCGATCTCCAGCGCCCGGCTCAGCGTCGCGGCCAGGTCGAGGAGTTCGCTCCGCTGCTCGGCGGAGGGGATGTCGGGCAGCGTGATGCGCAGGATGCCGAGCCGGTTGCCCAGGACGGTCAGCGGGAGATGCAGGAGCCGCCGGGTGCCGGGAGAGGCCGTGGCGGGCGGCTCGAGCACGGGTTCACCGGTGGCGAGGGCCCGGCCGCTGGGGCTGCCGGCCAGCGCGATCGGCGCCTGCCCGGAGGCGACCGGCTGCAGGTAGGCCATCCGGTAGTCGGTCAGATAGATCTCCGCGGCGTCGGTGCCGCACAGCTTGCGTACGGTCTCCTCGGCGACGTCGGCGAGCTCGTGCGGGGCCGCCAGCCAGATCCGGCGCTCGGCCTCGCGGAGGGCGTTACCGTCCCCCAGGCCTCCGCGGCCTGACTGTTCGTACGACATGGCGATCCGCCCTTCAGTCACGGAGTATGCGAAAGTGTGAACATGGCCAGTGCGCACCAGCCCATCGACCGGCAGGCCGCCATCGTCGAAGCGTATGCGGCGGCGCTGGTCAACGCGTGGGACCGGGCCCAGGAGGTCGCCGGCTTCGGCGTCTCGGCGACGCAGTTGCGCGCCCTCGCCATCATCGACCGCAACCACGAGATGACGATCAGTGCGCTCGCGGGGGAGCTGGGCACGCTGCTGTCGTCGGCGAGCCGGTTGTGCGACCGCCTGGAGGCCGCGGGACTGATCTCCCGGGACATCGATCCGGCCGACCGCCGCTCCGTGGCCGTCTCCCTGAGCCGGAACGGCAATGCCGTCTTCGCCCAGCTCCAGGAGCGCCGGCAGGCCGAGTTCGCCCGGGTCCTGCGCGAGATGCCGGCCGCCGCGCGCGAGGCGCTGATCGAAGGCCTCGCGGGTTTCCACGCCGCGGCCGGCGAGCCGCCCGCGGACGGCTCGATCTCCACGGCGCTCGGTTTATTCGACCGCGCACGCCGGCGCTTCCCGCATTCCGCCCCGACGCCGACGCGCCGGGTGAACCGCCATGGCCACCAGGCCGGCGTCCGTCGCCGGTCGTCCGGGTCACCGTAGGTGGATCGTGACCAGGCAGGTGTCGTCATTGGTGTTGGCGCTGGTGCCGCCGAGTAGATGGTCACTGAAACTCTCCGCGTCGCCGACCGGCCGGCCGGCGAGGCGGATGAGCGACTGGAGGGCCTCGTCGAGCGGCATGTCCCGGCGTTCGACGAGGCCGTCGGTGAACAGCAGGAGCGCGTCGCCGAGTTCGAGGGCGGTCGTGGCCTCTTCGTAGACGGCGTCCGGGGCGAGGCCGAGGAGGAAGCCGGCGGGCAGCGGCAGCAGGCCGGCGCTGCCGTCCCGGACCAGGACAGGCGGCAGGTGACCCGCCCGAGCCCACCGCAGTGAGCGCTCCGTGGGGTCGTACAGGGCGCAGATCGCGGTGGCGAACGTCCCTCCGGTCAGGTGATAGGCGACGTTGTTCAGCATCCCGAGGAGCTCGGCGGGGCCCGCACCGGTGATCGCCAGGCCGCGCAGGCTGTTGCGCAGGGCGACCATCCCCGTCACCGCGTCGAGCCCGTGACCGGCGATGTCGCCGACGGCGAGCAGCACCTTCTTGCCCGGCAGCACCACGGCGTCGTACCAGTCGCCGCCCACGAGATGCCCGCCACCGGCGGGCCGGTAGCGGACGGCGACGTCGAGGCCGGCGGCGCTGACCGGCTGGACGGTCGGCGGCAGGATCGCCTCTTGCAGGTGCAGCGCGAGGCGCTCCTGGTCCTCGGCGCGCTGTTCGGTGTCGGCGAGCCGGTCCTGGGTCGCCGCGAGCGCGACCTCGGAGTGGTAGTGGGCCGACACGTCCTGGTACGCGCCGCGGATCGCGACGACCGTCCCGGCCGGGTCGGTGACCGGCTCGGCGAAGGCACGGATCTGGCGTACGGACTCGTCGGACCGCAGGAGCCGGAACGTCGTGAAGGACGGCCGGTGCAGCAGCAGCAACTGGTCGCGGAATCGCCGTACGGTCGCCTGATCCTGCGGGGCGACGTGGCGGGGCAGCTCGTCCAGCCCGATGGCCGGGGCGGAGGGCGGCAGCCCGAACAGCGCGAAGGTCTGCTCGGTCCACATGACCCGCCCGCTCACGAGGTCGTGCTGCCAGGAGCCGATCCGGCCGAGCCGCTGCACCTGTTCGAGGAGGGCGCCGGCGGCGCCGGTCCGCCCGCCGTCCGCCCAGGTGAGGACGAGCCGGTCGAAGATCCGTGCGATGCGTGCCCGGTGGACCGGCTCGCCGGCGGCACCGGCGATCGACCACTCGGCCTCGGCGGGCCGGCCGGTCGCCAGGACGTCGACGCCGACGTCGATCGGTCCGCCGGGCAGCGCCGTCTGCGGGGAGACGTGCGACAGGCGCTGTCCGAGGAGGTTTCGGGCGGAGTATCCGGCCACCCGGGGAGTGCTGCGGCCGAGCTGGTCGATGCGCAGGTCGACGACCCGACCGGAGGGGTCACGGACGGGGCTCAGCAGCAGGAACGAATCGCTCAGGGCGGTGAGCACGGCGCCGGCGTCGAGGGCCCGGTCGTCGTCGGCCGGCCCGGGCCGGGTGTCGAGCGCCCGCGCGCACACCTCGGCGAGCGCGGTGAGCTCGGAGCGTACGGCCGGGGTGAAGCCGGGCAGTCCGGCCGCCCAGCGGATCTCCAGCACGCCGACGCGGCCGCCGTCGGCGGACAGGGGGAGGACGACCCGTGCCCCGTCCTGCCCGGCACCCGTCAGCGGGGGGACCCCGCGCCGCCGGCCGGCCCCGCCGGGCCACCAGACCGGCGCGCCGCCGCGTACGACGCGTTGTTGCAGGCTGTCCAGCTGCGGAGGGATGCGCCGCCAGTGCCCGCGCTCGAGCGGGTCGAGCCCGACCGCGCCGGCGAGTTCGAGCGCGCCGTCGGGGCGCAGGGCCCACAGCGCGGCGGCGACGGCGCCGGACAGGGAGAGGGTCTCGTCGAGGAGCGCCGCCGCCATTCCGTCACCGTCCTCGGCGTGGACGACGGCGACCTCGGCCAGCCGGGGGTTCGCCGTGGGCCGGCCCTCGGCGGCGCCCCGCCGGGCCGCCTCGGCCAGCGGGTCGTCCGCGGCGAGGTTCACCAGGTCCGCCGCCAGGTCGACGAGGGACGTGCCGGTGCCGGCCGCGAGGCGCGCCAGATGCCCGAGCGCCTCGGTGGGCGAGCAGCCCAGCCGGTCGACGAGGATGCCCGTGGCGACGTCCGTGAGCGCGCGGGCCGCGGCCCGGTCGCGCGTCTCTTCGAGGAGTCGGCGCTGCTCGGCGAGCAGGGCCGTCAGCCGCATGACGTCATCCGGCGGAACCGTCATGCCGGCTCCGCCGCGTGTACGTTGGGCGTCACGTGACGCCCGTGGGATGCGGTCAGCTCTAGCCCTTGTCTCGTCGTCCGGAAGGGAGCGGACAACCCCCAGCGCACAGGCCACATCGGCGCAGACCGGGGGCGTCCGACGGTAACACTGCCAGTATGGTTGCCATGAGGCAAGTAGATGGCGGTCTAATAGAAAATCACTTGCGTCGCGCACTTGGGCGGACGATCGGAGTGGGAGCATGTCTCAACGGGACGCCGGGAGATCGGCGCTTCGCGAGCCCGACGGTGCGGACGAGGCGGCCCTGCGCCAGCTTCTCGCCGGGCTGACCGCCGTCCGCGACGGCGACTTCGCCACCCGCCTGCCCCAGACGGGCGACGGGCTGATGGACGAGATCGCCGGTGTCTTCAACGGCATGGCCGATCAGCTGTCCCAGTTCACCTCCGAGGTCACCCGCGTGGTCCGCGAGGTCGGCACGGAGGGCAAGCTCGGCGGCCAGGCCCAGGTGCCGGGCGCCTCCGGGAACTGGCGGCACCTCACCGACTCGGTCAACGCCATGGCCGGCAACCTGACCGGCCAGGTCCGCGACATCGCCCAGGTGGCGACCGCGGTCGCCCGCGGCGACCTCTCCCAGAAGATCACCGTCGATGCCCGTGGTGAGATCCGGGAGCTCAAGACCACGATCAACACGATGGTCGACGAGCTGTCCTCGTTCGCCGACGAGGTGACACGGATGGCCCGCGAGGTGGGCACCGAGGGCCGGCTGGGCGGCCAGGCGCAGGTGCCCGGCGTCGGCGGCACGTGGCGCGATCTGACCGACTCGGTGAACTTCATGGCCGGCAACCTCACCGCGCAGGTCCGGTCGATCGCGCAGGTGGCCACGGCGGTGGCGAAGGGCGACCTGTCGCAGAAGATCACGGTCGACGCGCGCGGCGAGATCCTCGAGCTGAAGAACACGATCAACACGATGGTGGACCAGCTCTCCTCGTTCGCCGACGAGGTCACGCGGGTGGCCCGTGAGGTCGGTACCGAGGGCCGCCTCGGCGGCCAGGCCGACGTCAAGGGCGTCTCGGGCACGTGGAAGGCGCTGACCGAGTCGGTGAACGTCATGGCGGCGAACCTCACCGACCAGGTGCGGTCGATCGCCGAGGTGACGACCGCGGTCGCGCGAGGTGACCTGTCGCAGAAGATCCGCGTCGACGCGCGCGGGGAGATCCTGGAGCTGAAGGAGACCATCAACACGATGGTCGACCAGCTCTCCGGGTTCGCGGACGAGGTCACCCGCGTCGCGCGCGACGTCGGCACCCAGGGCAACCTCGGCGGCCAGGCCATCGTCCGCGGCGTCTCCGGCACCTGGAAGGACCTGACCGACAACGTCAACGTCATGGCCTCCAACCTGACCGCGCAGGTCCGGTCGATCGCGCAGGTGGCCACGGCGGTGGCGAAGGGCGACCTGTCGCAGAAGATCACCGTGGAGGCCAAGGGCGAGGTCGCCGCGCTCGCCCAGACGATCAACACGATGGTCGACACGCTCGGCGCGTTCGCGGACGAGGTCACGCGCGTGGCCCGCGAGGTGGGCACCGAGGGCATTCTCGGCGGCCAGGCGAACGTCCCCAACGTCGCCGGCACCTGGAAGGACCTCACCGTCAACGTCAACTCGATGGCGAACAACCTCACCGGCCAGGTCCGCAACATCGCGCAGGTCACGACGGCCGTCGCCCGCGGCGACCTGTCCAAGAGGATCGACGTCGACGCGCGCGGCGAGATCCTCGAGCTGAAGACCACGATCAACACGATGGTCGACCAGCTCTCGTCGTTCGCCGCCGAGGTCACCCGGGTCGCCCGCGAGGTCGGCAGCGAGGGCCGCCTCGGCGGCCAGGCCGAGGTCGAGGGCGTGTCCGGCACCTGGAAGCGCCTGACCGAGAACGTCAACGAGCTGGCCGGCAACCTCACCCGGCAGGTCCGCGCGATCGCCGAGGTCACCAGCGCCGTGGCGACCGGCGACCTGACCCGGTCGATCTCGGTGGAGGCCCAGGGCGAGGTCGCCGAGCTGAAGGACAACATCAACGCGATGGTGCAGTCGCTGCGCGACTCGACGCGGGAGAACCAGGAACAGGACTGGCTGAAGACCAACCTGGCCGGCATCGCCGGGCAGATGCAGGGCCACCGCGACCTCGTGACGGTGGCCGAGCTGATCATGGACGAGATCACGCCGCTCGTCACCGCCCAGTACGGCACCTTCTACCTCACCGACGCCGGCGGCGGGGACACCGCACTGCGCCTGATCGCCGGCTACGCCCACGAGGCGGGCGTCTCCGCCGACCGCGAGTTCAAGCTGGGGGAGTCCCTCGTCGGGCAGGCGGCCCGTACGAAGAAGACCATCACGGTCGACAAGGCGCCGCCGGGGTACGTGAAGATCTCCTCCAGCCTCGGTGAGTCCGCGCCCGCGGACCTGATCGTGCTGCCGATCGTGTTCGAGGGGCAGGTCCTCGGCGTCATCGAGCTGGCCTCCCTGACCGGCTTCTCGCAGGTGCACCGCGACTTCCTCCGGCAGTTCGCCGAGACCGTCGGCGTGAACCTCAACACGATCATCGCCAACTCCCGCACGGACGCGCTGCTGGAGGAGTCGCAGCGGCTCGCCGCGGAGCTGCGGTCCCGTTCGGAGGAGCTACAGGCCCAGCAGGAGGAGCTGCAGCGTTCCAACGCCGAGCTGGAGGAGAAGGCCGCGCTGCTGGCCCGGCAGAACCACGACATCGAGATCAAGAACTTCGAGATCGAGCAGGCCCGGCAGGAGATCGAGGAGCGCGCCCGGCAGCTCGCGCTGGCGTCCAAGTACAAGTCCGAGTTCCTGGCGAACATGTCGCACGAGCTGCGCACGCCGCTGAACAGCCTGCTGATCCTGGCCCGCATCCTCGCCCAGAACCCCGGCCGGAACCTCACGTCCAAGCAGGTGGAGTTCGCCAACATCATCCACTCGGCCGGCACCGACCTGCTGCAGTTGATCAACGACATCCTCGACCTTTCCAAGGTCGAGGCCGGCAAGATGGACGTCCACTCCGAGAGCATCGCCGTCACCCGGCTGCTGGAGGACCTCGAGAGCACCTTCCGGCCCCTCACGACGGAGAAGGGGCTGGACTTCCGGGTCGAGATCGCGGATGAGGCGCCGGCCGAGATCTGCACCGACGAGCAGCGGCTGCGCCAGATCCTGCGCAACCTGCTGTCCAACGCCGTGAAGTTCACCGAGCGCGGCGGCGTCCAGCTACGGATCCGGCTCGCCGACGACGTCACCCTGCCGGCCGCCGGGCCCGGCGAACCGGTGCTCGCCTTCGAGGTGATCGACACGGGGATCGGCATCGCGGAGGAGAACCTGGAGGCGATCTTCGGCGCCTTCCAGCAGGGCGACGGCACGACGAGCCGCCGGTACGGCGGCACCGGGCTCGGCCTGTCGATCTCCCGGGAGGTCGCGGGGCTGCTCGGCGGTGAGATCCACGCGAAGAGCCGTGTCGGGAACGGCACCACCTTCACGCTGTACCTGCCGCCGACGGCGCCGAGTCCGGGCGAGTACACCGGCGGAGGGATCGACGGCGGACCCGCCGTCTCCGGCCTCCCGGCGGCCAGCGCGCCGGTCGTTGCCGAGACGCGCCGGCTGCTGGTCCTGGAACAGCGCGGCGGCCTGCTCACCGCGCTCGCGCACAGCGCGGCGGCCGACCTCGCCGACACGCACGGGAACGTCGAGATCACCGGCGCGGCCGACGTCGACGAGGCGGTCGACGCCCTGCTCGCGGCACCGCACGCCTGTGTCCTCCTCGACGTCGGCCTGCCCGCGGCGCCGGCCTTCTTCGAGCGGTTGGACCGGCAGCCGGGACTCGCCGCCCTACCGGTCCTGGGCCACCCCGGCCGGCGGTTGAGCGCCGTTCAGGAGCGGCTGGCCGCCGACCGGGCACGCTCCCACCCGTTCGAGCTGCTGCCCTCCCTCGACGAGCTGCGCGAGCGCGTCACCCTGTACCTGTCGGGCGGGCGGCTCGTCGACGCGCTGCCCTTCATGGCGGGCTCCGCCGGAGCCGGTCGGGACGGTGGCGCCGCGGACGACGACGCCGGGATCCTCGGCTACGCGGAGCTGAGCGGCCGCCGGGTGCTCATCATCGACGACGACGTCCGGAACGTGTTCGCGATCTCCAGCGTGCTGGAGCTGTACGGCATGTCGGTGATCCACGCGCCCAACGGCAAGAAGGGCATCGAGGTGCTGCGCGAACACGACGACATCGAGCTCGTGCTGATGGACATCATGATGCCGGAGATGGACGGGTACGCCACAATGGCCGCGATCCGCGAGATGCCCCGGTTCGCGGAGCTGCCGATCATCGCCGTCACCGCCCGCGCGATGCACGGGGACCGGGAGAAGAGCCTGTCCGCGGGCGCGACCGACCACGTCGCCAAGCCGGTCGACACCGAGGAGCTCCTCGCCTGCATGAAGCGGTGGCTGCACGCCTGACCACCCGCCGGCCGCGCGGACACGCCCGGGTGCGGACGGCACCCGGGCGCGTCGCTGATCACCAGGTGAGCGGCAGGCGGTAGACCCCGTAGATGACCATGTCGTCCCGCAGCGGGACCTCCTCGGGCGGCACGGCCAGGCGAAGATCGGGGAAGCGGCTGAAGAGCGCCGGGTAGGCGACCTTCATCTCGGCACGGGCCAGCTGCTGGCCCAGACACTGGTGGAAGCCGTGGCCGAACGCGACGTGCTGCGACGGCGGCCGGGTGATGTCGAGCCGGTCGGGCTCCGGGTAGTGCTCCGGGTCGCGGTTCGCGGCGGACAACGCGGCGACCACCGTCTCGCCCGCGCGCACTCGGTGCCCGCCGATCACCAGATCCTCGCGGGCGACCCGGACGAGCCCGTACTGGACGATGCTGAGGTAGCGCAGCAGCTCCTCGACGGCGCCGTCGATCAGCTCCGGCCGCTCGCGCAGCGTCCGCAGCTGCTCCGGCCGCGTCAGCAGGGTGAAGGTTCCCAGGGCCAGCATGTTGGCGGTCGTCTCGTGCCCGGCCACGAGCAGCAGCAGGCCGACGCCGGTCAGCTCTTCGGCGGTGAGAGAGTCGTCCGGATCGTGGACGAGGCTGCTGAGCAGGGCGTCGTCGGGTTCCCGTCGTTTGCGGTCGACGAGCTCGCGGATGTAGCCCCAGATCGCGTCGCGCGCTTCGAAGATCACCTCCTTGTCCGCGTCGATCCTGAGGAGCGTGCCGGTCCAGCTCTGGAAGGCCGCCCGGTCCTCGTACGGGACGCCGAGCAGTTCGCAGATGACGAGCGAGGGGATCGGCAGCGCGAAGGCGGGGACCAGGTCGGCTGGCGGCCCGGTGCGCTCCATGGCGTCGAGGTGCTCGGCGACGATCTGCTCGATCCGCGGCATCAGCTCGCGCATCCGCCGGGTGGTGAACCAGCGGGTGAGGATCTTGCGGTAGCGGGTGTGCTCGGGGGCGTCCATGCTGATGAAGGACCCGGCGCGGAAGGCGGGTTCGCCGGGACGGATGGGGAACGCCCGGACCGGCGACGAGGCTCGCAGCCGGTCCGAGCTGAACCGCTGGTCCGAGAGCAGCGCCCGGACGTCCTCGTGCCGGGTGAGCAGCCAGCCGACCGTCCCGTCGGGGAAGGAGAGTCTGCTGACCGGATCCTCCTCCCGCAGCAGGCGGTACTCATCGGGCGGGTCGAACGGGCGCTCCCGACGGGTCGGCAGCGGCTGCGGGGTTGAAACGGACAAGGGGCACCTCCTCCGCTCAGGCCCGGCCCGCGGATACGACACCGGAGGTGCGCCGGTCGGTGTTCGGCCGGTAGGTCCGGCGCCGGCCGCCCGTGGCCCTGGACGACCCGGACGGCAGGCCGAGCGACACCTACCAGCCTATGTCGGAATATGTGTGCATTACATAGATCGCTGCTCTGTTTTGCACCTGCCCCGTACCGGGATACGCGCTAGAGCCGGTTCGCGTGCCAGACGTTCCGCATCGCAACGGCGACGTCGGTCGCCTGCCGGACTCCCGCGCCGTACGACGCCGACGAGGCCGCGCGGTCGTGCAGGGCGGGTCCGAACGCCTCGATCGCCGCATGGTCGGGGACGATCCGCAGAGTGGGCGTTTCGGCCCCCGCGTCCTGCGGAAACAGGTGGGCCAGCGGCTCGATGAGGACGACGGTTCCGGCTCCGGCGGCGAGGTCGGCGTGGCCACCACCGGCCAGCGCGCCGTCCATGTACCGCCGGCCGTCGAGGGTGATCGGCGGGTAGACGCCCGGCATGGCGGAACCGGCCGCCACGGCGGACGCCAGGGGCACGGCGTCGTCGCGACTCCAGACGCGCCGTTCACCGGACTCGACGTCGACCGTCGTGATCAGCAGCCGGTGTTCCGGCCAGTCGTCACCGGTCAGGGCGGCCACCCGGGACCGGTGCGCCTCCTCATCGTCCGTCTCGGCGGCGAGGGCGATCCGGCCGACCCGTCGCAGGGCCTCCGCCGGCTCCAGACTCCGATCGGCGAGCACGGCGAACACCTCGTTCAACCGGGTCGGACGCACCGCCGGCGCCGGCGCGTCGCGACCGGCGGTGCCCGGCAGGGAGCCGAACCGCTCGAGGTCCTGGCCGGTCGTGAGCATCGCGCCGACGATCGCGCCCGCCGACGTGCCGACGATCAGGTCGGCCTCGGCCAGGTCGACGCCGGCTCGGCGCAGCCCGACCGCCAGGCCCGCGGTCCAGGCCGTACCGACGACGCCGCCGGGTCCCAGTACCAGTGCCATGGTCATGATTCCCGTCCTTTCGCGTGCTGGCGCGGCAGCAGCAGCGCGGGCACCAGGGCCAGCGTCATCAGGACCACGGCCCAGACGTAGGTGTGCTGGAAGGCGTCGGCCAGCCTAGGGGAGATCGCGTGTCTGGCCGGAGCCGGGAGCGCGCGGACCGCCCCGATGCCCCCGTCGGCGGTGCCGGGCAGTCGGTCGCGCATCGCCCCGGCGAGGACGATCGAGATCAGGGCGGTCCCGAGGGCGGCGGACACCTGCTGGGTGATGTTCAGCGCGGTACTGGCGCCGGGAACCTGCTCGCTCGCGACGTTCCGGGTCGCCGCCGTCATCGCCGGCATGATCGTCGTTCCCACGCCGGCACCGGTCACGACGAGCGGCAGGACCAGGTGCCAGTACGGCGTGTCGGCGTGGACCTGGGCGATGAAGACCAGGAACCCCGTACCCGCCACCGCGACCCCGACGGAGACCAGCCGTCGGGGGGACACCTTGTCGATCAACCGGCCGGCGATCTGCATGGCGACGCCGGTGGCCAGGGCCTGCGGGACGCCGAGCAGCCCGGACGTCGTCGCACTCTGGCCGCGTACGACCTGGTAGTACAGCGGCAGCAGCAGCATCGACCCGAAGTAGGCGCAGGTGAAGAACGCCAGGGTCACGGTGGCCGTCGCGAACGACCGCCGGCGGAACAGCCGCAGGTCGATCAGTGGCTGCCGGGCCGTCAGACCCCGGACGACGAAACCGGCCACCAGCGCCGCGCCCGCCAGGGTGGGAACGAGTACCTTGGCGGTGCCGAAGTCGCCGTGCTCGCCGCCGGTGGCCAGCCCGTAGATCGCCATGGCCAGGCCGGGGGACAGCATCAGCAGGCCGGGCACGTCGAGGCGGTGCCCGGGCTCCGGCGCGTCGGCCGGGAAGATCCGGCCGGCCAGCAGCAGCACCAGCGCCCCGATCGGGACGTTGATGAAGAAGATCCACCGCCACGAGGCGCTGTCGACCAGCCAGCCGCCGAGGATCGGCCCGGCCAGCGGCCCGATCAGGACCGGAATGCCCAGCACGCTCATCGTCCGGCCCATGCGCGCGGGGTCGGCGGCCCGGATGATGATCGTCATCGCCAGCGGCGTGATCATCCCGCCGCCGAGGCCCTGCAGCGCGCGGAAACCGATCAGCGAGCCGGTGTCCCAGGCGAGCCCCGCCAGCGCCGAACCGATGGTGAACACCCCGATCGACGCCAGGTAGGCGCGTTTGGCGCCGAACCGGCCGACCGCCCACGCCGTGGCGGGGATCACCGAGGCCAGGGCGAGGGTGTATCCGGTCGCCACCCACTGGATGGTCGCCACCGGAGCGTGGAAGTCCTGGGAGAGCCGGCCGAGGGCGACGTTGACGATCGTCACGTCGATGACCGTCATGATCGATCCCAGCACGATGACCAGGGCGATGGCGGTGGGGTCGGGGCCGCCGTGCGGTGGCCGGGCTTCCGGGCGGGTACGCCGGCGCGGTGCGGACGCGGTCGTCATCGGGACCTCCTGTTCCTCACGGCTCGGCGTCAGGCGGCGTACGGACGGACGGCCCGTGCGTCGCGCAGCGCGTGAGCCCACCACAGGAGCTGGTCGAGCAGCGTCTCGGCGGCCGCGCCGCAGCCGTCGGGATCGACCGGCCGGCCCTCCGCGTCGAAACGCTCCCAGGCGCCGTGGAAGCTCACCGTGTCCCGTACGGTCACGGCGTGCAGCTCGGCGAAGACCGGCCGCAGGTGCTCGACCGCGCGCAGCCCGCCGGACAGCCCGCCGTACGACACGAAGCCGACGGGTTTGGCGTGCCATTCGGCGTTGTGCCAGTCGATGAGGTTCTTGAGCGAGGCCGGGAAACTGTGGTTGTACTCCGGTGTGACGACGACGAACGCGTCCGCCGCGGCGAGGCGGGGCGTCACCGTCTGCAGCGCGCGTGCCGTCTCGGGCGCCGGTGCCGCCCCGAACGCGGGGAACACCAGCGGCAGGCCGACCTCGGCGAGGTCGATGACGTCGACGTCGACGTCCGTACGCCGCCGGGCCCGGCCGGCGAACCAGTCGGCGACGGTCGTGCCGAACCGTCCCTCGCGCACGCTGCCGACGATGACGGCGACTCTGAACCGCTCGGTGGTCTCGGACATGGGGAACCCCTGTTCGTTCGACGGTGATGTGACGGCCGTCGGTGGAACGGCCGCAGGGACAACCCTCGGACCTGAACAAAGGTTTAAGTCAAGCTACGCTGTCCGGCATGCCGGACCGTACGGAGCGGGAACGCCCAAGGATCGCCAGGGAACTCACGATCGGAGAGCTGTCCGAGCGCAGTGGCGTGGCCGCCTCCGCGCTGCGCTTCTACGAGCGCCAGGGCCTCATCCGCAGCCGCCGTACCAGCGGCAACCAGCGCCGTTACCACCGCACGACGCTGCGCCGGGTCGCCTTCATCCGTGCCGCGCAGAGCGTCGGCATGCCGCTCGACTGCGTCGGTCACGTCCTCAACATGCTGCCGCCGGACGCCGAGCTCACCCGCGACTTCTGGGTCGGCGTCTCCGAATACTGGAAACAGGAGGTCAACGACCGCATCGCCAAGATGGAGCGGATGCGGGACCGGTTCACCGAGTGCATCGGCTGCGGCTGCCTGTCCTTCGACCAGTGCACGCTCGTCAACCCGAACGACGTCCTCGCTCAACAGGGCCCGGGCCCCCGCCGCCTGCTCAGCCCCTGACCTTACATTTTCGCCGCAAATAGGCGTCGGCTGATCGGTCCCGCCGGCGACACTCTGGCGCTCGCCGGCGGCTTCGACAGACCCGCCGAATGGGGCCAGGCCATTCAGTAGGCCGTGACCGACGCGCAGCTTCCGGGCGCGGTCGCCGCGGTCCAAGCAGGGCAGACACTAACGTTCGGCGACATCTCCATCAGCCGGGAAGCGGTGTGGGCCTCGGGGAAAACCGTCCCGTGGGTGCAGATCCAGGAGATCAAGGTCAAGGACGGTCGCGTCTCCCTGCGGGTCCACGGCAAGTGGCTGTCGCTGACCACCACCATGGTGCGATCGATCCCCAACTTCTTCGTCTTCTACGCCCTGGCCGAGCGGCTGCGTCTGTCCGCCGCCGGCCCGTACTAGTGCCACGTCCGCGGCTGCACGCCCGGGTGCTGGACCGGTCATTCGCCACGCCACCCGATCCTGCTTTCCGTGACGAGCTGCTCGACTATGCGGCCTCGGTGTCCGTCCAGACCGCGCTGGACGCCCTGCGCAGTCAGCGGGACCTGGACCTGACTCCGGGACTGGCCGGGATCGACTGCCCGGTCACCGTGCTGCACGGCCTGCACGATCCGACGAGAACGCCGGACCAGGCGCGGGAGCTGGCCGAGGCCATCCCAGGCGCGCGGCTGCGCCTGCTGGAGACCGGACACACCCCGGTTTACGAGGACCCGGACGCGGTGGCCGCCGAACTGCTCGCCCTGCTCGCGCGCTCGCAGGAACGTCTGACACCGCCTTCCGTGCCCTGACCACCTCGCGGGTCCGGCTACCCGCAGCGCTACGCCGTCGAGTGCGGCCTCAACCGGATTCACTCATAACCATCGATCGCAGTGACGCCATCGAGCCCGAGATCCGCTAGATATGGAACCGTTCGCGTGAAGTACCAGGCGAGGTCTGTTACCTCGGGCGCCCCGGGCAGCTCACGTCGATTCGCTCCCGGCTCAATCGATAGACTCGACCGGTCGCCGTGGAACAACAGGTTGATCCCGGAGCCATCTGGTAGCCAGAGGGCGATTGCGGTCGGCGAACCCTGCGAGAGATTATCGGCCATCTCGTGTACTACTATCTCGTAGTCACCGGCAGGGCAGAGGTTCCAATCGAAGTCTCCGGTCATGAAATTGATTTTGCCGTCGAACGCACTGTCGTGTGCGACCTGCCAGCCGGCGGAGGCGAGGCGTTCGAGCACACGTGCGACACGCAACTGCGATCCAAATTGCAGATCAATGCTCCTCGATCGCCCCAATGTCCACTATCCCTTCTGCCTCATTGTCATGGTACCACTCGATATGGGATGCCCTTTGAGCTCAGCCAGTCCGCCACCTTCTGAGGGATCGGCCGCTCGGAGATTACCTCGAACCGTGCGCCTTCCCGCTGGGCGATCTGCAGCTGATTTCCGGTTTGCGATAGGAATTTGTTGTAATCCTTCTGGTTCTGGAGAATTCGGTCCCAGTATTCGCCCGACTTGGCTTCGAACCACGTTTCCCCCTGGTCGCCGGCGTACTTGCCGTCGAACTGTCTGTTGGCCGCCTTGAACGACTCCTCGCCGCCGAGCTTTTCTTTCAAGTACTTCTCGTACGCGAGACCTCGCTTCGCGGGGGTGTCGGCGCCTTTGGCGAGTTCGGAGTTGGCGAACGTCCCTGCCTCGTCCAGCTCCTTGCCCAGCGCGCGGCCAACGGTCTTGTCGAAGGTGGCCTTGACGGCCGTGACGACTTTGGTGTCCGCGATCGCCTTGAGGAGGTCCGTGAGGGTCTCGCGGATGGCCCAGCGAGTGGCGATGCCGGTGACGGCGCGGAGCATGAAGGCGCCGGCGCGACGGAGAAGAGGACCAAGTGCCTTGCGTAAGAGGCCGGCGGCTGCTTCGGCGCTGAGCAGGATGATGATCTCGGCGATGTGTTCGCCGGTGACGATGCGGGTGGCATCGCGAATGGCCTGCGCGTACTCGTGGCAGGCGTGCGCCAGGGCCTGGCACATGGTGGACAGGCCGGAAAGGACGGTGGTGGAGTCGGCGGGGCGGTACAGGGTGGCCCAGTAGTTGGCGACCGCGGTGTGTTCGGCGTTGTCGGCGGGGTCCAGGATCGTGGTGATGGTCCAGTTGAGCCAGGAAGCGACCTGTCCGATTTCCTTGGCGGCCTCGTTCCAGGCGTCGCCGGTCTGATCGAACATCTCGGGGTTGCCCTGCGGCCAGTCGTCCGAGGTGCCGATGAGGTCGTCGACCCACCCGGGCAGATGTGGAAGGTTGACGCGAATGAGCGGCACGGTGGTGTGCGGTGCCCAGCTCATCGCTCCGATCACCGACGGCGGGGCGGCGGCCACGGCGAAGTTCTGCGTCACCGGGTGCGCCGGATACCGCGGTGGTGGGCCTCCGGGGCGGTCGGCGCGGGAATGGTGGTCGGCGGCCAGGTGATTGTTGATCGTTTGGGTCAGCCCCAGTGAGGTGCCGCCCAAGGCCTCGATGGCGGTGTGAAATGCCCGGAATACGGCTTTGGTCGCCGGATCATAGAACGCTGCGAACTGACGGGCCGCCTTGTCGAACCCGGCCATTCCCGCCGAGTGCGCGGCCAGCTTCTGCGACAGCGTCGTATACGCCTTGATCAGATCCTGCTGCCCGGTTGCGAAATTGGCCGCCGCCCGATCCACTGTCTCCGGGGTGATGTCCACCTGCGGCGCCGGGGCCGTCGGCCCAAGTGGTGGGCTCATGCCGTACGCCACATCACGGAACGCGCGCCAACGCAGCAGTGATTTCGGATAGGCCGTTAAGGTGCTCGGTCATCGTATGCGCCCCTTTCAAGCACGATGCACCGGCTGATCAGAATCACCGCATCGCCGTTTTACTGTCAAGCGGGGCCGGCCGCGCGTGCAGCCCGCCGACCCCGGCAGCAGGAGACGTCCGTCGTCAGCCGACAACCGGTTCAGTCGTGGAGTCGTCGGCCGACGACTGTCCGGGGTTCGGGGGGGCGGTGAGCCGGGCCCACACCCACTTGCCGCCGGTGCGGCCGGTCTCGCGGTCGACGGGATCGGGACGGTAACCCCACTCGATGGCGAGCGCGTCGATGATGTGCAGTCCTCGGCCGCCGTTCTGGTCGAATCCCTCCTCGGACACGTCGAGGTCCTGCAGCGTGCACTCGACGTCACGGGCCGGCGTGGGGCGCTCGGGGCTGGGGTCCCAGACCGCGAGGTATATGCCGCCGTGCTCCCAACGGCACAGGAAACGGATCGCCTGGCCCGGGGTGGCCTTCATGGCGTTCGTCACCATCTCCGTGGCCACCAGGGCGGCGTCGTCCGAAATGTGTGAGTAGCCCCATTTCTTAAGACGCCGCTCCAGGAGCGTACGCGTGAAGCCGGGAGCCGCCGCAGACGCGGGCATGCATATCCGGATATCTTCGGTCATGGCCGCCGCCGTTTCTCTGATCTCGCTGAGATTCTAAATTCTTCTGCTAAGAATGGCCCTTTCGACCTACAGTCGGGCGTGTCCGTAACGATAGGAAACAAGGGGGCGTCATGCCGATCGTGCGCGGACCGCTGGACCCGAGACTGTCCCTCTGGCATTTCCTCGCGTACGAGCTGCGCTACGAACGCGAGCGGCACGGCCTCTCGCTCATCCGGATGGGCAAGGTCATCGACGCCGCGCGGTCGACTTGACGCGAAGACCCCGACCCGGTCGGCGGGCCTTACGTCGTTGGGGCGAAGCCGGGCGCCGGCCGTTGTCGTAGCTGACGAGGTCGCCGTCCTCCTGGACCACGAGGTGCCCTCGGTGTCACGTGCCGGACGCCCAGGCCGGAACGCCGCTGCGTGCGTTCGGAATGCTCGGTCAACGTCGAGGAGCGAGGGGCTGTACATCCCGTTCGCCCCGTTTCGTAACCGCGGTCGCCGAGCCTTCCGCACGGCTTCCGCTGTCAGGTCGGGCGCAGATACGCGAAAGGCCCGCCGACGGTGCTCGGCGGGCCTCGGGTCCCAGCGAGGAGAGCGAGGGGACTAGGTGCCAAAAAGGTGAGAAGGAAGTTCCCTCATGGCCTCGCTGATCAGTGACCGTAGCCCTTCTCCCAACGGCGATCAACTCGTTAGGCCGATCCGCCGCTACTCCGGGATCAGCTCGTTCAGCCGGTCCAGCGCGTACACCTCGGAACCGGCCGGGAGTCCCTCCGGCCGGTCGAGTCCGATGAACGTCACCGGACCGTCCAGTTCCATCCCCGGCTCGTACGGCGTCGTCGCTCCGGCCTTCGCCGCCAGCCGATCCACCAGGTACGACATTCGCAGGTAGCGGCGTTCGAGGACGCCGCGGGCCAGCGTCGTCGTGGACACCCGGTTGGTCTCCACCTGGTTTCCCCAATCGGTGCCGCGCAGGTACAGGTGCAGCCAGTGCGCCCACCAGCGGCCGTCGTCGTCGCGGGCGAAGGCGACGGGCAGCGCGATCCGGCCGGTCCCGCGCAGGTCCGACTTCATCCGCACCGTACGCGGCTCGAACGGCCGGCCCGCCTGGTCCGGGCTGCGCACCATGAACCCGAAGAACGACTCGGCGACCGCCAGGAAACCCTCGCCGGAGTAGACGTTCACCTGCGGCAGGACATACCGCGCCGTGACGTCGGCCAGGTTCAGGTCGATGAATTCGGACGCGCCGGTCGGGGCGTCGACGACATCACCGGAGTGCACCACGCCGCTTCCCCGCAGCCGCGTCCACGAGACCTGCCCGGCCGGGGCGAACCCGTCGGCCAGCAGCAGGACCGACAGGTCGAAGTCGGTCGTCCGGCGGGTCTGCCGCCAGTGGACGAAGAACCGCAGCGCCTCGCCGTCGACCGGCACGACCGACCCGCGCGGCACGACGCCGAACCCGTTCGGCGCGGTCTTGGCGCTCAGCGGCACGGTCAGGTCCAGCACCGCCGGGTCGACGACGAGCCGGTCCCAGGCCGGCAGGCGCCGGACCAGTTCCTCGTCCAGGATCGCGGTGAGGCGGCGTACGACCGGCTCCGGCAGCGGCGGCCGATCGTCCGGGCGCGCCCACGCGCGGGCCTCCCGGTTGACGAAGACGCGCGCGGCGTCCGGCGCGGTGCGGTTGGCCACATGCTCTCGTACACCGAGGATCACTCGCCCCGACACGCGACCGATCGTCTCGCGTACGGCGGCGAGCACCGTTTCGACCTCGGCGGGCGTCGCGGCGCGCAGCAGCCGGTCCAACGACCGGAACAGCATGCCGGGAGCGGTGGCCAGTACGGACACGGCGTCGTCCACGCGCGCGTCGGCGAACGCCAGCTCCACCCGGCCGGCGAGCGACCGTACGGTCCGTTCGCCGCGGGCGACGGCGAACACGTCCAGCGCCTCCGTCAGGTCCGGGTACTCATGGGGGTGCAGCCGCTCGCCGAGCCGCTTCCACATCTCCCGGTGGCGGCCGACGTCGGCGAGCTTCGCGGAGTTGTCCCGTACGACCTCGCCCAGGGCGGCCAGCAGCGTACGACGCAGGCGGCGCGGGAACGACCGGAACCGCGTCGGCTCGGTCAGCGACACGTCACCGCCGGACAGCGCGCACGCCAGCCGCAGC
Source organism: Actinoallomurus sp. NPDC052274 (assembly GCF_040679475.1). Lineage (NCBI taxonomy): Bacteria > Bacillati > Actinomycetota > Actinomycetes > Streptosporangiales > Thermomonosporaceae > Actinoallomurus > Actinoallomurus sp. NPDC052274. The sequence goes on from NZ_JBFAUT010000001.1 coordinate 20,735, forward strand.
ACGTCCGTGACCGTGTCCACCCGCACCGGCCTGCCCGCCGTCAGCCACGCCCCGTTGACGACCGCGAGGCTCTCCCGGCTCGGGATCGTCTCCGGCTGCTCGCCGTCGAGGCAGACGGCGGCGAGCTCGCCGAGCAGTTCGAGATCGGCGTCGCCGAGCGGAATCGGGCTCCCGGCCAGGGACAGGTACAGGTCCTGGGCCTCCTCGCGCAGCGACCGGCCCAGGTGGACGACGGTGAGGCGGTCCTTGACCGAGGGGATCAGCTCGTCGTGCGCGGCGAGCAGTTCGGCGTACGTGTGCTGGTACCGGCTGTAGGCCGGGAGCGTCAGCAGATCGACGCCGCGGCCGGTGAGGAGCTCGCGCAGGACGTCGTCGGGCGTTTCGTCGCCGGAGCCGGTGGCGCGGACGATCGCCTCGCGCAGGCACCGGACCCAGAACTCGACGGTGTCCGGGACGTTCGCCGGGAAGTCGCGGAAGTAGACGTTGTGCTCGACGTGGTCCCCGACGAGCTCGCGGACCGCGGCCAGCACCCGTACGCCGAGGTCCATCACCGCACCGGCGTCCAGGCGCGACAGGTGGTCCAGCAGTTCCCCGGACGCCTTGAACCCGACGTTCAGCAGAGCCGCGTCGAGTTGGCGGGCGACCGTACCGCCGTCGCCCTCGGGTCCGGCCGCCATCGGCACGCGCAGGGTCTTCTGGACGATCCGTGTCTCGAGCATGACTCTTCCGCCGTCGGGAGTACGCGGGAACGCCCAGCATGACAGCCCACCCCGACGAGGACGTAACGGTTAATCCTCCCGCCGGCGCGGACGACGACGCACAAGGAGCGGCGCGTCAGCGGGTGAGCATGCGCTGGTTCAGGCGGTGCACGCAGGGTGCGATGTTCAGCAGCCGAGGCCGGTTCGAGCCGTGGGTGCGGGGGCCGGCGAGGACGCGCCAGCCGGAGACGTCGATGAAGCGGAGGCCTTCGGTGTCGACCGTCACCTGACCCCACTGTGCCGCGACATGGGCGAGGGCCATGGCGAGGGCCGGACTGTTGGTGACGTCGATGTCGCCTCTGAGCAGCACCTTGTCGGGCGGTGACGTCTGGATGATGCTGAGCTGCCGGTCCTCGTACAGTACGAGGCCCGCGTCCGGTGAAATCGCTTCCGCGACGTGGCCGCTACGTTCTGCCATGACGGCCACTAACATCACGAGGGTGCACTCGTTCGGGCCGCGTTCCGATCCACATGCCTCGAGCATGCCTGGAGGACAGAACCACGTCAACTGATACCGGAAACGAACTTCATAATTTGTGTGCCATAGCAGCACGATGGCCGGCCTATGCGCAGATGGGATGAGCAGCACCATGGGCACGCCCGAGGGCGGAGTACCCGTTCGGCACTGGACCTTCCTGACGAACCACGCTCGCGTACTCCTCGAGATCGCTCGGAACCCGCAGGCGAGGCTGCGGGACATGGCGGCCATCGCGGGCATCACCGAGCGGGCCGCGCAGACGATCGTGACCGACCTCGAGGCCGCGGGTTACCTCACCCGGACCCGCGTCGGCCGGCGGAACCACTACACGGTCGATCCGAGCCGCCGCTTCCGCCATCCGGCCGAGGCCGACCACCGCATCGAGGGACTGCTCTCCCTGTTCACACACCGAGAGGAGGGCCGGGACCCGGAGTAGGTCCCGTCCTCGACGATCGGATCGGCCACCGCGAGCCGGAGACGCCCTCAGGATCACGGGAACCGACCGGACTCCGCCCACCGGCTTGGGGCCCGCACGGCCGTGGCTTTACCGAAGCCGGGGCGACCTGGGCATTGACTGCGCGGTTTTCCACGCGCACCGTCGGAAGTGGAGTTCCGCCTTCACTTCCTGAGGTGATTCCGTACGATGCGTCGTCCGGTCCCGCCGGTCCGGGGAGTTCGAGCGTCCGGCGAGTCGACGAGGGTGGGGAGGAGATCCGGCGGTCGCGCCGTCGCGGTGCTGGCCGACCGGGTCTTCGCGCATGCCCGCCCGTCGGACGCCTCCGACCTCGTGGCGCTGATGGGCGCCGGTGGCGGTCTGGTCCTGACCGGTGCCAACCCGGTACGAGCGGCCCGGCGATGCCGGGAGGAGCAGGCGTTCGACGGTCCGATCCTGTTCGACGTCGCGGCGGCGGAGGGGAAGGTCGCCACCCGCGAACGACCCTTCGAGGAGAGCGGCGACCAGCTGGTGGAGCTGACCCTGGAGGAGCGCGTTCAGGGGCAGATCGACGCGGGTGCCGACGCGGCGCTCACCCCGACGCGGTACCTGCGGGCGGGGGACTTCGGCGCCGTCGAGGCGGCGATCGAGGGTGCGGTCGGCCTGGGCCGCGACGACGTCATCCTGTCGCTTCCCATGGACGTCGGATGGCTGGCGCCCGGCCTGATCGACAAGACGATCGGCGTCCTCGCCCAGGCATCCGTCCCGAAGGCGGTGATGCTGGGCGGCCGCCGCAACCCGCCGCAGCGGGTGATGGACGGCGCGTTCGGCCTGCGCCGCCTCGTCACCGAGGTGCCGGACGTCGCTCTCTTCCGTACGGACCTGGCGGGACTCGACGCGCTGGCACAGGGCTGCCTGGCCGCCTCGATCGGGACCAGCGGCGCGCTGCGGCACGTCGTCCCGCCGGGCGAGGCGGGGGCGTACGGATCGGCGAACGGCGACGACCGGTCGCCGAGCGTCCTGGTGCCCGACCTTCTCTCCTACGTGCGGGGCGGCGTGCTCGCCGACCGGTTCGGCGACCGGCCCGCGCCGCCGTGCCGCTGTGTCCGCTGCGGCGGCCGGAGCATCGCCGGCTTCCTCCGGCAGGAGGACTGGAAGGACGCGCGGCTGCACGGCGTGGCGGTCTGGACCGAGTGGGCGCGCAACGTCCTGTACCCCGACTCGCTGGACGGCCGCCGACGCTACTGGCGTCGGCTGTGCCGGGACGCGATCGCCGCGCACGCCCGCTACAACACGTCCGTACGGGCGCGGGAGCCCGTGTTCGTGCCGCCGGATTCGCTGTGGATCTGGGCCGGTGAGGACAGCCCACTGCCCGCCCGCGGTGATTCGCGGGTGCCGTGACGCCCGACACCGGGCGGTCGTTCCGGAGGGATCGCGTTCATCGGCCGGCGGGCCGGGCCGTCCCCAGCGGAGCGGGCAGGGTCCGCAGGTGGAGCTCCTCGGCGAACGCCCAGCCGGCGGGCGTGTGCGCCCGGCTTCCGAAACGCTCGGGCGGCACGACGACCTCTGTGCCGAGGACCAGGCCCACCCCCCAGTAGTCGGCCTCCGCCCGTGCCTGGCCGAGGTCCGCGGGCGCGCCCGGCAGGACGACCAGCCGTGCGCAGTACGCGCCGAACCGGCCGGCGCGGTCGAGGCCCGCCCGCCAGGACGACGCCCGCACGATGGCGAGTTCGGGCCGCAGGGGCCGTCGCAGCAGCCGTACGACGCCGGTCGGCGTGAGGTCGGCGCATCCGGGCGGGAGTTCGCGGACGGCCCGGCGCTCCTTGGCCGACAGCGCGGGCCACGGGACGGTCGCTCCGGCCGGGAGCCCCAGCAGGACGTCCAGCAGGTCGACGCGGGTCACGCCGGTCAGCCCGGCGGCCGCCCGGCGTCGCCGCTCGGCCTCGTCGGGAACATAGGCCATGGTGACCTCGACGCCCCGCATCCGTACGTCGGCCAGCAGCGCGGCGGGCTCCGCGAGGAGGGGCGCGGTGGGGGTGGTCGCTCGTGACCCGGTCGCCGTCATAGCCGCCCAGCCTCCCACGAGCGCGACGGCGGTCGGGCGCCGGCTCACCTGCGCCGGATGAGGAGCATCGCCGCGTCGTCGGCGATGCGGCCGCCGACGTGCCGGAGGACGTCGGCGCGCAGGTCGCCGAGCGCTTGCTCGGGATCGTCGGCCGTGAGCAGGTGCGCGCGTTCGGCCAGCGGGTAGAAGCGGCCCTCGGCGTCGCGGGCCTCGACGACCCCGTCGGTGTACAGCAGCATCTGGTCCGCGGGCGCGAACTTGATGGTGTACGGGCGCGGCGCGGCGGCGACGAGATCGGACAGGCCGAACGGCGGTGAGACGTCGTCGGGATCGGCGAAGCCGCCGTCGCCGCCGCCGCGCAGGACGAACGGCGAGGGGTGACCGTAGTTGAGCAGCGTGACGACCTCGCCGTCGCCGAACTCGGCCAGGACGGCCGTGACGAACTTCTCCCCGGAGCCCTCCGCCGAGGGCCGGCCGGCGGACTCCGCGCCCAGGCGCCGGCGCAGCGCGGCCTCGATGCGCGTCGCCACACCGGTCAGGTCGGGCTCGTCGTAGGCGGCCTCCCGGAACGCGCCGAGCACGTCCGCCGCCGTCTCGACCGCCTCCAGTCCCTTGCCCTGGACGTCCCCGACGATGACCCGGACCCCGGACGGGGTGAGGGTGACCTCGTAGAGGTCGCCTCCGATGCTGGCCTCCGCCGTGGCGGAGGTGTAGCCGACGGCGATGTGCATGGAGCCGACGCGCCGGGGCACCGGGCGGAGCAGCACGCGCTGCGCCACCTCGGCCACGGACCGGACGTCGGCGAGGATGCGCTCGCGTTTCTTCCGGTCGGCGCTGGCCCCCACGCTCGCCGCCGCGACACCGGTCATGGTCAGGAGCGTGAGGGTGTTCTGTCTCCGGCCGAGGGTGTGGTGGTGGTAGCTGAGGAGGACGGACAGCGTTAAGGCGGTCAGGCCCACCAGCGCGGTCCGCCGGATCCCGCACCACAGGCTCGCGAAAGCGGGGCCGAGGACGAGCATGGGCCGGAATATGATGTCCGGGCTGGCCCAGAAGTCGACCAGGGCGACGAGCGCGAGCATGCCGAACGGCAGGCTCCGCAGCAGCGGCCCGGGTCTCGAGCGCGGTGTCTCGCTTATGGTGCACCCCCAGCCGATCGAGTTCCATTCGTGGGGAGAATAGCGCCGTCGGGCGGTCGGCTCCGGCACTTTCCGGCACAGGCGGCCGTGGCGACGGATATGTCGTTCACCGGATGGACGACTTCGCGGCCGACTGTTCCCTGCGATATTATCGGATAACGGCTCGAAGGGTAAGAATCGGCAAAAGCCGTTCGGTGAATAACGTACGCACTGCGCGAATTTCGGGGCACTTCACGACTCGCCGTCGGGGAGCCCGGCCGACCAGGGTCGATGACCCTCGGGGCCGGCGTCGTCACGGTGCGCGTCACCGACTGTCGTACGCTCGTATTATCCTAAGCCCCGACAAAGCAAGCTGAGAAAGGAACACCTCGTGGCGACGAAAGTCGTAATGGTGGATGATTTGGATGGGCATGACGGGGAAGACGTCGCCAAGCGGGATTTCGAGGTTTCTGGCGTAACGTACACCATCGATCTCGGCGATGAGAACTTCAAGCGTCTCGAAGAGCTCCTCGGAGAGCTCGCGCCGTATATCGAGAAGGCGGCCAAGGTCCGCCAGGCGGGCCGGGCCCGCAAGAGCGCCGCGGACACGGCGCCGCGCCTGCGCGGCTACTCCAACAGCGACGTCCGCGAGTGGGCCGTCGCCGAGGGCGTCGAGGTGAGCGAGCGCGGGAAGATCGCCGACGAGGTCTACGAGAAGTTCATCGAGGCCCACCCGGACGCCAGCCCGGACGCCAAGCCGGATGCCGGCTCGGACACCGGCTCGGAGGAGTGAGGCGGCGCCGGCGGCCCGTCCCGGCACCGCCGGCGCTTCTCGAGGGCCACCTCCCGCGAGTCATCCCTCAGAGGGTCGCCGCCGGGCCGAGGTTGCCGGCGTCGTCGACCGCCTGGACCACCACCGTCCGCGCGCCCGCCGGGACCGTGAGACTCTGCCGGCCGCCCGCGCCGACGGTCGCCGTGACGGTCGACACCCGGCCGTCGGCGCTGACGCGGTAGGTCGCGGCGCGGCCGGCGTTCCCGTCGTCGCCCGGCGCGACGAAGCTCACGGTCGTGCCGTCGCGCCGCAGGTCCTGCGGGGCGCCGGGCGGGCGGGTGTCCGTCCCGTACCGCCCGGTGCGCCACTCGTCGTGGTGGTAGGTCCACGACTCGGCGTCCGGTTTGCCGTCGGTCTTCCAGGCGAACAGATAGCCCTCGCGCGTGGTCGTCACCAGGTCCGTGCGGCCGTCGCCGTCCAGGTCGCCGGCGGACGGAGAGAACAGCGTCCACCCGCCGGTGAACTTCGGGAAGCCGGCGGCCTGGCCGGACGGCGTGAACGCCTGCACCGTCGAGGTGTCCCCGCCGTCGACGACCTCCGCCTTGCCGTCCCCGGTGACGTCCGCGATCAGCGGCGCGCCGAGGAAGTCCAGCCCGGCCCGCGCGTGCGGGTACCCCGGCACCGGCAGGGTCGTCGCGGCGTCGTAACCACGCTCGTAGTTGGCGATGGCGGTGCCGCTGCCGGGGTACAGCAGCGCCGCGATCAGCGACACGGCGCCCGACCCGGACTCGGCGTAGCCGAGTCGTCCGGCGTCGCCGAACCGCCCGAACGCCCCGCTCGTCGTGAACGACGCGGGCAGGTCCACCGCCGGAGTGGGGGACGAGCCGGTCAGCAGCGCGCGCACAGCGGCCGCGTCGTGGCCGAGCAGCGCGGACGCCGGGTTGTTGAGCGGCCCGTACGCGCCCCGGATCGCGCCGTCGCCGCCGATGAGGAACGTCGCGGAGAAGGACGGACCGGTGGCGACCTCGTCCTTGCCGTCGCCGTCCACGTCCGCGACCGCGGGGCTGTTCGCCGCCTCGGTGATGAACTCCTGCGCGCTGCCGTAGAACGTGATGATCGACGGCACCCGCACCGGCCAGCCCTTCACCGGCGAGCCGTCGGCGTGGTACGCGTACACGTAGTTCGCGCCGAGCGCCTGGATGCCCGCGCCGTGAGTCTCGGAGTGCTGCGAGCGCACCACGATCTCCGGCTTGTGGTCGCCGTCGAGGTCGGCCACGGCGGGGGTGGCGTCGAGCTTCGCGTCGTCGATCGCGGTCAGCCCGGACGCCGGCTTCGGCGGGTCCGCCACGGTCACCGGCCAGCCGGGGACGTCCGATCCGTCCGCGTGCCAGGCGTGCAGCCGTCCGTCCCACCCGGCCTGGACGATCTCCAGGCCGGGCTTGCCGTCCAGGTCGACGAGGACGGGACAGGCCGTCGCGCCCTGATGGGGAAGCCGGGTGTAGGCCAGCGCGGGCCGGGGGATCGCGGGCTTGGTCACGCCCGTGTCCAGGGTCTTCGGCCAGCCCGGCAGGAGCCCGCCCTGGGCGTCGAACGCGTACGTCCGGCCGGTCGTGCTGGTCACCACGACCTCCTGCCGTCCGTCGTGGAACAGGTCGCCGACGGCGACCGGAGCGATGATCGGCTCGTGGCCCGGGTCGAAGCCCGGGACGCGGGTCCGCTCGGCGTTCGTGGTCGCGGGCCAGCCGGGCAGCTCCTTGCCGCTCACGCCGTCGATGGCGTGCACCCGGCCGTCGGCGTCGCCGAACACGATGGCCTGGTGACCGGTCGCCTGCAGGTCGGCCAGGGCGGGCTGACTCTCCCCGCCGATCCCGAAGCGCTGCGGGAACCCGGCGCGGAGCGTGTCGTCGTGGTGGACCGCGATGGCGCGGCGCTCCTCGCCCATCCGGCCCGCGTCGTCCCAGACGCGCAGCCGCAGGGTGACGGTGTACTGCTCGGTCGACGACAGCTCCTTGTCGTCGGGCATCGAGTACGCCTTGGTCCAGAACGACTGCGGGAGCTTCGTCAGGTCGAGCGTGCCCACCTTGCCGTCGTAGGTCCCGGTGCCCTGGCCGTCGCCGGCCGTGATGAACGCCGAGTCGGCCGGTTCGATCCCCGGCGCGAACTCCAGCCGGTAGTGGAAGCTCTTGGCCCGGGACGCGTCCACGTGCCCGGTGACCGGCACGGAGGAGGTCGTCGCCGGGTCGTACAGGGAGTACCAGTCCGGGCTCTCGATCCAGGTCGCGGGCGGGATGTCGCCCTTGGCGACCGCGGCGAGGGCCTTGGCGGCGTTCGGGCGGCCGTAGCCGTACTGCCGGTCCCAGCCCGGCCGGCCGGCCCAGCCCAGGCTCGCGTCGTCGACGTCGCTCGCGGTCGCGCGCAGGACCTGGACGGCCTCGGCGTTGGTCAGCGGCCGGTCGATCTTCTTCTCCTTCGCGGCCTGCGCGCCGTAGGAGAGCAGCAGGGCGAACAGCCCGCCGGTGGTCGGCGTCGACTCCGACGTCGAGCCGCCGAGCGTGGCGACCGAGAACATCGCCTTCGCGCCGAACGACGTGAGGTTCGAGCGTTCGCGGTAGGTGGAGGTGAGGGCGTTGGCCAGGGCGCCCGTCGCGCCCGCCGCGTTGGCGACCAGGCCGTTGCCGGGGATGACGTGCGGCCAGAACATGCCGCCCTGGTGGTCCGTGGAGTCGAAGTCGTTGCTGGACTCGACCATGACCACGCCGTCGTTCCAGAGCTTGTCCACGGCGCGGCGCATCGCGGAGGAGTACCCGAGGTCCGCGGTCGTGCTGACGATGACCTTCGCCCCGGCCCGGCCCGCGTACAGCCACGCGGCGGCGAGGTCGTCCGTACGGTCCAGGGCCTCGTCGCCGGCGCGGATCGGCAGCAGGCGGCACTTGGGACAGATGCCGGCGCCCAGCCTGCCGTTGTCGGTCTGCGCGGCCGCGACCCGCTGCTGGTCGTTGGCGTGGCCGTACGTGGAGTCGGGCGTGGCCGGGTCGTTCTGGTCGTCGTAGAAGTCCCAGCCGGAGATGTCGTCGGTGAACCCGTCACCGTCGTCGTCCTTGCCGTCGGAGAACGCGACGATGAGGTCCTCCGGGTCGATGACGCCGTTGCCGTTGGTGTCGTGAACGCGGGGGTCGGCGGCGTAGTCGGCGGCGGTGACCACGCCGTCCCCGTCCCGGTCGTAGGTGTCGGAGCCGGCGGGCTTCGGCAGCTCACCGGTGTTGAGATAGACCTTGTCGGCGAGGTCGGCGACGTCCCCGGCGTGCCAGTTGATCCCCGCCTCGACGTAGGCGATGACCGTGTCCGGCGAACCGGTCGTGTAGTCCCGCCAGGCCGCGTCCACCGACATCCCGGCGGCGCCCTCCGGGTCCTTGGCGGCGGGCGTGCACTTCGGGATGAAGGAGTACAGGTTGTGCTGCTCCCCGCCCGGCGCGGCGGTGGTCAGGCAGCTCAGCGGCGCGCCGTTCTCCACCGGCGCGTAGCCCGGATCGTTCGGCGGTCCGGCCGGGAAGGGGTCCGCCGCCGCGGGCCGGGCCAGCATGAGCAGCAGGGCGGGGACGACGGCGCACACGACGCCCGGGAGACGTCTCATGGGACCACCTCGATCGGTTGACCGCGTGGATCACTGTCCGCCAACCGCCGGGTGAAGAGTAGTCCTCTGACCGGAAGAGGACATGAGTTTTTCTCGCGTTAGTTCGTGATCACATGCGAAGACCGGGCCCGCTGAGCAGCGGGCCCGGCCCTGAACGGAGAGGTCGCGGCTCCGGGTCGTCCGGTGACGGCCCGCAGGCGGGACTCACTGGTCGGGACGGTCCACGTTGCCGCGCCAGGCGCCGGTCTCGGTGCCGCGCTCCTCGATGAACTCCTTGAACCGTTTGAGGTCGTTCTTCGCCCGGTGCTTGACCAGCCCCATCTTGTCGGCGACGTTCTCCATGATCCCCTCAGGCTCGACCTCCAGCTGAAGGGCGATCCGGGTGTTGTCGTCGTCGAGCCGGTGGAAGGTCACCACACCGGCGTTCTTGGGCTCCTCGACCGACGTCCACGCGATGCGCTCGTCGGGCCGCTGCTCGGTGATCTGCGCGTCGTACTCGCGGCTCGCGCCCGCGACCTTCACCTTCCAGTGCGTGAGCGTGTCGTTGACCTGGTGGATCTCCTCCACGCCCTCCATGAACTGCGGGAAGTCCTCGAACTGGGTCCACTGGTTGTACGCCGTGTGCACCGGGACGTGGACGTCGATGCTCTCCATGACACTGCTCATCGTCCATCTCCTTCGCAGTCGATTTCGGCCGTTGTTTTCGGTCAGGTGCCTCGGCTACCCGGTGAAGGAGCACGTAAACAGGGCGTGTCATCCGGATCGGCCGCATCGATCCGGCCGATCCGAGATCATTGGTCGATGACCCGCACCGAGGAGCACGCGTACTGGAACCACAACACGCAATACCACCGGCTGGTGCTCGACGCGATGCCCGACCCGTGCGACGCGGCGCTGGACGTCGGGTGCGGTGAGGGCCTGCTCGCTCGCCGGCTCGCGACCCGGGCACGTCGGGTCACCGGGGTCGACCGGTCCGCGGAGATGATCGAACAGGCGCGGGAACGCGCCGACCCGCGCGCGCCCGGCGCCACGGAGTTCGTGGCGGCCGACTTCCTCCGGCACCCGTTCCCCGAAGGCGCGTACGACCTGGTCTGCTCGGTGGCCGCCATCCACCACATGGACTTCACGAGCGCCGTCACCAGGATGGCGGCCCTCTTGCGCCCCGGCGGGACGCTCGTGATCGTCGGGCTGGCCCGCAACCGTACGCCCCAGGACTGGGCGTTCGACCTCGCGGTCCTCCCCGCCGTCGTGGTCATCAACCGCCTCCACGGTAAGACGGACCCGGCGGGCATGCCGATGGCGGCCCCGGAGATGAGCTGGGGCGAGGTACGCGGAGAGGCCCGGCGGCTGCTGCCCGGCGCGCGCTTCCGACGGCACCTGTACTGGCGGTACTCGGTGCGCTGGCGCAAGCCCTGACCGCCGCGCCACGGCCGTCTCCGTCTGCGAGTGTCCGCCGACCGGGCTAGGGTCGTGGCTCGGACCACAGGGGGTGACGATGAGCGGGCAGATGCGCTTCGAGCACGACGATGTGATCGCCGTGCGCGAGGCGTTCCAGCGGCGGCTGAAGGCGTTCGCCGCGCCGGTCGCCGGCGACCGCGCGGCGGTGACCGAGGACCTCGACCAGCTCGAGGTCGCGCGCGCGATCCACGCGGCGTTCGGCGACCACGAGGCGTACGGCGGCCTCACCCGCGCCGAGCTGGCCCAGTCCTGTGCCCACATCTGCGGCCGGGCGCAGTTCGACCGCTACTTCGAGCTGTTCCTGAAGATGGAGCTGGTCGAGCCGTTCACCCAGCGCGACTACGAATGGCGCTACGTCCTCAACCCGGCCTCCTCGGCCGCGCTCCTGGTGTTCGGCCGGCTCGAGGCCAGCGGCGGCCTGCAGGAGCTGGTCACGCTGCTCGACGTCACCTACCGCGAGCTGGAGCGGGGGAGCGCGACCAGCCGGGAGGTGGCCGAGGCGCTCGTGCAGGCGCGCCGGGAGTTCACGATCCGCTCCGGGCACCTGCGCCGCCTCGTCCGGCACCGCCCGCTGGAGGAGCTGATCGCCGAGCAGCGGCACCACGGCGACGCCAAGCGGCTGTTCACCCAGGCCGAGCGCATCGTCGAGCGGGTCAACCGCGACTTCGGCGAGCACCGCCGGTCCGCCGAGCGCATGGCCGAGGCCGCCCTGCAGTACGTCAACGCGGTGCAGGAGTACATGGCCCGGCTCCTCGACCAGGCCGCGCAGCGCCGCGACTTCACCCTCCTCGACGCCGAGGCGTACCTCACCGCGGCGATCACCGCCAGCCCGGAGGCCCTCGCCGCGGTCTTCGACGGCGTCGTGTTCGACCCGCCCCGGCTCAACCTGTCGCCGCACGAGATCCTCCGGACGATAGAGACGCACCAGCCGCGCCCGCGCCCGCGGCAGCGCAGGCCCCGCCGGGAGGACCCGCTGCCCGAGGGCGACCCGGTCGAGGAGGCGGCCGAGCGTCTCCGCGACTACCAGGCCGCCCGCCGGGCGGCGATCGAGGCGCACCTCGGCCCGGAGGACACCGTCGACCTCACCGAGCGGCTGCGCGGCACACCGTGGCGGCAGGCGGCGCGTGTCATCGCCGATGTCCTCATCTCCGCCACCGATCCCGACCTGCCGTTCGAGCCGGTGCTGGGCGACCGGCTGCACGTCGCGCCCGACGCGCCGACGACGTACGTCAGCGAGTTGGGCGTACGCGCGGTCGAGGCGGAGCGCGCCGCGACCGGAGGCGACCAGGATGGCTGACCCGGCGCCCTCCGCGCTGGCGCTGGCCCGGCTGCGCGCGCTGGGCGGCACGCCGGCCGAGACGTCGGCGGCCGTGTCCACGGCGGCCCGCGCGGCCGGCCGCGAGGTCGTCCTGGCCGCCGGCCTCGGCGGTCAGGTCGCGCTACTGACCTGGCCGGCCGACATCGACCTGGCCGAGCAGTCCGACCACGCGCTGTGGACCACGCCGCCGACCGCCCTGCAGTTGACCTTCGCCGCCTGCGTGCGGCTGTGCTGGGAGGACCCGCACCTGCACCCCCATCCGGGGCGCGCGGTGCCGCCCGAGCGCGTCTTCGCGCTGCTCGCCCGGGTCAACGCCCGCCCGGCGGCGGACGAGGCGATCCCCATCTTCGACAACGCGCCCAAACGCTCCCTGGCCTGGCTGGCACGCACGGGCTGGGTGGACCAGGACGACACCGGTGTCCGGTTCGGCGCCCGCGTCGCGACGCTGCACGATGACGAGGTGGCCGCGCTCCGCCGCGTCCACGAGGCGATGCCGGAGCCGGAGGAGGCCGCCGATGAGTGAGCGCGTCCCGGCGCCGGAGACGAGCCGCGGGCTCGGGGCGCGGCGGCGGATGGCCGGCGGTGTCCCGGGCGCGGCGATCGGGGAGGTGGCCGATGAGTGAGGGCGTCCCGGCCCTGGAGACGCTGCCGCACGAGCTCCGGCTCGCCGTGCGGCGCGCGGTGGCGGCGGTCGAGGAGGCGGACCAGCCGGTGCCCATGGCCCTGTACCGCGGGCTGGGGCCCGACCTGCGGCCGTACGTCGAGGCGATGCTCGCCGCGGCCGGCCGGGTCCTCATCGAACTGCGCGAGGGCTTCGTGTCCGGGTACGACGACGGCGTCGCGCGGAGGCTGGCCGACGAGGGCGTCGGCGCCCTGGAGCCCATCGACGCGGCCGTCCTCGCCCTGGTCCTGCTGCACGGGTTCGTCATCCCGAAGGCCCAGGGCGAGCTGCCGCGCACCGCGCGGGCGTACCAGGCTCGGCGCGTGAGCTTCGAGACGCTGGTGAACTCGCGGATCCGCTCGCGTGAGCAGATCCGGCTGTCGCTGCAGCGGCTGCGCGACCGGGGGCTGCTGCAGCCCGGCGACAGCGCGCCGATCCGGCCGGGCCCGCAGTTCCTGCGGCTGACCCCGCAGACGGCGGGCCTCATCGAGGAGAACCTCATCCTGCTGGCGGACCCGGACGGCGCGCTCGCCGACGCCATCCGCCGCCGACGGGCCCAGACCCGTACGCATGCCATCGAAGGGGAGAAACGGTGACGAGCGCCATCGACATCGAGGCGGCGGGTCTCGGCGGCGTGGTCGGGCGGCGCGACCTGATCGCGCTGCAGACCCTGGAGATCGGCACGCTGACGTCGCATCCGATCCCGATCATCCCGGGGCAGTTCATCACGGTCGCCGGGCGCGGCCCGGTGGACAGCAACGGCTCGGGCAAGACGACCTTCCTGTCCGCCATCACTCTGATCCTCGCCGACCCGCAGTGGCGGCTGCACGAGAGCGGGAAGTACGCCGCGCGGCTGCTGTTCCGGCCCGAGCCGGTCGGCCTGTCCGCCAAGGAGCACGCGCCCGCGACGGTCGGCTACATCGTCGGGGTGTTCGGCGAGCGCGACGCCGACGAGCGGTCGGCGCTGTCGGTGTGGATCCGCCTGCAGTCCGGCGGCAGCCCGTACGCCGAGGTGCGCTGGAGCGACGGCCTGGTCCTCGCCCGCGGCGCGGACGACGCCGAGCGCCTGGAGACCGCGCACCGCACGTGGGCCTCGCTGCGCAACCGGGTGCCCGTGACGCGGATCGGCGACGTGCTGTACGGCTCGTCGCCGCGCTGCATGTCCTACCTGCACACCGACGGCACCCGCCCGGAGGCGCCGTCGCTGGTGTCGGAGGAGCTGTCCCATCTCAAGCCCGAGGAGATCGGCGACTCCCTCATCGCGCTGGCCGGGCTGACCGACCTGGTCGACAAGGAGAGCGACGCGCGCGCCAAGCGGGTCGAGATCGAGTCCCGGTACGCCGAGGAGCGCAGCCGCGACGAGCAGCGCCGTCTGGAGGAGGAGAGCGATCTGGCGGCCGTCGCCGACCGCGACCGCGCGCGGGAGCACGTCGCCCGTGTCACCGTGCTGCGGCGGCTGCACGCCGCCCGGCGCTACCTCGACGTCCACGCCGACGACGCCGCCATGGCCGCGCAGCTCGACGAGCTCGGCGGGCGGGCGGACGAACGCCGCGACGCGCTCCGGCTGGCGCAGGAGGAGCTGGACGAGCTCGCCGTCCCGGAGGAGCTGCAGCAGCGCGTCGCCGAGCTCGACGGCGTCCACCAGTCCCTTCAGGAGGACCTGAGCGCGCTGATCGGCGAGGAGGGCCGGTACGAGGGGGAGCTGGAGCGACTCGACCGGTCCCGGCCGGCGCTCGCCCGGCTCGTCGAGCTGTGGGACGGCACCCCGGCGGAGACGCTGCGCGCGGACCTCGACGCGTCGGCCCCCGAGCTGGAGGAGGCCGGCTGGGTCCTGCGCCAGGCGGACGCGGCCGTCAAGGAGGCGCGTACGGCGCTGGAGCGGTTCCAGGCCGGGCACGACCCGGACACCGCCGCGAGCCTCGCGCGGCTCGACGCGGCCGGACTGCCAGCCGCGGGACTCCTCGACGCGGTGACGCTCGACGAGGACGCCCGTGCCGCGTGGGAGCCGCGCCTGTGGCCGTACCGGCACGCCGTCGCGCCGACCGCGCCCGGGAGCTCGGGTGCCTGCACTGGGAGCCGCGCGACATGCCCGGCCCGGTCGGCTACATCTGCGCCCTGAAGGACCCGGAC
>NZ_JBFAUT010000001.1:35563-75446 GCF_040679475.1 Actinoallomurus sp. NPDC052274
GGCCCCCCGGGTCCTCTCCCCCGTGGTTCCCCGCCTCCTCGGCGGCGGGGGGCGGGGTGGTCGGGCGGGTGTGGCGCTTCGCCGCCGGGCGGGGTGCCTCGCCGACCCCCCCCCCCCGCCGCCGTGGCCGCGCTGCGGCCCCTCCCGGGCTCCACGCTCGTCACCGCCGACGGTCCGCTCGACACCTCGCCCGGCGCGGCGCTGCCCACCGGGGTGACCAGCAGGATCCCGGTTCAGGGGTTCCTCGCGGCCGTGGAGCGGCGGGCCGACGCGGTCGCCGACCCGGCGAGCGCCCACGACCGCGACGTCGGCGTCACGGTCATCGGCGGTTTCGCCGACCCGATCGCGGGCCGGGACGCCCGCATCCGGCAGGCCCGGTCCCGGCTCGCGGAGGCGGAGGAGCGTGTCGAGTCCGCCCGCGCGTCCCGCGCGGCCGTCGAGAGCCGCCGGGCCCACCTGGAGAACGCCCTGAAGCACGCCACGGCGGCCGCGCAGCTCGCCGAGCTGGACGAGCGGCTGGCCGAGCTGAAGGACCGTCTCGCGGACGTGCGCCGACGCCGTGCGGCCCTGAAGGACCGGGTGGACCAGGCGCGCAATGCCTGGATGGCGGCCCGGACCAAGGTGGACACGCTGGAGCAGCAGCGGCGCTTCCTCGCCCAGCGGGTGAGCCAGGCGCGCCAGCAGCTCACCGACGCCGAACGCGACCTCGCCAAGCTCACCTCCCGGCGAGCGGACCTGCCCCTGCGGTACTGGACCGACCAGTGGGGCGGCGACACGGCCGCCGCCGAGGAGCTCCTCGGCGCGCAGGAGCCGAAGCTCCGCACGGCCGGTCCGGACGCCCTGCTGGGCCACGCCCGCGACGCGCTGGGCGAGGCGGTGCACGCCCTGTACGCCCGGACACCGGCGCCCTCCGACGTCCAGGACCTCATCGACCGGTTCCGCGACTCGCTGTCCACCGAGTCGCTCGCCGACCGGCTCCGCCGTCTCCAGGCGCTCACCGAGGCCCTCGACGACGTGCTGACCGGGATGGCCGAGCACGACCGGCGCACCCGCGTGCAGATCGAGGACGAACGCCGGCGGCGGCAGCTGGCGCTCGGCGAGCTCGACACCGTGCGCGAGGAACGCGAGGAGGAGCTGCAGACGGTGCAGAAGCTGGTGCGGGAGGTCGTCAAGGGCCGCCTCGAAGCGGTCAGCGCGACCTATGACCGGCTCGACCGCGCCCGCGGCGGCTTCGGCGCGCGGCTCATCATCCAGGCCCGCGAGCCCGCCAAGCCCGAACAGCCCCGCCGGTGGGCCGTCACCCCCGCCTGGGTCCGCGACCTGGGCGGGGAGGCCATCCCGTACAAGGAGACCGGGAACAGCGCGCAGAAGAAGATCCAGGCGATCCAGCTCGTGCTCGCGGCCCTGCTCAGCGACGAGAACGCCGAGGGCCGCGTCCTCGTCCTCGACGAGCTCGGCAACAGCCTCGGCGACCAGAACCGCTCCGACATCCTCGCCGCGCTGCAGCGCGCCGCCAACTCCCAGCGCGTCACGGTGTTCGGCACCTGCCAGGACGCCGTCTTCCCGCACGCGGCGAGCTACACGGGCGAGATCCTGTGGTTCAGCAGGCACGCCGTCACGTCGCCGTTCAACGACCCGACCCGGGTCTGGGGCTTCGACGACAACGGCGAACGCGTCGAGCTGACCCATGACTGGATCACCCGCGGCACCCCCGGCTGACCGGAGACCCGGTGCGGAGTGCGGGGGCCGGAGCGGTGCGCCGAAGGCCGGCAGGGCGCGGTACCGCTGCGGCCGCCGCGTCATCCGGTCGGCTCGATCAGCCACTGTGGCGTCGGCAGTGACGTGGCAGGCCGGGAGAACCGGTCATCTGTCCGTCAACGGCGACGGCACCGTGACCACAACGGCGGCGACGTGACCGTGGCGCGCGGTCGCCCGGCGCGCGGTCCCGCCGGCGCGTGTACCGGCGCTGCTCGCTACGCTGGCGCAAACCTGACCGACGTGCTCCGGCGTTCCGGGCACCCCGGCCGAGCCAGGAGACTCCTGCCATGGACGACACGACGGTGATCCGCCTGGCGAATCCAGAGGACGCCGAGCCGATCGCGGCCGTCCACATCGCCTCGCGGGCGGCGACGATGCCCTACCTGCCTCCGCAGAAGCGCACCCTCGACCAGGTGGCCCGATGGGTCCGGGAGGTCGTCCTGGAAGAGTGCCGGACGTCGGTCGCGGTGCGCGCCGGGGAGATCGTCGGCTATGCCGCCGTCAGGCGCGACCTGCTCGAGGACCTCTACCTCCATCCGGACGCCCTGCGCCAGGGCATCGGCACGCTCCTCCTCGAGGAGGTCAAGCGGAGCAGCCCCGATGGCGTGTCCCTCCACGTCTTCCAGCAGAACACCGGCGCCCGCGCGTTCTACGAGCACCACGGCTTCACCATCGTCGCGACCAGCGACGGCAGCGCCAACATGGAGGGACTGCCGGAGCTCACGCTGAGCTGGTCGCCGACCGGCGCGCGGTGAGCCGGGCCCGGGGCCGCACTGATCCCTGGCGGACACTGCACCCTAGGAGCAGCATCCGCCAGGGATCATGGAACGACTGTCCGGCGTGATCGATTCGGGAGGAGTGACCGCACTTTGGCGGTTGGGGGTCTGCGGGGCCGGAGGGCTGGCGCGCTGACGGGCGGGCCCGCGAGGGCGCGTCATGCGTCTGAGCTCGTCATCGCCGGGTTGCGAAAGACCGGCCCCCGCCCACCCGAAAGGTGGCGAAGGCCGGCTTCTTCCTCAACCGCCCAGCGTCTCTCGAATGCCGTGCTAGACGGCTGCGCCGTCACACTCTG
This sequence comes from Actinoallomurus sp. NPDC052274, assembly GCF_040679475.1. Lineage (NCBI taxonomy): Bacteria > Bacillati > Actinomycetota > Actinomycetes > Streptosporangiales > Thermomonosporaceae > Actinoallomurus > Actinoallomurus sp. NPDC052274. The sequence continues at coordinate 38,394 of NZ_JBFAUT010000001.1, forward strand.
CGGCTAGCGATTGCTCTAGGCCTGCGCCGTAGAGGTCGCTGGTAGCGACTGTCCCGTAACGCTCCATCGCCTTGCGCAGGAGATCGTGGGCATCCCGGCGGATCGCGGCGTACAGCTCGACCTTCGAAGAGAGCATGGGGATGCTCCTCCATCACGAGGCGCATCCAGAGTCTCACCGCGAGCAACGGCGTGCGGTCAAAACTCACGAACAACGACCTCACCGTGACAGATCCGGGGTCACACCCGGCGAACAACTGCGGTCAGTTCCAGCGAACAAAATCAGTGGCCGGCTGCCCTCGGTGAAGGGACTGCCGGACGGCGTTCGGGCGCATCTCGTACCGCGAGACAAGAGCAAGGTGGACGCGGCGGCGCGGGTCGAACCGGCGCTGGGCACGGATCTCCTCGCCGTACTCGAACGGGTCCTTCCCGATCGGGCCGATGCCCAGTGGGTCCTTGCCAAGGATCGCCGCAGTGCCGAGACCATCCGCAGGAAATTCGGCGCCGAGGCCGATCGGGTGGTGCTGCATTTGGTCGCCGCCGGAGCCGTCGTCGCGCGGTATTCCGTTCATCGCGAGCAGATGGCCGTAGGCGCGCTGCACGATTGGCGCCTGCACTCGGCGTGGCGGGAGTACGCCGCGGGTCTGCGGACGCACCGCGTCGAGGAGAAGGACGCCGAAGCGCGCAGGGCGGAGCGGGCCGCCGAGGCGATCGCGGAGCTTGATCCCGGCCTCGCCCAGACCCTGCGCGACCCGGCACGGCACCGCGTCAACCTCCGGCTGCTCGTCCACGCGGCCGAGGACCTCGCCGCCGGGGCGACGTACGCGCACGCGAAGGACTTTCTGCAGCACCACTTCAAATGGACGAAGGCCCATCGCGATCCGGCCCGCGCCCTGCGGCGCGCCGGCGCGTCCGACGACACGCTCGACGCCCTCGGCATCGTCCGGCTGCCGCACGTCGGCATCGCCGGTGCGATCACGCTGTGCGGGGAGGGCGGTGCGGTCGTCGGCAGCGCCGGGTTCCCCGGCCCCATCCGACTTCGGGTGCCCGCCACCGGGTATGCCGCGACCACGACGGCCGAGGCGCTGGTCATCGTGGAGAACGAGGCGGCCGCCGAGATCCTCGCGGACGAGTTGCCCGGCGTCGCCGTCCTCCGGACGCCCGGCGTCCCCTCACCGGGCCTGCTCAGGACCTGGGGAGACCTCGCCGCCCAGGCCGCGCGCGGCGATCGCCCCGGACGCGGACCTCGGCGGCGTCCGCATCACGCGGCGACTCCTGCGGCACGTCGACGGGAGGGTCCGGCCGGCGATCCTCGATCCCGGTGCCGTGGACCACGACGAGGGCCGGAAGATCGACGGTTCCTACCGCGACCGGCTGCGGGCGCTCGCCGGCGAGGGCGACCGTCCCTGGAGCGCGCTGGCCGCCGCCTGCCTGGAGCGGGGCTACATCGTCGAGCAGGAGTCAGCGATTCTGGCCGCCGTACGCACCTGGCTCGGCGAGTCCGCAGCGTGATCACCGGCGTATGCCGTCCGGCGCGGGCATAACGTTCGGTCAAGCCACCGGCAGTGGAGCTTAGATGAGGAGGAACCGCCCGCGGCGTGCGCATTCGCCGAGACTTGCGCACGGCTCAAGGCACCCGGCGCAGGGGCCCGGGCGGGGAGCCCGGCTCAGGGGGCCCGGCTTAGGAGGGCCGGCTCAGGGAGTCTGGGCGGCGGCGCAGGGCTCGGCGGGGACGCGGGCGGCGCGGAGGGCCGCGCGCCGGATCTTCCCGGCGTCGTCGCGCAGCGGCTCGGTGACGAACTCGAACGTGCGGGGGAGCTTGTAGGCCGCGAGGCGTTCCCGCAGGTGGGCCAGCAGCGCCGTCTCGTCGACGCCCGGGTCGGCCTGGACGATGGCGTGCGGCACCGATCCGAGGTCGTCGTCGGGCAGCCCGATGACGGCGGCCGAGCGCACGTCCGGATGCTCCTCCAGGGAGCCCTCGACCTCGGCCGGGTACACGTTCGAGCCGCCAACGAGGATCATGTCGGTATCGCGGTCGGTGAGGTAGAGGTAGCCGTCGGCGTCGATGTAGCCGAGGTCGCCCAGGCACTCCCAGCGGCCGTCGGACCGGGCCGTGGCGCCGATGTAGGTGTAGGTCGGTCCGGCGTCCGGGCGCATCCACACCTGGCCGACCTGGCCCGGGCCGAGGGGCCGGCCGAGCTGGTCGCGGACCTCGATGTCGCCGGTCAGCGGGCGGCCGACCGAGCCGCGGTGGGCGAGCCATTCGGTGCCGTTGATGCGGGTGGCGGCCTGGGCCTCGGTCCCGGCGTACAGCTCCCAGATCCGTTCCGGGCCGAGCCAGTCGATCCACGCCTGCTTGAGCCACGGCGCGATCGGCGCGCCGAGGTGGAACAGCACGCGCAGCGCCGACAGGTCCGCGGCGGCGCGGTCGGCCTCCGGGAGCCGCCAGATCCGGTGCATCATGGTCGGCACGGCGTACATCCAGTCGACGCGGTGCAGCTCGGCCAGCCGCAGCGCCTCCGCCGCGTCGAAGCGCTCCATCAGGACCACGTGCTTGCCGAACAGCAGCGCCGCGGTCAGGGACATGAACGGGCCGTTGTGCGTCAGCGGCGCCGTGACCAGCGCCGCCCCGCCCTCCGACATCTGCGCCGCGAGGCCGAACAGGCCCGCGCGCTCGGCGATGCCGGCCTCCACGGTGGCGATCAGTTTCGGGCGTCCGGTGCTGCCACCGGAGGTGAGGATCTTCCACGGTTGCGGGACGATGCCCGGGGGAGCGGACTCCGGCTGGCCCGCTCCGGCCGACGGCGGAAGGGTCCCCGGGCCGCTCGCGGCGATTACGATCTTGGGCCGGGCCAGTTCGAGGACCGGCTCGCGCTCGGCCTCCGGCATCCGGTCGGAGATCGGCACGGGCGTGCCGCCGGCCTTCCAGGCGGCCACCAGCGCGACGACGCAGTCGACGCCGTTCGGCAGGATGATCGCGACGCGGTCGCCGACGCGGACGCCGTGGTCGCGTAGTTCCCACGCGAGACGGTTCGCGCGGTCGTCCAGTTCCCGCCGGGATAGCGTGACCGGGCCGCAGGTCAGCGCCGGCGTCTCGGGATCCGCCGCCGCGAGGCGCGTCAGCGCGACGCCGAGCGGGGTTCCGGTGACTGCGGACATGGGGCTTCTCTTCCTCTGCGGCTCGTGGCGGTGATCGTACGGCGGGTGAACGATCTTGAACCCTACGTTAGTGGAATCACGAAGTTACTTCACGTAACATACGGTCCGCTCGTACCGACGTGTCAAGCGTTTCGGGCATCCCCGCCGGGAGTGCCGGACGGTCCGCCGGTCAGCCAGCCGGCGTCCCCGAAACCGCGCCACAGGAGGTCGGTCAGCTGGGCGACGAGCTCCTCCAGGCTGACGTGGCGCCGGTCGAGCCACAGGTCGGCACTGCTGCGCACGAGCCCGACCATCGCGTGGCCCCAGGTCAGCAGCAGTGTCCGTCGCTCGGAGCTCTTGTCCTGGTTCACCGACGCCATGAAGTCCGCCAGGTCGTCCCCGATCATGCGCAGGAAGGCGTCGAGCGCGTCGCCGAGGGCCGGCGCGCCCTCCGCGCTGCCCCGAGTGAGGAATCGGTACGTCTGGGGCGCCTCGTCGATTCGGCGCAGGATCACCTCGATGGCGGCGTAGGTGCGTTCCCGTGGGTCCGCGTGGGCGGCCAGCGTCGCGTGCCAGTCCGTCAGCAGCGCGACGGCGAACCGCTCGCCGACCGCGTGGGCCAGGCCGTTCTTGTCGCCGAAGTGACGGTAGACGATCGGCTTGGAGACGCCGGCCTCCGCGGCGACGGCGTCCATCGAGACCTGGGGGCCGTCCCGGGCGATGACCCGCTCCGCCGCGGCGAGCAACTGATCGCGTCGCTGGGCCCACGGCAGGCGCTTGGTGGCGGGTGGATCGCCGCCGGCGGTCGCCGGTTCCACCGCGTCACCCCCTTCCGGTACGGGCCCAGCGTACGCGGGCGGCCGCACTCCGGCGCGCGGGCGAGCACGAGACCAGCACGCGCCGACGCGAGTGCCGCAGCGGTCGCGCCGACACGGAGGACGTCCGGCGTGGAGGGTTCCGGCGAGACCCGCGGCCGATCGCCGCCGTGACCGGACGGCCGGAGCCTTGCCCCGGCCGCCCGGTCACGGCCTGCGGTCAGGACCGGACGCCGGGCTCCCAGACCGCGGCCAGTTGCCACGCGCCGTGGTCGCGGCGCAGCTCGTACGTCGCCGGCGTCCGGCTCCCCGCCGCGCGGGCCCGGACCTGCCATAGCTGGGTGTCGACGTCATCGCGGGGGCGCTGGAGCCCGAGCATCTTGACGAAGGTGATCACTTCGTAGCCGCAACCGTCCCAGATGAAGCGGGCGGGGCGATCGGCGAGGACCTCTACCTGGACCGGTTCGTCGTACACACGCCGTCTCATGCCCTCATTCTATTCGAACTGGTGTTCGAATACGAGCGCTGTGCGTGTCCGGGTACGGCCGACATGCCTGTGCCTGTGAGTCGTAATTGGCGGCTGTGAACGATAGTTGGCGGATGGCGCCTGGAGTTGGGGCACGGCCGGAATACGCCGGAAAGACACCGTGAGAGCGAGACGCTTGCCGCGGGAGTGGCATCTGACGTGCTGAAACTTAGGTTTCAATGGAGGCATGGCCCCTTCGCCGCGCAAGCCGATGACCGCGGGCCCCATCCGGGACGCCCTGCGCCGTTTCCTGCATGAGCGGGCGGCCGAGACCCGCGCCTTCCCTGATGATCCGGTCCTGGCCCAGCTCGAAGCTGCCCGGTGGCTCGCCTGCGAGCTGGAACTGGTCACCCAGGAGCTGGTGGTGACCGCGCGCCGGGGCGAGCGGCGCTACTCCTGGCGGCTGATCGGCGCGGCGATGGGTACCTCCGGCCAGGCCGCCGGCAAGTGGGCCCGACAACACGGCCTGCCCATCGACCAACCCGCCACCGACTACGCCCACGAGGTAGGGGAAGGGCGGGCGCTCGTCGCCGCACTCCACAGCCGCCGCTATCACGGGCGGCCACGCAAGGCCTGAGCCAGTGGTCTGTGGCCGTGGCGATCCGCGGACGCAGCCGGACTCGCTCGTCCAGAATTCAGACCATGACTTCTTCGTCCCAGCATCGCGAGTGCGACGCCGAACGCATCCGCCAGGCCCTGCGCCAGGCTGGGATCCCCGAGTGGCACGAGGACGGCGGCGGGTTCGACGTCGCGGTCGGGCACGGTGAGGAGTCGTTCAGCGTCGCCGCCGCCACCGACAGGCGTCCCGACCCGGTTGAGCTGGAGCAGATGATGGCTGCCTACACCCGGGCGCTCACCGCGCGCGGCTGGCGGGTCGGCTCTGACACCGGCCCGGATCCCGACCCGCAGGTCCTGGACGTCTGGGTCACGCCGAGCTGATCCCGCCTGCGGGTGTTGGAAATCGAACGGTTCTCAACACCCAAGCCCGTCGGTGTCGATTTCCGAAGTCGTCTGCACAGACGTCCGGAGCCCCCCGCGCACCACGGCCCCGGCGTCAGTGAGCGTTGGAATCTCAACTCAGATGAGCTCGTAGGGCTGCCCCGTGGATCTTGACCGCCTAGCGGTCACACTCCGATGAAGCTCACTGTTTCCGTCATGTCCGCCCGCCCGGTGCGCAGCGGTGGCACGCCTTCCTTCTCAAATCCCACCGAGACACCGCAGAACAGCACGAGCCCGTCATCGGCCCCCACTATCTGGCTGACAGTCTTGCGATACATCGTCCACATCACCTGGGGGCAGCTATGCAACCTTTCCGCCCTCAGCAGCAGCATGACCGTCTGCAGGTACATCCCCGCGTCGCCCCACTGCCCAGGGCCCATCATCTGGTCGAGGTAGCAGAACAGCACGACAGGCGCCCCGAACCCCTTTGAGTTCAAGGCAGCGATCTTCTTAGGCCTGTCCGGATCGTCGCGCTCGATCCCCAGCGCCTTATACCGCTGGGCGGCCGCGGCGGAGAAACGGTCCAGATACGGCGGGGTCAGTTCGGCCGGGTACATCGGATACTCCCGCTCATCACCCGGGTCTCCCACCAGCGCCCTGGCCGTCGCTCGCCTTTTCAGTTCGGCCAAAGGCTCGCCGGTCACGACGTACACATGCCAGGGCTGGAGGTTCCCACTCGACGGCGCCCGCATCGCTGCGGCCAGCACTCGTTCGAGTACCTCCGTGGGGACCGGCTTATCGCTGAACGCCCGCACCGCCCGGCGAGTGTCCACGGCCTCATACACGTCCACGTTTTCTCGTCCTCTCACCTGACGACAGCCACCGCGCACCACGGTGGAGCGGCCTCTCCCGCTTCCAACGGCTGGACTGCAGGCCCGGGCTCATCGCGCCGCCCTGACGACAGCCAGATGCCGATGCAGCGAAGTCTTCGGTATGCCGCTCTTGGCGACGATGGCGCCGAGGGAGTCGCCCTGCGCTCTGAGCAGCCGAGCGTATCCGGGTGCGCGAGGGGGTGGGGCGGCACGTCCGGCCGTGAGGTGCATTTTCATGTCGGCGAACCGCGCCAGCAGGAGAAGGGCGATGCGGCCCATGCCCTCGTCGGCGGTGTTGATCGCAGAACCAGATCGAGTCGATTCGAACCCGCGCCGACGCCGTCGCGGTGGCGAACCGCGCGCCCCGCCGCGGCAAGTGACAAGATCATGAACCTGACAGCGCTACGACCTACCGCTAAGCGCTGCACTCAGCCTCCCCGAAGGCCTTGAGAAACGTGTTGCGAAGTCGAGTGTTCAACAACGCCGCAGCCACCCGTTTCTCTACGCTGAAGGCGTGAACACCGCCCCCGCACTCCGTCCGCTGGCCGCGCCGGACGACCCGCTGCTGCCCGAACCCGCCGCCGGAGGCGGCGCGTTGATCGGGTACGCCCGGGTGGCCGCCGGCCCGTGGTTGATGACGACAAACGCGCCGCGATCCTGGCCCGCCGCCAGCGCGGAGAATCCATCCGCACCATCGCCGCCGGAGTCAAAGTCTCCGTCGGCGTCGTCCACAAAACCCTGACCGAGGCCGGAGAGGCTCACCGGGACCAGTAGCCCCTCTCAGATCTCATCGTCAACCATCGCCGGGGCCCCACCAAACGGTCGTTGCCCCTTTCCGGCTTTCTTTCTGCCACCCGTCATCGCCCGTCGGGGCGTCACTGCGATCGGCGGATGAGGGTGAAGCCGTCCCAGCCCTTGCTTCCGACGGTCTGGACAGCGGTGGCCTCCAGCCGCTGGTCGTCGGCGATGTCGGTGAGCACCGCTCGGACGCCCTGGACGCGCGGATCGGCGCTGCCTGGGTCGGTCACTGCGCCGTTGCGTACGACGTTGTCGATAACGATGACGCTTCCAGGATGGGTCAGCGCGAGCGAAGCCTTCAGGTATTGGGGGTTGCTGGGCTTGTCGGCGTCGATGAACACCAGGTCGTACGGTTCGGCACCCTCCTCGATCAGGCGTTGCGCAGAGTCGGCCGCTGGGCCGACCAACACCTCGACACGGTCGTGCACCTCTGCCCGTTCCAGGTTCGCGCGGGCGATCGCAACGTTGTCCTTGTCGAATTCAAGAGTCGTCACCTGCCCGCTCTCTCCGACCGCGCGCGCCAGCCAGATCGTGCTGTAACCGGCCAGAGTGCCGAACTCCAGCACCCGCCTGGCTCCGATCATCTGGCACAGCAAGGCGAGGAGCTTGCCCTGGTTCGGGGCAACCTCCGCGTTCGGCATCGAGGTCTCCCGCCCGGACTCCCGGGCGGCCACCAGCGCCTCGTCCTCCGCCGTCAGAGTTTGCACGAAGTAGGCATCGACTTCACGCCACGCCTCTTCAGACTCATACAACGCCAATCCACCACCGATCACTCAATAACCATCTGACAACCTCTACTCTCGCAGGTCCATCTCCCACAGCATCCATCGCCCCAGCGCACCACGATCGAGGACCTGAAAACCGCCGCCACCGCCTTCCGCAACGCCACGAACCTCATCGGACTGACCCCGGCCCCCAGCCACCCCGCATCGGAACGACCAGTCACGGCAAGACGAGCCCGCCGGGCTCCTTAACGTGACTGGCCGTTTGGTTGCTGCTCAAGCCCCGAATACACCGCCGCCGCGTCCTCGCCCCGCTCCAGACACCGCCGGACATGATCAACCACCGCTTCCGGCACCTCACCCGCCTTCGGGAACCGGCCCATCCGCTGGAAACACTTCAACGCCACCACCAGCGCCAACAGATGATCATCAGTGTCCGTGCGCTCCCGCGCCCACACCGCCTCATCCGGACTCGGCGAATAGAACACATGCAGATCCCGACCGCCGACATCCGCATCGGGTACGCGCGTTGCGCGACCCTCGCCCAAGAGCTCCAGTGACAGCTCGACGCGCTCGCCAAGCACGGCATCCGCGGGTTCGCCGCCCAGCTCGCCGACATCGAGGAGGTGTCGGCCTTCCAAATGATCCGGTCCCGGCTGGGCCCGGCCGGGCGGGCGCGGCTGGAAGCGCTGCTGGTGGTCGGCCCGGACGCAAGAGCGAGCTGGCGCGGCTGAAGCGCCCGGCGCGGCGGGCTTCGCGGACGCGGTGCAAGGAGCAGCTGAGGGTCCGACGCGCCTTTGAGTGAGAACGAGTTCTGCGAACCGATCCAGGTCTCGGCAACCGCTGGGCGACCACAGTTGATCTTGCTCTGGCAAAGGACCGTTTATGCGAGGCGCCCCCGCCTACGCACCGGCCAGCGCGGAAGGACGACGGCCGAAGGAGTAGACAGATGCCCGCCGAGCAGGCCGACACACTGCTTAGGCGCTTGGCGCTTGTGTATCGAGGTTCGTGGAGCTGGTAGCCGAGACGCGGCGCGGAGGGGGTGGCTGGTCGTCGGAGGTCCGGACAGTCCTGACGCGGTCTCTGCGGCCGTGTCTCGGTGAGCCCGGGTGGTGGATCACACAAGTTATCTGAACTTGCAGCCGCTGCGAGCAGCGGAAACCGTCGGTTGGTTCACGCTGTCGAGCCGGACGTGGCGATGCTTCGATCGACCGATGAAACGGTTTTGTGCCGATCGGTGAATCAGGGCGTTCATGCACGCTGCGCGGAAGGCAGACGATGATTCGAAGGATTCGGACATGGCCGTGGTGACGCGCGCGCTATCGACGGATGTAGCCGGTGACGCCGTGGTCATCGAGCGGTCCTGGCGGGAGCCCGAGTGTTTCGCCGAGGTCTTCGACCGCTACTACCCCCAGATCTACGGCTTCGCGGCGGAGCGGCTGGGCCGGAGCACGGCCGATGACGTGGCGGCGGAGACTTTCATGATCGCGTTCGATCGGCGGGACCGCTACGACCTGTCCCGTCCGGACGCCCGGCCCTGGCTGTATGGGATCGCGGTGAACCTGATCGCCCGACATCGGCGGGCCGAGGCGCGCCAGTACCGGGCGCTGGCCCGTACGGATGTCACCGAGATCAGTGAGGGCCACGCGGACCGCGTCACGAGCCGGCTCGACGCCCAGGCCCACCGGGGACCGCTGATGGCGGCGCTGGCCGAGATCTCCGACAAGAACCGGGACGTGCTGCTGCTCGTCGCGTGGGCTGAGCTGACCTGCGAAGAGGCAGCGGAGGCTCTCGGTATCCCGGCCGCGACGGCGCGCGTGCGGCTGCACCGGGCCCGCAAGAAGCTGCGCGCCGTACTGACAAAGACCGAACCGACCACAGAGAAGGGCCGTTGACCGATGGATGACGACATGAAGGTTCTGCGCGCCGTGCGGCAGGGGCATCTGCCGTCCGACGCCGCGCACTCGGCCGCCAGGGCGGCCCTGCTCGAGCGCGCCGCCGCCGCGCCGCCGGCGGCCCCCGCACCGGTCCGCCGGTTCCGGCTGCCGCGGGTGGGCTTCCGGCTCGCTGCGGTCGGCGCCCTGGCTGTCACGATCGCGGCGGGCGTGACGGTGGCCACCATGGGCGGAGCGAGCAAAACCGGCGAACACCGCCCCAGCACCCCGGGTGTGTCCGCTGCCCCGGTCGCCTACGTGCTGGACCAGGCTGCCGACGCCGCGCAGGCCCGGCCTTTCACCGCACCACGGAACGACCAGTGGGTCTACGTCGAGGTGCGATACCAGTCTCCGGGCAAACCGATCAATGGTCAGGTCCAGACGGCCGGGACACCGCTGAAGACGCGAGTCGGCCGGACATGGACGCGCGCCGACGGGACGAAAGTCGCCACCGTGGAGAACGGCAAGATCGTTGTCAGCCCCGTGGAGGGTCAGCCGCGTACGGATTACGCCACCCTCAAGGCGCTGCCGCGCGACCCGGCCGCGTTGCTGGCCTGGGTGCGCAACGAGGCCGTCGCGTCCGGTCCGCGGAAGGAACGGAAGACAGACCACGACGCCGTGGCCTTCAGCATCTTCAACTCCATGCTGGTCAACGGCGTCATGCCTCCCGCGCAGGAGGCCGCGATCTTCCGTGCTGTGGCCAAGCTCCCCGACGTGACGGTCGACCGGAAGGCGGTCGACGTCGACGGACGACCGGTGCTGGCAGTTTCCCACGTCACGGAGGGCTGGCTGAAACAGGAGCTCCTGCTCGACCCGGCGACCTACGCGTACCTGGGCCAGCGGAACGTCGCGATCAAAGACCACACCGAGATTTGGTCCGGTGGCACGGCCACGACGAAGAAGGGCGCGATCGACGTTCTCATCAGCCGTCTCGCCGCCGGCGTCGTCGACCGGCCCGGACAGCGCCACTGAGCCCGGCCGGATCGACAACAGGAGAGAAGACATGGTTCTGAAAAAGGCGTTCACGGCCGCTGTGCTGACGCTGCCTGCGCTCGGCGTGATGGCCCCGCAGGCGGTTCACGCGGCACCCGTGGTGGTCGCGCACAATCCGCCAGGACGTTTCGTACGCGGCGACGTGGTGACCGGCAAGACGTTCCAGCATTCCGCGCCGCGACCGGCGAGATCGTCTGCCTCCGGTACGCACACGCTGACGCTCGACGTGCTCGACCGCGCAGGGCAGCCGCCAACAGACGATCACGACGGCGTAGTGGACCTCATCTCACTGGATGGAGGAGACGACTCCTCGGCGGCGCTGACGAACGGGCACGGCGAGACCTCTGTACCGGACGGGAAGTACGCGGTGACCACCCAGGTGATCACCGCCGAACCGGGCGGCGGGACGTCGACCACCCTGATCTACCTGGCGGAGGTCTCCATCACCCGCGACGCCTCCCTCGTACTGGACGCCCGCATGGCGAAACCGGTACGGGTCACCGTCGACCGGCAGGACGCCCGGCCGACCTCGGCCGCCGTCATCGTCTCGCCGGAAGGCGGCGATGGGGAAATCGTGCTCGAGGGAAACGACCTGTACGTCACGCCGACGGCGGCCGACTCCGGTCTGACCTACCGCCTTCAGGCACGCCTGACCCGAAACGGCGCCCAGACGGGCAGTCCCTACATCTACAACGTCGCGACCACCGCCGACGACATCCCCGCCGATCCGGGACTGAGCGTACGGACCAAGGATCTGGCCGCCGTACGGACCGACTACGCGAGTGAGGGCGGCCCCGCCTGCGCCGGGACCCATGCGGCCGTGGACTGGGGCATCGGCACCCAGGTCGGGCTCTACGCCGGCATCGGCGCACTTCCCGCAAGCCGCGTCGAGTACTTCACCCCGGGACTAACCTGGAGCAGCGACGAGGGCGTCACCACCGCCGACTGCGGATTCGCAGCCGGCAACCTCGACGGCTTCGCACGCCAGGACGTCTTCCCGCGCGCGGGGTCCTACAGCCGGCAGTGGAACACGGCTCCATTCGGCCCCGCGGCCGGCTACCTCGATCTCAACGACGCAGGCGGCGCGGTGCTCGATGTCCCGATGCTGTCCGGCCCCGATCTGGAGAGCGGCCCGGCACCGTACTCCTACACGACCGGCACCTCGACACTACGCGACGCCACAGGAACCGTCGTGGAGACCGCCGACCAGCCCGGCTACGAACGGACCTGGAAAAAGCCCGCCCCAGGCAAATACCAGCTCACCGTCGACGCGCGGCGTGCGGCACCCTGGTCGGACCTGGCCACCCGCCAGCACGTCGTATGGGACCTCACGGTCGGCGACAGCGGAAAGATCACCCTGCCAGCCGTCCGCTACCGCACGACACTCGACGCGGACAACCGGGCTCACGCGGGAACCCCGCAGACGATCACGCTCGTACCGGATGGACTAGACCCATCCGCGAGCGGCACGCCGCAGCTCTGGGCGTCATACGACGACGGCGCGACCTGGAAACCGATCGCCGTCCAGACGAGCAGCGGCCAGTGGACCGCCTCCGTCCCCAACCCGGCGTCTGGGCACGTGTCGTTGCGCACGCGGATCCCAGGTCTCATCGACCAGACGGTGATCGACGCGTACGGCATCGGCTGACGAATCGAACCGCCCATCGCCGGGAGCACGCCCCTGAACGGTCCCGTCCGGTGATCCGGACGGGACCGTTCGGTTTCCACACCGCGCGGTGTCGGCGAACGACTGATCGGCTGTTCCCGCTGCGAACCCCACAATCCAAGATCATCCCAGTGTGGGTTTTGGGCTTACTCGGGCTGGACCCGTTGCCAGCGCGTTCCGCAGCCGGACGTTAAAGGTGGAACCTACAACGAAGAGTCTTCAAAGGAGAGTCTCGACATGTATGAGACCGAAAAGCCCAGCGCGTACATTCCGGACGAGGACCGCACGGCGGTCTTGGCGGACGAGGACCGCAGGGCGGCGTTCCTGCGACAGCAGGTCACCCAAGCCCAACGGAAGGAAGCTGAGGCTTTCGCCTGGCGGGTGGGTTACGAGCGCCCGTGGCAGTGGCTGAGCATTGACTACACAATGGCGCGTATGGCCGGTGCCACCCACGCCGAGGCCCTGGAGGCGGAGAAGAAGCTTCACGACGACGACCTCCGCGCCTACGCGAGGGCGAGGGCGTCCGGTGTCACGCACGCCGAGGCCCTGGAGATCAACGCGCGAGGCTGCGGCCTCGGTACGTACACCAGGGCGAGAACGTCGGGCGCAACGCACGCCCAGATACTCGATCTCGGTGATCGGGGCATTCGGGACCACCTAGTGGTCACCTACGCGCGTAGGCGGCGCGCTGGCGATGACCACGAGGCAGCATGCGCGGCGGCAGCCGAGCGGCTCGCCGACGACACTAGGCGGCGCGCTGAGAGGTGCGCCGCAACGAATCACTGAACGGATCAACAGTCGGCCCTCATCCCTGGGATGGGGGCCGATGTCTGTTGACGCGGGTTTTCCGGGTCCCGCCGCAAGACCTAGCGGGCCGCCTCCCCACCAATCACCGGATGACGCCGCAGGGGTCCGTTTTTTACTGCGGGCACTCTGCGGCTTTGTTAGGCCGCTCCGCGACCTGGCGACGCCGGCGACCCGGTGACCAGGGGAACCCTCGCTACCGCCGGATTTCGTTCCGAATCACTCCGACCCCCGTGTCCACCCGCGACCAGCGCCTGGACCGCCAGCTCGCCGCCCTCACCGGCGCGGGCTGCATCCGGATCTTCGCCGACAAGCAGTCCGGCAAGAACGCCGACCGCGAACAGCTGGCCAAGGCGATGGACTACCTGCGGCCCGGCGACACCCTGGTCGTGCCATCGCTGGACCGGCTCGGCCGCTCGCTCCAGGACCTCATCACCATCGTCGCCGGGCTCCGCAGGAACCGCATCGGGTTCCGGTCGCTGCACGAGGCCCTGGACACCACCACCCCCGGCGGACGCCTGGTCTTCCACGTGTTCGCCGCCCTGGCCGAGTTCATCCGCGAACTCATCATCGAAGGCACCCGCGAGGGCCTGGACGCCGCCCGCGCCCGCGGCACCCGCCTGGGCCGGCCGCCCGCGCTGACCGCCGACCAGATCGCCCACGCCCGCGCGATGCTCGCCCGCTCGGACGCCACCATCGCCTCCATCGCCCGCCTGCTCGGGGTCTCCCGCGCCACCCTCTACAAGTACGTCCCCGAACTGTCCGACGGCCGCCGACCGCAACTGGACGCGCCCGGTATCCTCGCCCCCCGCCCCGAACCGGGGGCTGCCGGACCCGCGTGAGGACAGCAGCGATGACCAGCGCCGGCGACTCCGCCTGGAGCAACTGCGCGCCCTGTACGTGCCGGTCCCACACGAGCCCGAAGAAGACCTCGAAGCCCACAACGACCGCCCCTGGGGCGTCCCGTCCCGCCGCGTGGGGAGCCCGGCCGAGGCCCGCACGCACATCCGCGACCACATGATCGGTCGGGGCATCCCGCCGCATGCGATAGACGTCGGCTGGTCACGGGCCGGATGGTGCCTGATCTGCATCCACCGCGACGAACAGCAGCCACCGTCCCACGCGCAGAGCGGGGGCGCTCTCCCCAACTGTCCCTCGGGGCGTTGGTCTGCGGCTGATCGCATGTTCGGCTGATCGCATGTTCGTCAAAGGGCCCCCGCTGGTTGCAGAGCCCGGCAGCGGTTTCGGGCTCGGTTGATCGCGTGGAAACCGTGCCCGGTGTGCGGGGCGCTGGTATGAACGTAGCTGTTCTTTTGGAGTCTTGTGGGTGAGGTTGTCATGCGGGCGTTACCGCTCGTCGAGGAACTCGGCCAAGGCGGCATGGGCGTGGTCTGGAAAGCCCGGGACGAGCGCCTGCACCGGCACGTCGCCGTCAAGCGGCTGATCATCCCGACGGGGACTCCGGCTACCGACGTGGCGGCGATGCGGAGCCGGTTCCTGCGGGAGGCCCGCGCGACGGCCGGCCTGGAGCATCCCGCGATCATCGGCGTCCACGACGTCGTCGAGGAGCCCGGCGGCGACATCTGGATGGTCATGGAACTCATCCGGGGACAATCGCTGCAGGACGCGGCGGCCGGGCAGGGGCTGCCGGTCGAGCAGGTCGCCCGGATCGGCGTGGCGCTGCTGGGCGCGCTCGCCACCGCGCACCGGGCGGCATCATGCACCGGGACGTCAAGCCCGCGAACGTGCTGATCACCGAGGACGGCCGTACCGTCCTCACCGACTTCGGGATCGCCGCGGTCGCCGACGCTACCAGCACGCTGACGGCCTCGGGAGTGGTCATCGGATCCGCCGGGTACGTCGCACCGGAACGCTACGACCAGGGCATCAACAGACCCGAGTCCGACCTGTGGTCGCTGGGCGCCACCCTCTACTACGCGGCGGAAGGCAAGCGGGCGTACCCGGCGGACAGCATGCAGCACCTGATCGGCCAGCTGTTCAGCGGGCACATACCCGAGTTCGAGAAGTCGGGTCCGCTGGCGCCGGTGATCGAAGGGCTCCTCCAGCGCGACATCACCGACCGCTGCGACACCGCCACCGCCGAAAAGGACCTCAAAGCGATCGCCGACGGCCACACGCCGCTACCGAAGGTCCCCGCCCGGGACCAGGGCCCGGCCACGGTCCCGGACACCGGCGCTACCACGGCCACCAACACCACCAGCGTGCCCGGGAAGAACGCCGGAGCGATGAAGGTCCTGTCCACATGGGTCGGCAAGATCGTTGGGCCCACGATAGGGATCGGTCTCTGGCTCCTGGTCCTGAACCCCGGCGGCGTCCGTGACCGCGTCTTCGGGATCTTCGACCACCCCGCGTTCGCCTCCACCCCGTCCAACGTCTGCGTCGAGGTGAACGAGAAGGCCAGAGACCTTGCGGGAACCTCGTCCGCCTTCACCCGCGAGGACCTAGAGAAGAACGCCCTCTCCAAGAAGGTCGGCTGGAAGGACGGCTACAGCTGCGTCTGGAGCGACAGCGGTCCCGCGATTCTCGCCCCCGGTAGTGATTACCGTCGGCCGGTACGACTCGTCTCGCGCGGCGCAGAAGGCGGTGGGCGCCAGCCCGAAGCTTGCAGAGGGACAAAAGGATTTCAGGGTCGACAACATTAAGGTGACCGTCCGATGCCAGAACGGTCTCGGCGGACGGGTCGCCGACCCCCAGGGCTGCGCCGAGGAGCTCGCCGCCGCCAAGTCCGGCATCCAGGCCCAGCGGCGCTGAGAACGATCCGCGGGACTCCTCCGGGCAGGGGCTGCGATGGCCGGCCAGTGCGTCACGGTCTGGGCCGACATGGTTCGGCGAGTGCGGCTCGGATCCGCCGTGCCACCTGGTGGTCGATGCCCGAACGCTGAGCTATGTAGCGCAGGTACTCCTCGGCCCCCTGCAGCAGTCCCGACCACGGGTACTCGGTGACCATGAAGACGTGTCCCGGCCGGCCCGACGTGGCTCCAGGAATCAACGTCGTTGGGCTTGGCCGCCCCGGCGTCGTCCACAGCAAGAACGTGGTCGGCCACGAAACCTCCGGCTGGCCCGAGGCAGTCGAAGTGGTTGTCGCGCAGCGCGCAGTTTCCGCAGACCAGGGTCCCGTCCATCGCCGGGAATCTGCGCTGCCACTCAGCGTCCAGGGCGTACACGTCGGAGGACTGCGGGATCGGCTTGCCGCACAGACAGCAGGCGATCCGGAACTTCGGGCGGGGCATGACGGCCTCCAGGCGATCCGGTGCACCCATGCTGCCAGCCGCACTGTGGGCGGTACCCCGAACCAGGTGATTCCGAATCGAGATCAACGTCCCCCGCCAATTACCGTTCACAGCCGCCAACTACGACTCACAGGCACACATGCCGGTCCCGTCCGGGTCAGGCGCTGATCATCGCCCGGGCCTTCGCCGCCCGCACCGCCGCGGTGAGCGTCTCGATGTCGTACGCGCCGTGGTGACGGCGGCCGTTGATGAAGAAGGTCGGCGTGCCGGAGACGCCGCTGAGATCGGCCGACTCCACGTCCTCGGCGACCCGGGCGGTGCCGGCCTGCTCGCGCAGGTCCCGGCGGAAACGGGGCACGTCCAGCCCCAGTTCCTCGGCGTAGCGGATGAGGTCACCGATCCGCAGGTCGCCCTGGTGGTCCATCAGGGTGTCGTGCATCTCCCAGAACGCGCCCTGCGCGGCCGCGGCCTCGCTCGCCTCGGCGGCGAACTGCGCGTTGGGATGCACGTCGTGCAGCGGGAGATGCCGCCAGACGTAGCGGACATCGCCGTACCCGGCCAGCAACTGACGGACGACCGGCTCGGCCTGGCCGCAGAACGGGCACTCGAAGTCGCCGTACTCGACCACCGTCACCAGCGCGTCCTTCACGGGGCCGCGGATGTGGTCGCGGTCGGGGTCGACCGGGACCGCGAGGTCGACGATGCCCTCGGCCGTGCCCATCAGGGCCCGCAGCCGGAGCCGCGTCGGGAGCATCTCGGTCACGCGGAACAGCACCCACGTCAGGATCGACGCGACCAGCGCGGAGGCGAGAATGCCGAGTTTCGCCTCCTCCAGACTGGTGCCGCTGAACGCGAGCGTCGCGATCAGCAGGGAGACGGTGAAGCCGATGCCCGCGATCGTCCCGCCGCCGAGCACCGAGGCCCAGCCGACGGGCGGCCGGACCCGGCCGCGGGTCAGTCGGGTGAGCAGCCACGTGGAGCCGGTGATGCCCACCGGCTTGCCGATCACGTAGGCGATCAGGATGCCGAGGGTGATGGGGGAGGTGAACGCGCGGGACAGCAGGCCGCCGCTGATCGTGATCCCCGCGTTGGCCAGGGCGAACAACGGGACGATCAGATAACTCGTCCACGGGTGGAAGATCAGCTGCAGGCGCTCGTTCGGAGAGATGGCCGAGGCCAGCCCGGTGCTCGCGGTCCGCGCCAGCTCGGCCGTGGGCTGCTCGCGGAACGACCGGAACAGATCGCTCGCGCGCTCGAGGTCCGTCCGGGCGGCCGGCGACGCGTACGTGATCAGCCCCATCGCCAGGCCCACGACGACGGGCTCGACCCCGGACTTGAGCATCGCCACCCACGCCGCCGCCCCCAGCAGCAGGTAGACGAGTCCACGGCGCACGCCCGTCGCGCGGACGAGGAGGATCACGGCAAAGATCACGATTGCCGCCAGGAGCGCGGAGAACTTGACGGCCTCGCTGTAGAACACGCCGATGACCGCCAGCGCGACGAGATCGTCGACGACCGTGACCGTGAGCAGGAAGGCGTGCATGCGCGCGGGCAGCTTCGCCGCGGCCAGGCTGAGCATCCCGAGCGCGAACGCCGTGTCGGTCGACATCGCGACACCCCAGCCGTGCGCCGCCGGACCGCCGCCGTTCGCCCCCAGGTAGACGGCGATCGGGACGATCATGCCGCCGACGCCCGCGACCAGCGGCAGCACCAGCCGCCGACGGTCACGCAACTCGCCCATGTCGAACTCCCGGCGCGCCTCTAGTCCGACGACGAAGAAGAAGAACGTCATCAGGCCGCTGTTCACCCAGGTCCGCAGGTCCAGCGACAGTCCCGAGCCGCCGACGCGGACGGACAGCGCCGCGTGCCAGAGGCGGTCGTACGACGACGGGTCGATGTTCGCCCAGAGCAGCGCGACGAGCGTGGCGGCCAGCAGCACCATCGCGCTGCCCGTCTCGGTCCGGAGGAACTCCCGCAGCGGGGTCTTGAGATTCCACGCCCATGTGGTCCGGCCGGAGAACGGGGCCGCCTCCCGTGATTCGGTCATACGAGAATTCTCACGCAGGTGAGGAGGGGTTCGGGC
Source organism: Actinoallomurus sp. NPDC052274 (assembly GCF_040679475.1). Taxonomy (NCBI): domain Bacteria; kingdom Bacillati; phylum Actinomycetota; class Actinomycetes; order Streptosporangiales; family Thermomonosporaceae; genus Actinoallomurus; species Actinoallomurus sp. NPDC052274. The sequence continues at coordinate 56,932 of NZ_JBFAUT010000001.1, forward strand.
ACGGCGCTCCCCGCCTCCGCTCCGGCGACGGATCCGGCCGGCGGCCATGGCGCCGTCCCGTCCAGGCCCGGCGCCGCGAGGAGGATCTTCACCTCGCGGGCCTTCAGGCTCCAGCCGACACGTGCCGCGGGCGGCCGGGGCCTCGGGCGGGATGCCGGGCGGCGTCAGCGGTCGCAGGGCAGGTCGTCGATGATCCGGCGGGCCGCGTCGGGGTGGCGCCGGATCAGCTCGGTGAGCTGCTCGAGCTCGGACCAGTGCGCGACGCCGACGACCGGGACGCCGGCCAGGGTGGCGTAGAAGTCGTCCAGCGCCGCCTGGATCCGGCGGGCCCGGTCGGTGCCGTCGTCGCTCATCGATCCCCGTCTCCCATCCCCCTGGGCGGTGGCGCGACCGTGAGCTCCCCGCGCGCCACCGCCCCCCGGACGCTCGATCCACGGCCCGCGAACCCACCGAAGAAACCGGCCCGTAGGAGAGCGCCCGTCCTCTCCGAGAGTAACGTATCAGCTACCTAGCGCGGTGTATAGCGGTATGCCGCTACCTGCGCATTTGCGGTGCTGGGGGCTGCTCTAGCGTGATCGACGTGAGCGATGAGAAGCCGGTTTTCGACGGATCTGACCCGGAATACCGCTACAAGCTGGTCTCCGACCACATCGCGGGGCGTATCAAGCGAGGTGAGCTGCGGCCTGCCACCCGGCTCCCGGGGGAGCGTGACCTGGCGGCGGAGTACGGCGTGGCGCTCGGCACCGCCCGGCGCGCCATCCGCGACCTGCGGGAGCGTCAGCTGGTCATCACCCTTCCGGCCAAGGGGACCTACATCCGCAAGCCGAAGGAGGAGGGCGACGGCGCCGGTTGAGGCCTCCCCGGTCCGGACCGCGACGGCGCCGGCCGAGGGTTACCCGGTCCGGACCGCGACCTGGATCTCGGCGGCGGACGCGTACCCGCCACCGGCCTCCAGCGCGGTGAGCCGGACGTACCGCGCCGGCCCGCCCGGCAGGTCGATCTCCTTGCGCGCCGTGTCCGACGGCCATGAGCCGCTCGCGACCGGGGTGAAGGTGACGCCGTCGAGGCTCGTGGCGAGCTCGTACCGAGTGATGACGCCGTTGCCGTTGCCGTCCTCGCGCGGCTGGTAGGTCACCTTCGCCAGCGGACGCGGTCGGCCGGTGTCCACCGTGATCGACTGCGGCAGTGACGTACGCGGGGACCACTCGCTGTGCCACATCGACTGCGCGCTGCCGTCCACGGCCGTGCGCGGCTCGTACCCGTGGTGGAAGCTCGTGCCGGTCGCGCTGAGCGACTGCGCGGGCAGGTAGCGCACGTTCCCCGGCCGCCGGACCGGCGTGACCGCCAGGTCGTCGAACTCCGCGTGCCGCCAGGGGGAGACGGCGAGACCGACCTGCCCCGAGGCGTGCACCGGGCTGTCCACCTCGGCGATCGGCCTGCCGTCGAGCAGGGCGGTGATGTGGTCGCCGGCGAACCGGAGGCCGAGCCGGTGCCGGTCCTCGGCGGGGGCGCCGACGCGGCCGGCCGCGAGGGTACGGCGCCGCACCGGACGCGCCCTCGGCGCCGTCACTCCGGCGCAGGACGGATCGCTGGGCGCGCACAGGGCCGAGTCCTGCCCCTGCAGGTTCTCGTCGTACAACTGCCACCGCCCGTCGCTCGACAGCCGCAGGTGGACCCCGGAGACGGCGTCGCCCCACTGACCGTCGACGCGGCCGAGGAGCTCGGTCCAGCCGTCCTCGTCGAGTCGTACGTCGACCTGTGCGGTGTAGTCCCGCCAGGACTTCAGATCCCCGATGACCGTCACCGGCCGCTTCAGCCAGCCGTTCCACCAGACGGGCTGGGCGCCGATCGCCTGCCGCAGGCACCGGCCCGGCCGTCCCGTGCACGGCGCCACCTCGAACGCCCCGTCCAGGTCGGACAGGTACCGCGGCGTCGCCCCGACCGCGTACGAGTCGAAGCCGTCGCGATAGGGCAGCCGCAGGGGGCGGGGCGGTGGGGAGACCGCGTGGCCCTTGCCCTGGCCCCTCGTCGTCGTCAGGGTGTAGACCCGGCCCGGTTCGAGGGTCAGCGTCTCGCCCGGCCGTACGCTCCCGGCGGGGGTGAACCAGCGCCGCGGGTCGGACGACGACAGGTCCGACGTCCAGACGCGCAGCGGCCCCGTCGGCAACCCGTCTCCCACCTCGATCACGACGTCCTGGGGCGCGGTCGCGTCGATCGTCTCCAGGACGGCGCTGTAGTCACGGGAGTCGGGCGACCGCAGCGCGACGTGGCTGCCGCCGCCCTCCAGATAGCCCGACGCGGAGTCGACGTAGCGCCACCCCGGCCGGGTGAACTGCGTCGTGTGCGCGACCGCCCAGACACTGGCCCCGGCGACGTACGCTCCGGACCACGGCTCGTTCGCGCCCATCAGCCCGGCCGCCTGGAAGGGCATCGTGTCGTACCAGGAGGCGATCAGCGACCAGTTGATCGTCGAGGTCATCGCGCCGTCGATGTACGGCCGGTTCAGGGCGCGGGCGAGCGGCGCCGCGCCGGAGTCGTACGGCAGCGACCCCTGCTCGCTGGCCTGCAGCGGCTTGCCGAGGTCGCGGGCCGCCTGCGGGCTGGGGCAGCGCAGGTAGTCGCTGAGGTACCCGCAGACGTAGTGCTGGCCGACGACGTCCACGGCGGACCGGAATCCCGCGTCCCGGGTGAGCGGTTCGATCACGTCCCAGTTGAAGCTGTCGTCCGCGACCACCTTGACGTCGCCGTACCCGTGCTCGGCCAGCGCGGCGTGCAGCCGCTGGTACCAGGAGGTGTCGAACCACGCCTCGTTCCACCCGCCGAGATAGTCGACGCGCAGGCCGTGCCGGCGGGCGCAGCCGAGCCAGGACAGCAGGTAGTCGATGTCGCGGTCGGTCCAGACGGTGGGCCGCGCCTCCCCGCTGCCGGTCCAGGCGGGCGCGCCCCACTGCAGGGCGGACAGCCGGATGCCCGGGTTGCGGGCCTTGGCCTGTTCCATGAGCCACCACTCGTAGCCACGGTCGCAGTTCAGGTCGGCGGGGTCGCGCATGTGACTCGGCTCGGCCCCGTCGGTCGAGTTGGTGTCCCCGCCGATCTCGACCTTCAGGATCTGCAGGGCCGCTCCGTATCCCGGCTTGAACAGGTAGTCGAGGATCTGGCGGCGCTGGGGCTCGGGGTAGTCGATGAGCAGCCGTGAGGAGGCTCCTCGAACGGCGCGCACCGGTCGGCCAGCGCCCCCAGACGGGTGAAGCCCGCGTGACCCACCCGCACCATCACATCGGCGCCACCGGCGATGACGACGTCGGCGTCGCCGTGGCGCACGAGGTCGGCGGCGTACCCGATCGCATAAGCGCCGGCCGCGCACACGGTCGGGATCACCATCGCCGCACCGGCCAGGCCGAGCTCACGGGCCACCGCCAGCGCCAGATTCCCGCCCAGCATCCGGTCCAGCAGCCGCGCGTCGGCCCGCTCCAGACCGCCCCGCAGGATCGCCTGCAGGCTCCACCGCTCCAGCGTGTCGGTCTCCGCGTGGGTCGTCCCGACCACAGCGCCGGCCTTCGCGCAGCGCAAGGACTCCTCGTCAAGCCCGGCGTCTTTCACCGCGAGCCGCGCGGCCGCGGCGGCCAGGCGGTCGTTGTCGCCCCATTCTCCGGCCAGCAGCCGCTCCAGGATCGACGCCGGGTCGAAGGCCCGCAGTGTCCCGGCGTGATAGACCGGGAACCCTTCGTCGTGCAGGTCCCGGTTCGGCGTGATGCGCGAGCGTCCCGCGCCCAGCGCCGCGCCGAACGCCGCGGCGCCGACACCGATGCTGGCGACCGGGCCCAGCCCGCTGATCACCACCCGCCGTGGCATATCAGTCCTGCCAGCCCGCGATCTTCGCGATGACCGCGTAGGTGGCGCGCAGGTTGACCATGTTCGGCAACTCGGCCTGGTCGATCACGATGTCGAACTTCTTTTCCGCCTGCGCCATCATTTCAACGGCATCCAAGGAGCTCGCGTCGTAATCGTCGGCGAACGAACCGGTATCCGTGAGATCCTCCGGTGCGATCTCCAGAACATCGGCGATCAGTACGCGAAGTTCTTTGAAATGGTCCTGGATGTTTATCGTCATCGTCGCCTCAAACTCAAAGGTGGCTGCGTGGGTGGCTGCCCGGGACGGGTGCTGGTGATCACCGCTGTCGGGCGTCGAGTCCGGTGCTCGACCAGGTGCGGGGTGGGGGCAGGAGTGAACACGGGTCAGGCGTGATCTGCCGCCGTGGCCGCCTACGATCCGCTGGTGCCGATCAGCGCCACGATCTGGATCGCGCTACCGGTCACGGCCAGGCCAGCGCAGACCATCGCGAAAATCGCCCATCCTTTGGCGATCAGCCCCCGAGCTCCCGCCCGGTGACTGCCGACGATAACCAACGCGACAACGACCATGGCCAAAAGCAGAGGGAATGAGCACGCCCCAACGCCGCGAGCGACATCGAATTCATATTCGCCGTACCGTCCGGCCTGAGCGAGCATGGACAGCACATCGAATACCGCCAGGAGCAGCGCGATGATCAGGAAGATGGAGGTCCGGCGGCGCCCCGGATTCGCAGCATTTCGCGTGCGCGCCCCCGCTTCCTCCTGCCCCTCACGGTCAGACCGCCGGCGCTGCTCCGGATGCGCGGAGCCTTGCGAGATCGGCACGGACACTCCTCGGACGGACGGCTGCAGAACGCCGGTCATTATGGACAGGGACACATCAGCCGAACATGAGCCGGAAATCATCACGGGGAGGCCAAGCCGACCGCGACGTCGTTCGGCCGACCGCATCGACGCCAGCGACGTGCCCGGGTGAGCGACGCCGGCGAGGTCACTGATCGCCCGGGGCCGTGTGGCCAGACCGGAAAATCACACCGGCATCGTTGAAATCACGTCATCATGGGCTCGTGCGTGGTCGCCTTCCCCACACCGGCAACGGCGACAGCGGGCCCTCCCCCGGCGACCCTGCCGGTCGTGTCCGGCTTGGCGATGAGACCGTATCGCTCGCCACGCTTCGACACTTCCCGGAGCGGTTCGCCAAGCTGTTCGCTCGCGCGCGTGCCGAGGTCGGCTACGGCGAATGCTTGTGCACGGCGCCGCCCCTGAGACTCGTCATCCGAGCGCGCGCCGGCCGGTATCACCTGGCGTGCTGGCCCGGCGAAGGAGAACGCCACGCCACCGACTGCGATTTCCACAAGACCGACCCGGGATTCTTCGGCCGCAGCGGCTACAGCGACCAGGCGATCGCAGAAAACGAAGACGGCGTCGCGATACGGCTCGATACCCCCCTGCTGGTGCGTCGCGATGCCCCCCACGACGGCACGTCCACCGAAGCCTTTGCCGGCAACCGTCGCCGGACGGTCGGTTTGCTAGGACTGCTGCACTACCTGTGGGAGCAGGCGGAGCTTGTGACCTGGCGCCCGACCTGGCACACCTGCCATGCGCGGTTGAGTGAGTACGCCGCCCAGTGCAGCATCAACGGCGTAGACCTGCCGAACGTGCTCTACATCGTTCCGCCCTACCGGCCCGAGCAGGCCGCCCGCAACGCTGCCGCCTTCCAGGCCTTCTACGGTCGGCTCGGCGGCCGAGGACGGAACGGCGGGGACTGATTCTCGGTGAGCTCAAACAGATGGAACCGTCCCTCTACGGGATGCGGCTCTCCATCCGTCACCTGCGGTCTCGCCTGTTCGCCTCGACCCGCCTGGCCGACCGGCTCAAACGTTCCTACCGGGCAGCGTTCGCCGAAGCCGCCGGTGCCGGCGCACGCAGGGTGGGATTGTTCCTCGTCGAGCGCGCCGCCACAGGGCGCTTGAACGTCGTCGATGCAACTTTCATGCTCACTACGGCCAGCTATATCCCAGGGGACTCCTCATTCGAGCTGGCGATGGCCGGTCATCTCGCGGCGGCCGGCCGGTCCTTCGTCAAACCGTTGCGCTACGACGGCGATGCGGTCTTTCCCGACTTCATCGTGATCGACACGGACCCGCACACGTACGTGGAGGTCTACGGGATTCGCGGACGCGTCGGCTATGAGCTGCGTAGACGCCGCAGGATCCGCGGATGAGTGAGCATTTCCGTACGATCATGAGCAGTGGATGAGCAAAATCCGGCGATCATGAGCAACGGTGTCCGTTCTCAGCGATCACGGCTGAGTCTCATTGCGTCGGGGTCGGCCCGATTGATTCCCTGGCCGAGACGCAGATCGACGTCCGGTTCGCGGGGGCTGCCTGCCTACATGGCAACTGGCCTGGGGGCAGAACTTCCTCTCATGCCGATGAGCGAGCACGTCGTTCCGCCTGCCCGCCGAGAAAACCCATTGCGAGTGGTCGGCACTGGATGTCAGGTTGATCGGCCACCAATCACCGGAGGGAAAATGACGCCTATGCCGCTGCCCACCCCGACGCTGCACACCACTCGCCTTAGACTGCGTCCCTTCGACGACGCGGACGCGGACGACCTCTTCGCCCTGCACAGCAGCGCACACGTGCTGCGCTACTGGGACGTGCCGCCCTGGGGCGAGCGTGCGCGCGCCGAGCGCTTCATCGCGGCGTGCCGACAGATGGCGGACGAGGGCACTGGGGCGCGACTGGCCATCGACCGTGCCTCCGACGGGGTGTTCCTCGGCTGGTGCGGCCTGACCCGGTGGAACCCGGACCACCGCAGCGCGGCGCTGGGCTACTGCCTTCACGACGCGGCGTGGGGCCGCGGCTACGCGACGGAGGCCGCGCGCGCTTTGCTGCGGTGGGCATTCGACACGCTGGACCTGAACCGAGTCCAGGCCGAGGCCGACACACGCAACGCGGCGTCCGCTCGCGTCCTGGAGAAGCTCGGGTTCCTGCGGGAGGGGACGTTGCGGGAGGACTGCATCGTGAACGGCGAGGTGTCGGACTCGTGGGTGTACGGGCTGATCAGGCGGGAGTGGAGTCCCTCGCCCGAACCGGTTCCCGCCCGCTGAGTCCTCTCGCCCACGAGAGGGGGCGGCCCGGCCTGCGGTTCCTCATCCCGCCGCGTTGAAGGGGGTGGCACCGTGCACTGTCATGCCGCCAAGTGCGCACTACGCTCGGGTGAAGCGGGATGGCGGCTGGCCGAAGGTGCGGGTGAAGGCGGTGGTGAACGCGGCTGGTGAGGCATAGCCGAGGCGGGCGGCGACCTCGGTGACGGTGGCGGTGCGCAGGAGAGGGACCGCGGCGAGGAGGCGGGCGCGGGTACGCCAGACGGCGGGGCTGAGGCCGGTTTCGCGGCGGAAACGGCGGGTGAAGGCGCGTTCGCTGGTGGACAGGTGGGCGGCCCATTCGGTGTTGGTCACCCCGGCGTCGGGAGCGGCGAGGTAGGCGCGGCAGAGGGCGGCGAGGTCGGCGGGGGCGGGAAGGGCGACGTGCAGGGGGAGAGGGGCGAGCGCGGCGATCTCGTGGAGGAGCAGGGTGGCGATGCCGCCCTCCCTGCCGGCCAGGTCGTACTCGGCGGGGAACGCGACGGCGGCGAGGAGGAGCTCGCGGAGCAGCGGGGTGACGTCCGCGACCGTGCAGACGGCGGGCCACCATGGGACGGCGCCGGGCTCGATGTAGAGGCTCCGGGTGCTGACGTCGAGCATCCGGACGCGGTGGCGGGTGGCGGGCGGGATGAGGACGGCGCGGTCGGTGGGGACGGTCCAGGTGCCGTCGCCGGTTTCGACGATCATGACGCCGGTGGCCCCGTACAGGAACTGCGCGCGGCGGTGCTCGTGCCAGTCGAGCACGTGCCCGGGCGGGTAGTCGGTGCCGATCGGGAGGACCGCGCGAGGGACGTGGTCGACCTCGGCCAGCGGCACGTTCTTCACCCGGCCAGGCTAGTGGCCGAGACGCGAAGGAACCACGCCGACCTTCGAATGTGTGTGCCTGGCCTGGCCTGATGGACTTGAGCCCGTGGAACTCGCCGTACTGATCGGAATCGGGCTGATGACCGGGGTGACGACCGTGCTGTTCGGCTTCGGGGGCGGATTCGTCACGGTGCCGGTGGTGGTGTGGTCGGACACCGCCCTGGGGTCCGGCGCGATGCGGGTGGCCACGGCGACGTCGGCCCTCGTGATGGTGGTGAACGCGGGATTCGCCACGGCCGCCACCCGCCGGCACCTCTTGGCGGCGCTGCGCGGCCGCGGCGTCCTGCTCGTGCTGCTCGCGATCGGCGGGGCGGCCGGCGCGCTGCTGACGCGGTTCGTGCCATCCTGCCTGACCCGGTGGGCCTTCATCGGGTATCTCGTGCTGACAATCGCAGACCTGCTGGTACGCCCCGGATTCCTCCGCCCACGCGCACCGGGCGAGGCCGTGCCGCGCGGCCCGCGGCCGATTTCCGCCACCCTGGGCGCGCCGATCGGCGCGGTCGCGGCGTTCCTAGGGGTGGGCGGCAGCGTCATGACCGTCCCGATGCTCCGCCGCGCCGGGCACTCCATGCATGCGGCCACCGCGCTCGCCAACCCGCTCACCCTCGTCATCGCGGTACCGGCCGCCCTCGTCTCCCTGCCCGCCGGCCCGGTGCGGGGCGCCCACCTCATCGGTCTCATCGACCCGATCGCGGCCGCCTGCCTGCTCACCGGCGCGATCCCGGTCATCGTCGCACTGCGCCGCCGTCCCCCGCGTATCCCCGACCATCTGTACGCCCGGTCCTACCTTGGCCTGCTCATCCTCGTTACGATCACCATGCTCGCGACGGCGTGATGCTCTCGCCGGGGTCGAAACAGCCGACGGACCTCCGCTGGTCGTATGCGGCCATGTGGCCACCTCGGACATTCGCGGGATGATGCAGCCTCTGGCTTCGTACTCTCATCGCACGGCGCCGGAACGGATCCGCACCATCGAACATCCGCTCATGCCGCCGACCGCACGGCCGGCAGCGATCCTGAGTAAGTGCCCGCTCCTGGCGGTGAGGGGGCACCTTGATCTGGGCCGGAACCGCACCGATCGGGTACCGGACCTTCACCCGAGGGCTACCTTGTTCCAATGGCACTCACACCAGCGCGCCAGCGCAACGCCGTCTCAGAAGGGATGGCGCTCGGTCTCCTCATGTGTGGTCATGATTCCCTGCCATTTGACAAGCTCAGGGTCGACCTCGCGTTCGAGGGAGCATGGCGGTCTTGGGCATACCAGACCAGGTTCCCGCAGGTCAACACAGACCTGACCAAAGGCTTGGATGGCGTATGGGCAATGACGCGAGCCGACGCGGACAAGCGGGTCATGGTGCTGTATTGGGAGCAGGACGGTGCCACGTTCCGGATCTCCACGCGGCAACCCGACTGGACACCAGACGACCCCGACTTTGCTGCCAGGATGATCGACGGCGGCGTGCCCGTAACCGGCTGGGAAGAACTTGCGCGAGACTTCCTGAGCCGTTTCGAGGGATAGGCACAGAGCGACGTCCTAGATGCGGAACGAACTCAACTATCACCGAGCGCATAAGAGCAACACTCCCGGAGAGGGCGTCGCAGCTTCTGGCGACAAGGGTTCGGACGTGAACAAACCAGGGTGGAACTTCTCTAATAGGCATGCGTATGGTCTAGATGTGCGGTAGAAATCTGGTAACTCTCTGACTCGACTGTGGGGTGAGATTTGTCCAGGCATCCGCACGATGACTGAGCCTTTTTCAGCACGTGTCTGAGCCGCTGTCGGTCGCAGCTTGATCACGAGTTCGCCGTACACCCCTCGGGCGTGGCGAAGCCCCTGGTAGGTGGGTTTCTCGCCAAAGTCACCCGCCCACACCAGGGGCTCCTGTTGCTGTTCTACCGTGCTGCGCTGCCGTTGTCGCGTCAGAGTCTGAACTACACCGCCGGCCTGATCCGCCGGCACCGGGCCAAGATCGGTTCCAAAGGCCGGGTGCTCAACCCCACCCAGCAAGCCCTGCTCGTCCTGGTCTACCTGCGCAACGGCGACACCTTCGCCAGTCTCGCCGCCGGATTCGCGACCTCGACCGCCACCGCCTGGCGCTACGTCAACGAGACCGTCGACCTGCTCGCCGCCCGCGCACCCCGACTCGACCAGGCCCTGCGGGCGGCCAAGACGTCCGGGCACGCGTTCGTGATTCTGGACCGCACGCTCATCCCGATCGACCGCCTGGCGGCCGACCGGCCGTTCTACTCCGGCAAGCACAAACGCCACGGCATGAACCTCCAGGTCATCGCCACACCGGACGGCGACATCCTCTGGGTCTCCGGCGCCCTGCCCGGCAGCGTGCACGACACCAGAGCCGCCCGGATCTGGGGCATCGTCCGCGCCCTGGAGCGTGCCGGGTGGATCGTGCTGGCCGACAAGGGCTACCACGGCGCCAGCGATCAAATCTGGACGCCCTACCGCGGCAGGAACAAACCGGAATCCCAGAAGATGGCCAACCGCTCCCACACCCGGCTACGAGGCCCCGGAGAACGCGCCAACGCCCAACTCAAGACCTGGCGCATCCTGCGCAAACTCCGCTGCTGCCCCCACCGCGCCGGCTTCCTCGCCAAAGCCATCCACGTCCTACAGACCCGCGAGACCCACCGATACTGAAAAAGGCTCACTGTCTGCGGGTTGACCCGCAATGACGCTGCACGGCGCATTGCGCATCTTGCCGAACACAGAAGCGACCCGGGTATTGCCGGAGAGGAGAAGGCCACAAGTGCTGAAGAACTGCTTGCAGACGCGGCGTCACGGGATCCGGCGAACCCCCGGACCCTGACGATTCGGAGCCTGCTGGAGCATTGGGGCTGGGAGCGTCGCACCGCCGCAGTGATTTCGGTCATCAAAAAGGATCTCGCCGCGCAAGGCATGACCACCCGGCCGCCATTCACAGAAGGCTCTGTGGGAGACGTGGTCGCGCTGGTCCGCCTCGGGACCGAGCCCGGCGCAGACGCGGAAACTGACGTGGATATTTCGGACACCGAAGACGTGTCCGAACCGGATCCCATGACACTTCGGCTGGGACGGCTTCCAGCGCGGCTGGTCTCGGTTCCATCGACCGCAGATCTCACCTACGCCAAGACACTGATGCTGATGCGGCAGTTTTCCCAGATCGCAGTGATCGACGAAGACGGCACTTACCATGGCGTGGTCAGTTGGGAATCAATCGGCCGAGCCCATATCGCCTCTGATGACCCCTCGCTGGAGAGCGCGACGGCTTCAGCTTTGGTGGTCGACCACGACGCTCCCCTTCTTGACCAGATCAGCGTGATCTACGACCGAGGGTTTATCTTCGTCCGCGATGCTGACCGGGTCCGCGTTACGGGCATCCTCACCGCGTCCGATCTCACCCGTCAGTTCGGCACCCTGGCTCGGCCCTTCGTCCTGATCGAGGAGGCAGAGAACAGGCTGCGTCGTGCCGCTGAAGAAGTCTTCATGGTTGATGACTTCAAAGACGCCGTTGCCAATCATCAGAAGGCAAAGGTAACGCGGGCTGCAGACTTGACCTTCGGAAACTACGTCTACTTGCTGCAGAATCCGGATCGTTGGGCCAAGCTCGGCTGGAAACTTGATCACGACCAGTTCATCGAACTGCTCACCAAAGTCCGCGATGTTCGCAACGAACTGATGCACTTCACCGAAGACCCGCTAGCCGACGAGCAATACGCAGCTGTCGAAGGGCTCCTAGAACTGCTTCGCACGGCTGACCCGCGCCCGTGAACTGCCTTCCCTCAGTCGGCGTGGGCCTGGATACGAGCCCATACTTGCTCGACGTCGGCCATGCCCTCGTCATGCGCCGACATAGAGGATCGATGTATGGGCTTTCTTTCACCCGGTCTGCGCTCGGGGTAGGACCAGACGAACCCTTTGCCGCCGACCCTGAAATCGAAACCGTCGCTGTCGATCTCGACCACGTGAGGTAACGCAAGCGCCAACCGGCGGACATCATCGGCGTCAGCCATCGTGATCGCTCCGGACACCGCCTTCTGCACACGCGCAGGCTATCGGCCCACAGACCGCGAACGGGGGCCGAAGTTGCCGGAACCGTCGCAGCCGAACCTGCTTCAACGTGCCTGTAGTAGTCGCGACCCGCGCTCTGGGTTCGTCGGGCCCGAAGCCACTCTCATGCCGCCTATCGGACACGCGAGAGATGCAACCCAAGATCCTTGCGGACGGGCGCCAAGGCCCCGCCGCAGGGGCGGACGAGCGGACTCGATTGTAGATCCGGACGACCCTTCATGTCTGGAGGCTGGGTAATCCGTCAGGATTTGTGCTGGGAGACCCTCGCGTGTCGGGGGGCCGACTCTAGACTCGATGGCATGTCGAATACAGGCGAAGGTGCGTCCGGTGTCGGTGAAAGTGCTTCCGATGACGGGGTAGCGTCGTCGCCGGATGCGTCCGCGGTGCCCCTGTCTGAAGGGCGTACGAATGACGAGTTGGACGGGATTGAGCCTGACCAGATCGTCATCCGGATCACTGATGACCGCGCAGTCGTATTCGCTACTCAAGACGAGGCGACGTACGCACGTTGGGGGCGCAGGCTCGCCAACACCACTATTAGCGAGATGCAGTCTCTGCTGCAGAAGATGGACCCGGTGGCTCGTGCCGTCATCGAGACCAAGCGCTTGACCAGTGCTCTGGTTGAACTCCACCCGGAAGACCGCGAGATGTTCAAACGCGGCTTCAAAGCAATCAGCGAAGAAGGGGGTTGGCTTCAGGCGAACTTCCGCGACCAGGGCCAGGTCGCCCGGTTGATGCGGATCCGTCCAGCCACGGGAGTTGCCGTCATGTCAGGTGGAGCCTTGGTGCTGGCTGCTGTGGCGGCTCAGGCCCAAGCCGCCGAGATGACCCAGAATATCAAGGCAATCGGGCGCCAAGTGGACCTGATCTCCAAAGACCAAAAAGACGACCAGATAGGTGCGGTTGAACATGCGGTCGAGCAGGTCGAGGACCTGGTGGCTCTGCTTCGTGCCCATGGTAAGGACGGTGTCACCGAAAGTGATATTTCGGTGACTCGAGACACCCTGGGTGATGCGAGGCGCAAGTGCATGCGGCACCTCGAGACGGCGGTGCAGATTTTGGAGGGCCAGAGTCTAGGTTCCGTACGTCAGGCGGAGCAAGTCCTGAGTGTGGACGCCGTAGAAAAGGTCATGGTCTATCTCCACCTTGCAGGGAGGCTCGGTTCGGCAACCGTTCAGTTTGGTTACGCTCAGGTCGCCTTCGACTGCCACGCGGAGAAGCCCGACGTCGCTGCAACCCGGGCCGCGCAGGTCACCAGGACCATTGACAGGTTCCGGGGCGAGATCGAGGACGTGCTGGAGCGACTCGGTCGGCTTGACGAAGGCATTCGCGCGCAGTTCTTGCCTCTTTGGAAGCACGCAGGAAAGGAGATCGGCGCGAAGGTCGGGCTTGGGACAGTTGCCGGCGCAGGCGGCGGTGCTGCTCTGGCAGCCGCTGAGGCAATCAAAGACAGCGTCGACGGAGCCGAGGGAGGGGATGACGACGCGAGCGCCGAGGAACCGCCGATTGCAAAATATGCCGCCTACGGCGCCGTGGTCGGCTTCGTGGGCGGGTTCGTCTTGGGTGCCAGAGACACCGTCCATGAGGTCCGAGCGAGGAAGCCCTTGGAAGAGCGGCTTGGGCAGCTCGCAACTGCCAGCAGTCGAAGCCTTGAGATCATCGGCGAGGCGACGCCAAGTCTCGACTGGTTGCGCGTTTTGACCGGAGAGCTCGCTGAACCAGGTGGTTTGACCGACCCGTTGATGTTGCCCCTCCGCGCAGAAGCGTCACCTGTCCTCGCCGAAGACGACGACTGAGAACGCTCGACCACGTGCTCCCGCTCCAGATTCAGAGCGCATGAAACTGGGACACCTGCCGCCGTCAGTACAAGCACGGTCGGAAGTCGAAATTCACCGGCAGACGCCCTTAGGGCCTGTCTCAAAGTGAGGTCAGGAGCCAGTCGTTGATGACGGCGATATGGAGAGTGGCCTCGTAGCGGACAGCGAGTCATAACGGGTGGCGACTGCGCGGTGGCGTTTCAGCCGGTTGATGCAGCATTCGACGGCCCGGCGATGCTTGTAGTCATCGGGGCTGAACGCGGGTGGCCGGCCGCCGCTGCTGCCACAGTCCTTGTGATGGCGGAGTTGGTCTGTCTGGGTGGGATGGTGAATTTTGATTCGGTCGCGGTGAGGTCGACAGTGGTTTCGTAGGCGCCGCTCCAGGGGCGGGACGTAGCCGCATCGCGCGCTGAGCGGCCCTGAAGGCTCCGAGCAGAGGAACGTACTGTCATGCCGCCGACAGCGAACCCGATGCTGATCTCGAGATGACGCGGAACATCATCCCGGAGAACGCATCTCCTGGAATCGGCGACGGCGCGCTGTCCGAGAACGCCAACCCACTCGATCACCAGGTCTACGCCGGTTGCTTCGCCGGCCTCACCATGATCTGCAGCGGTCACTAACCTGCTCAGCTACCGTCACGCCGCGATGCTGGCCGGACTCTTGGCCAACGCCACGTTCGGAGCATGGTGGCTGGACCCGGTCATCGTGCTCGGCATCGCCGGTCTGGCCGTTCCCGAAGGAGCGGACAGGAGCCATTCACACCAGGACCGGCTATGGGCGTGGCCAGCGCTCCCGGATACGCACGAACCTGGGCGTTCACCGCAAGACGCTGGCCCGAGCTCCACCCGCTCACCCTGCCGGACCGCGCGCCCGGCGTGCTCACCGCGAGCCCGGGCGGACACCGGTTGCTGCTCATCAACACCCACGGCCACGTCTGGACCTGGACAGGTCGCGACTGGCAGTCCTACCCCACGCTCGGCGCCCCCGCCGACGGGAACCGATCCTGGATCGGCGCCACCCTCAACGCCGCGACCGACCTGACCCACCATCAGATCGTGCTCCTCATCACGGGCAGCAACACCGACGACCAGACTTGGACCCTGCACGGCGACCTCTGGACCCGCTACCCCACACCCTGACGAAGATCGACTGTCCGACCGTGCTTCCGGCGCGCGGGCCGCTGTCCGCCGCCGGTCCTGACCGCGACTGTGCTCTGGGCTGCTTGAGGACGTGCTAAGGGCGGGGGAACGGCGGTGAGGTGCTGCGCGGATGGGCAGGGATCTGGGTGTCCGGCGGACTGGCCACCGTCGATGTGAGGGATTTCGCCGGTGATCTCGGCATTCACCCGGACTCCTGGGAGGGCGTGGTCGATGGCCAGTGAGCGGGCGACCAGTCCCCCTCTGGGTCGGTGGTTTGGCCCACTTCGATCAGGTGACCATCGGGATCGCGGATGTAGCAGCGCTTCTCGTACTGGTGCTGTTTCGGCGGCGTCAGGAATTGAGCACCCCGGGCGCTCCATTCGGCGTACACGGCCTCGATGTCTTTGACCCGGATATTGAGGAAGCTGCTGACCCGATCGGGGTCGCGTGGCGTCTCCAGGGTGACCGCCGGCTTGTCGTCAGTCGGCCCTCCGCCGACGTTGATGATGATCCAGCTGTTGGATAGCGCGACATAGGTCACGTCTCCGGAGAAGACCACCCTGCCGCCGAGTACTTCGGTGTAGAAGCGCCGAGAGCGCTCGACATCGTCGGAGACGATGAAGTGGGCCAGCACAATTCCCTCTGGGGGCGGTGGGAGCTGGGTCATCTGGCACCTCCACTGGTTGGGTCTGACATCCTGCTTACGACGTGGCCTGCAGCCGAAGTTACGGCCGGCGACGGTGTGGGGCCGGCGCTCGGGACAGGCGCCGTACGGTTCTCTCCCGGCGCCCGTACCGCCTGGTCAAGAAGCTGGCCAGCAAGACGGTGGTGATCTTCGGTGAATAAGCGGAACGGCGGCCAGTGGTGCCTAGACGATCGCCAGCTCCATCCCCAGCACCTGACACGCAGCAGTCCTCACGAGCCACGATGTACCCGCGGAGCCACCTGGCGACACGAACCAGGACCAGCCCCCGGCGTTACCCGCAACCACCCGGCACCGCACCGAGAGCCTTGCCGTGGTGGCCCATGGCCCGGCCAACCAGCGGGCCTGCGGTGGCAGCAGCAGCCGCTGCCCTATGACTGATAAGAGGCCGGCTCCGGCTGAGGGGACCGCCGGTCCCAGCCGTGGAAGGCGAGTGGTCGCCGGCGTCCCAGGCCTCGCGGAGCCCTAGGGTGCTCAGATCCCAGTCCTCGCGGATCTCGCTCGTGGCGGCACGCAGGTCATGCCTTCGCTGCTGCGGCGCACGGGCCCTGTCGGCGTTTGGCAGCGCAGCAATCGGTCGGGGCGGTTTCAGGAAAGCGGGCGGGCGGGCACGATCTGATCAGGCCAGCCCTGGCTGGTAACCCCGGTGAGCTCGAGCGCACCCGCGAGCTGATCTGGCACGTCTGCGCCAGTGTGACAGCGGCGATTGGGGGTGCAGTGGCCGCCGAGGCGATGGCGCACCATGCGTCCCGGAGGGGCGCGTCAGAACAACGAGACCGTGCCGCCGGTGCCGCCGGGCTCACGCTGTCTGACATCCCCCGCCCCCACGCCGCCGAGAACGACGTGATCGTGCGCGTCCACGTGGCAGGGTTCACCCCGGGGGAACTGGACTGGCCGGGCACCTGGACCGACCGCGCCGGCCGCGACCGGACCCCGAGCGTGCCCGGACACGAGCTGTCGGGTGTTGTCGTCGAGCTGGGCTACGGCACCACCGGCCTGACCTGGGCCAGCGGGTATTCGGACTGGCCGACTGGACCCGCGACGGGTCGCTGGCCGAGTACACCGCAGTGGAGGCCCGCAACCTCGCCCCGCTTCCGGCCAGCATCGACCACACCGTGGCCGCCGCCGTGCCCATCTCCGGGCTGACCGCCTGGCAGGGCCTGTTCGACCACGGCCACCTCAAGACCGGCCAGACCGTCCTGGTTCACGGCGCCGCGGGCGGCGTCGGGTCGATCGCGGTGCAGCTCGCCCGCGAGCTGGGCGCCCGCGTGATCGGTACAGGTCGTGGTCAGGACCGGGATGCCGTCCTCGGCCTGGGTGCGGACGCGTTCGTAGACCTGCAGGCCGATCAACTGGAAGATGCCGGCGAGGTCGACGTGGTGTTCGACGTGATCGGCGGCGACATCCTCGACCGCTCGGCCGCTCTGGTGCGCGCCCGCGGCACGCTCGTGACCATCGCCACGCCGCCCAAGGTCCAGCCCAGGGACGGGCGGGCTGTCTTCTTCGTCGTCGAACCCGATCGCGCCCGGCTCGCGGACCTCGCCCAGCGGCTCCGGGACGGACGCCTCAAGCCGATCGTCGGGGCCGTGCGGACGCTCCCCGAAGCGCCCTCCGCGTTCGCCCCCGACCGGCGCACCCCCGGCAAGACGATCATCAGGGTCACGGAAGACTGAGCAGGAGAGCCGTCATGAGCGGAGTACGGTTTGCCGGGGGCTTTCTGGCTGTCGGCATGGTGGCTGCGGCCACCGCATGCGCCCCCGCAGCAGAGCGTCCGACTGGAAAGGCGCCAGCCGCCGCTGCCACGGTTTCGAAGCAACCGCCCGAGACGCTATCGCCTCTGTTTCAAGAGGCGCTTCCGAATGTCAAGGGCAAGACCTTCACCTCGGCGATCGTGGACTTCCCGCCCAACGCGCGCGCGGTACCGCATCGGCACGGCTCAGCTTTCGTCTACGCCTACGTGCTCGAGGGCACTGTGCGCAGCCAGCTCGCTGGCGAGCCAGTGCGCACATACCACCAAGGTGAGAACTGGGTCGAGCCGCCGGGCGCCCACCACCTACTCACGGAAAACATCAGCCGGACGAAACCGGCGAAGCTACTGGTCGTCTTCATCGCCAACACGGGAGACAAGCTCAAGGTCGATGATTTGCCAGAGTAGGCCATCGGCTGCACAACGGACCGGTAGGCATTGAGGGTTTCTCAACGGAATTCACTGGCATGCCTGATCGCGAACCACCGGCCACGCAGACGATGGCGCCGATCAGGTGAGACTGAGCCGCGTTCACGACGGCCGATCTGGGAGGCGGGTTCGGACCCCGGCCGTGGAGGCCGGCGCATGGCGAGGATCACGGGATGGTGGTGCGCGGTTTCCTGAAGCCCTTTGACCTGGACACCGGCCTCGCCCTGATGCGCAAGACCCTCACCGAAACCGCCTCCGACCTGGACATCTGCTGCGACACGATCCTGGCGGACGTGCGCACCAGCACCAGCACCAGCACCGACGACGCCACCCTTCTCCTCGCCGCGCTGAGCGCGCCGATGCCGTCGAACGTGTGCCCGCCCGACGCCGCGTCGATGAGGATCCGCTGTGCCGCCGCCCTGGGGCCCGTTCGCGCCGCGCCGGCGGGCGGGGCCGCCCACCCGGCGGCGGCGACCAGGCAGGTTCCGAGAAGGACGGAGATCCCCCGGCGGTGCGCGCGCATGTCGTCTCCTCGTGGACGTCGCTCCCGCACCACGGATTCACGGACCGGCCGCCCGGTCAACGGTTCTGACCGCTACCGGCAACATCCGCCTGTCCGCGGTCCTGACCGGGATCGGCGGGAGCGGATCCTCGAGACGTGGGGTGGGGGGGGGGGGGGGGCCGGGGGCGGGGGGCGGCCCGCCCCCCCCCCCCCAGGGCGCGCGGGGGCCCCGGCGGGGCCGC
>NZ_JBFAUT010000001.1:75456-363786 GCF_040679475.1 Actinoallomurus sp. NPDC052274
GGTGGCCGGACCCGTGCGGGTCCGGCCACCGGCCATTCCACGAAATGGTCCGCGCGGTCAGCCTCCGGCGGAGTAGATGACGCGCTCGGCGGGAATGCGGACGGTGATCCGCTGCTCACCGGGCTGGCGGTAGGGGTAGCTGTCGACGCCGAGGTACTTCTTGGCGAGACGGTCGATGACCTCGTCCGCGCCGTCCTCCTCGAACCGCGCCGTCCCGGAGACGCTGACGGCGTGGAAGGCGTCGTTCGGGTCGAGCACGCTGATCGAGACACGGGGGTCCTGGCGGAGGTAGCGCTCCTTCGCCCGGCCGACCGCGGTGTTGAAGATGACGTCGTCCCCGTCCACGTCGACCCAGACGACGGTTCCGTGCAGGGAGCCGTCGGGGCGGACGGCCGTCACCCACGCGTGGTACGGCCGGCTCAGCAGTTCCTTGGCGTCGTCACTCAGTCCGGACATGGGTCTCCAGTCTGTCGTCGAAGGGCATGACGAAGGCCGCGCTCCGGATCGCCCTTCCGGTCATCCGGAACACTCCCCACCATGTTGTTGCACCTTCAACGAAGTAACAACCAAGCGGGCCGGCGCGCGTGTCACTCCCACCAGAAGGACCAGATCGTGCTGCCGCAGATCTGCTCCGCGTGACCCTCCAGGGTTCCCGGTCCCTGCAGGATGATCTCCGGGCAGAACGTCCAGTGCTCGGCCGCGACGTGCAGCGCGTGCCGGAAGGTGGTCGGCGGCGCGGCGACGCTCAGCTCCAGCGTGTTGAACCCGATCCCGATGACACGCGCCCCGAACCGGTCCTCCCAGCTGCGCACCACCGCGGACAGCGGCGCGGTCCAGGGGTTGTGGTGACGGGCGCCCTGCCAGCCCATCGCGGTGAGCGCGTCGGCGCCACGGGCCACGGGCACCAGCCCCAGGGGACGCCCGGACAGGACCTCCACGCACCGGCCGGCGAGGGCGTCGGGATCCTCACGACGCTCACCCGGCGGAGCGAGGCCGGGCGAGTAGCGGCCGAAGGGGGCGATGTCCGCGGCGGGTTCCTCCCACTCGGCCCACACCTCGGCCATGAAGGCGGCCGCGTCATAGTTGTCGATCTCGTCGACCGGCTCGGGGGCGATCTGACCGGTGGACCACGGCTGAGTGGTGTCCTCGAGCATCACCGGCCACAGGCCGGACGCGTGGTGTTCGGCCCGGAGCCGGGACCACAGCGCGCACGGGGCCGGGTCGTCGCTGATCCAGAAGGCGGGCCGCTTGGGCGGCTGATGCTGGGGGTAGCCCGGATCGGGCCAGACCACATATCCGGACGGAACCGTCACGGAGAGTGTCCGTCCGGCGGCGCCATCGGGGAAGAGTTCAGCCACTTCTGGCGGCAGCCGTTCGTGATAATCCATCGCAGTCGCTCCGGCGCCGGGCCGATCCAGGCGCTGCGGAGATCGTAGTGCGGCCGGGCCTCCCGCGTGCGGGCGGCCCGGCCGCTCATGCTGGGTCGGCGGACCTCAGCTCTTCGAAGCCGCGGCGAGCGCGGTCTTGCCGCTGAAGACCGGCAGGTAGCCGCTCGCGTGCCCGGTCGCCGTCGGGTGGTAGGAGCTGCCGATCGGGATGGTGACCGAGTTGAGCCAGCCGTCACCCGAGCAGAGCTCGTGCCCGGAGAACTGACCGCGGACGTCGGCGAAGGTGAATCCGGCGTTGGCGGCCGCCGTGCCGATCACGCTGTCGAGCTCGTCGGCGGCGCTGTTCAGGGCGACGTGCTTGGTGTGGCTCATCCCGATGCACCCGGAGTCGTTGGTGATGTACAGGTGCGGGTAGTCGAGCACGACGACGTGCGCGTTCGGCGCCTTCCACTTGATCGTGGAGTAGACGTTGCCCAGCAGGCCCGGCAGCTGCGTGTCGGCGAAGTTCTTGGCGGTGTTCACCGCGCTCACGCAGGACGAGTCGGAGCTCAGGACGCAGGTCTGCATCACGCTGCTGAACCCGGCGTCGTTACCGCCGATCGTGATGCTCACCAGCGAGGTGCTCGAGCTGAGCGAGCCGAGCTGGTTGCTGAGCACGTCGCCGGTCTTGGCGCCGGAGCAGGCCGCGAACGTGAACGAGGCGGGGGAGTGCGCGGCGGCCCACTTGGCGGGGTAGGCCTTGCTACTGCGCTGGCAGGTGCTGTCCAGGTCGTACGAGCCCGTGCCGGTGCCCGACGAGTACGAGTCGCCGAGCGCCACGTAGTTGACCGTCGCGGCCGAGGCGGAGGCGGCGGCGCCGACCACAGTGGCGGCCGAGAGGGTGACCGCGCATGTTGCGGAGACGACGAGGCGGGGGAGTTTCATCGACTCTCCTGAAAGGGGGGACGGAGGCTCGACTAACTCAAGCACCGGAATCCCCGTTTGAGGAGGAGCCGAAATCGGCCAGTTTTCGTGACCGATTAAGTCGTTGACACCTGACGAAACGACTGTCAGATTTGTTAACTATTCCCAGAAACCGGGACGATCAGGGCCGACAGGCGACATGTCGGGCGACCTGCTGTTTCATCCGGCGAAGGTGACCTGAGGGGCGCGGCCCAGCGCGATCAGCGCGAGATTGCGCAGTGACACGGAGCCCGGCCGCAGGTAGTCGCCGTGGCCCGCGGACCCGGCGGCGAAGACCCGCGCGCCGAACGCCGGCGACACCGGGTCGGTGCCGAAGCCCACGCCGAACATCCGCACGTGCGGCACGAGCCCGATCCAGTCGGCGGTGCCACGCGCCGCCCACACGCGCGCCCGCGTGCCCAGACCGGCCGCGCTGGACGCCGACATCCCCGGGCTCCCGAACGCCGCCACGTCGCTCACGGGCAGTCCCCGGACCGCCTCCCCGCACACGACCGATCCGTAGCTGTGGCAGAGCAGGGTGGTGTCGGCCGAGGGGTTCAGGCGGTGGACGTCGGTCACGAACCGGCGCAGCCGGGCCGCGCCGGTGTCGGCGCGGAAGTCGGTGATGACCCCCGGGCTCGTCACCTTGGGCGGGCTGTAGCCCAGCCAGGCGACCACCGCCAGGTCCGTACCCGGCTGGACGCGGCGTGCCTCGTCCAGCAGCGCCCGCGCCCCGCCGCCGGGCGTGGCGAACGGCCGGTGCCCGCGGACGTCGAACGTCGTCACGGTCGTGTCGGCGCCCGGCACCAGGATCGCCACCCGCCGGGCGTGGGCGAGATCGCCCAGGACCTCGACGGCGCGGCCGGTGCCGCGCGCGTCGAAGAACAGGAACCGCCGGCCGGGCACCATGAGGCGGCTCAGCGACCGGACCATCGCGAAGTCCTGGATCCGCCGCGCCGTCTGCAGCGCGGCCCCCATCGCGCGACGGTTCGCCTTGTAGCGGACGGCGAGGGTCGACACCGACAGGGCCGGCAGCGCTCCCGGCTTGGCGTACATGTTGACGCGTCCCGCGCCGAGGGTCGTCACCCAGATCGCGACCACGGCCGCGACGGCCGCCAGGCACCTTTTGAGAGCGCGGGTACGAGGCAGTCGAGGTGTGGTCATCCGGGGAACCCTCCAGGGGAAAGCGGCACGGCGTGGGTGGGGACGGGACCCGGACGGGGCCGGGTGCGCACCCGCCGGCCGACTCCGGGAGAGAGCCCCCACGCGGCGCCGCGCCACAGCATAGGCCACGTCGAACCTGACAATGCCGTGGTCGGGCCGCCGGAGAGTGAGACGGGCGGCCGGGGACGTTGGTTCGCCCGGCCGCCCGCCGATCTCGTCGAACCGCCTTACTGGACCAGCGCCCAGGAGGCGGGGGACGTGTCCGGGGCGGCCGACGTGTTGCGGCGCTTCGCCCGGTAGATCTCACCCTGGTGGTCCACCAGCGCGCCCGCCGGGTAGGCGGTGCCGGTCTTCCAGACCGTCAGCCCGACCGGCGAGATCCGGCTCGTACGCCCGTCGACGGCGCGGGTGCGCAGCAGCACGGTCGGTCCGGCCTGCACCGGGCCGGCGTACGGCTTCCAGGAGACGCCGTCGGCGGAGTACTCCAACGCCATCCCGGGATCACGGACGTTCGCGGTGAGCGTCCCGTTCCGCACCTGCCCGCCCGGCAGCGGGATGCGGTAGTTCACACCGACGCCCGGCAGCCCGACCGGCTTGTAGAAGGACAGCAGCGGGAAGGTGACCTGCCCGAGCGTGTTCGAGAAGACGTTCCACGCCGCCGGCATCTGGGCGGTGTTCGGCGTGTTGAGGTTCCAGGCCCGCTCGGCGACGCCGAGGAGCTTGGGGAACGCCTGGTACTCCCGGATCCCCTCCGCCTTGCCGTTCTCGGCGAAGAGCTGCGCCTCCATCCCGAGGATGTTCTTGCGGCCCTCGGGCGTGAGCTTCTCCCAACTCGGGTTCGCCGTGATCGGGTTGCCCCACCGGTCCTGGGTCGCGCTCGCGTACACGTCGTACGGCTGGTACGTGAACGTGCTCTTCTCGTCCACGTAGTTGGCCCAGTAGTAGCCGGGCTCGTCCGGGTCCTTGTTGTAGGCCAGGTCCATGTACAGGTTGGTGGCGTGCGCCAGGATCACCTGCCGGCCGGTGTTGGCGAAATGGTACGCCCAGTCCTCCCGGCCCCAGCCCCAGACGTTCTGCCAGGGCAGCGCGATGAAGTGGTCGAGGTTCAGCGTCCGCGGATCGTCGCGGATGACGTCCTCCCACCCGGCGGTCGTCGGCGCGGCCGTCAGCGCGATCTGGTTCCACTTCGCGAAGAAGTAGTTCATCAGCGCGGCGTCGTCCTTGCCGGCGGTCTCCGGGTTGCTCTCGCACGCGGGTGAGCCCTGCCAGCGGTCCGGTCCCGGCGGCTCGTCACCCCCCAGGTTCAGGGTGTTCAGCGGCGCGCCGGCTTCGGCGTACAGCTTCTTGACCTCGGTCACGACCTTGCCGAGGAACGCGTAGGTGCTCGGCAGGCACGGGTTGGCCAGGTTGTCGGTGTACCCCTGGACGCTGACGTGGTGCGAGGTGTCCTTCGGGTCCAGCAGCCGGTACGTCGCGTCGCCGGTCTGCTGGTAGCGGCGCTCCATCGACTGCACCGCGGCCCGCGCGTGCGCCGGGAAGTCGAACTCCGGGACGACCTGGATGTGCCGCTGGTCCGCGTACTTCAAGATCTCGGTGAAGTCCGAGGTCGTGTAGTAGCCGCTGCCCTTACCGACGAAGTTCACGGTGTCCTGCTCGAACCCCTGGTAGGCGGGCTCGCGTCCGAGATTGGCCTCGGTCGCGTCCCGGGCCTTGTCCGTGACGCCGTCGCCGCCGCCGAGGTCGTTGCCCGAGCCCATGGCCTGGTGCAGCTGCTTGCTCTGCGCGAGGTCCAGGCCGCGGTGCGCGCCGAAGCCGGTCAGCTCGGGGAGCCCGGGGATCTGCAGCCGCCAGCCCTCGTCGTCGGTGAGGTGGAAGTGCAGCCGGTTCAACTTCAGGTACGACATCAGATCGAGGAACTTCTCGATCGTCTGCTTGGTCTCGAAGTGCCGCGCGACGTCGATGCCCATCCCGCGGTACCCGAACAGCGGAGCGTCGGCGATCGTCGCCCGCGGTACGGCGATCTTCGACTGCCGGGCGCCGCGGGCCGCCGCCTCGTACGCCGACACGGGGATGAGCTGACGCAGCGTCTGCACGCCGTACAGCACGCCGGCCGCGTCCTTGCCGACGATGTCCACACCGCGGGCGGTCGAGCGCAGGGTGTAGCCCTCGGCGTCCGCCTTGCCGTCGTGGTCGACATCCAGCTTCGGGTCCACCGACAGCCGGATGACGGTCCCGCCCTTGCCGCCGCCGCTCTTGACGACGTCACCGAGCGCCGACCGCAGATAGCCCGCCTCGCCGGACAGCCCGGCCGGGTGGCGGATCACGGTCCGTCCGTCGACCGTCACCGTGCCCTGCCCGGCGGTGGCCGACAGGGGCTGCGGGACGAGCCGCTGCTGCAGGGTGAGGTTCGCCCGCTGCGCGGTGTTGTCGGCGAAGCGCGTCGCCGCGGTCTCGACGGGCCGGTTGTCGCCGGAGAACGCCTTGGTCTGCTTCGGATCCGCCGGATCGAGCAGCGCCTTGGCGGGCACCCACTCGGCGGGACCGCCGTCGAAGGAGATGCTCCAGGCCGCGGGCGCGTCGGTCTTCTGGATCGCCCAGAGCTCGAAGTTCATGTCGATCCGGCGGCGCTCGCCCGGCCTGAGCGGGGCGAACCCGCTCGTGGGCTTCAGGACGTACAGGTCGCCGCTCTGCGCCGTGTCGGCCCGGGCGACGGTCAGCCCCTGGGCGGCCAGTTGTGCCCGCCCGGTGTCGCCGGCCGCGCCGGACAGGACGGCGGCCGGCTGGCGTACGGAGTTGAAGTACAACGCCCAGTCGCCGTCGAGGGAGCACCGGCCGCCCCCGTTGGCCAGTGTGAGACGGGCGAGGTAGTACTGCGCGTCGGTGACCGTGTGGTCGATCGGCTGGAAGGTGACGGACAGGTCCCGCCCGTGGGGGTGACAGGTGCTGGTCACCGCGTGCGCGGGAGCCGTGGTCAGGACGAAGGACGAGGTCAGCGCCGTCGCCGCCAACAGGCGGAGCGCTGCCGATCTGATCGGGGTGCTCATAGTGGTAGGTGCCGCTCTCCTGAGAGGTCGGTGGGGCCATCGTCGCCCGATGGCTGGGCATGGAAGAGGCGCAGCGGGGCGAGAGGAGTGGTCACGGACCGTCACGCGGCCAGGGATCTAACACGAACAGGAAACTAACCTGTTTATTTTTGGGGGCGCAACGAGTCGGGCCTCCTTCGGCCATGAAGATTGAGGTCAGAACCTCTGACCAAAGGCGGTCAGTGGGCCCGGGGCTAGGCTCGCACTGTGATCAACGGCGGACGAGACGAGGAGGCCGCTTCACGCGGCGACGAAGACCCACCCGAGGAGACCACCCCGGCGACGGGAAACGCGTCCGCGCGCCGTCCGGACGCGGCGCCGAGGGCGCGGCCGGGCGCGGCGTCGAACGCGCGGCCGGGCGCGGCGTCGAGCGGGCGGGGAGCGGGCGCGGCGTCGAGCGGGCGAGGGGACGCGGTTTCGAGTCGGCGGCCGGACGCCGCGCCGGGTGGGCGAGCGGGCCGGGATCCGCGCCGCCGCCGGGCCCTGCTCGAGGCCGCCGACCGGATCATCCTCCGGGAGGGGCCGGAGGCGTCCATGGCCGCGATCGCGTCCGAGGCGGGCATCAGCAAGCCCATCCTCTACCGGCACTTCGGCGACAAGTCCGGTCTCTACCAGGCCCTCGCCGAACGGCACACGCGGGCGCTCATGGACAACGTCCGGGCGGCCTTCCTGCGACCCGGCGACATCCGCACCCGGTCGCGGGCGGCGATCGACACCTACCTCGCGGCCATCGCCGCCAACCGGCACCTGTACCGCTTCCTCGTGCACCGGGCCAGCGCCGAGGACACCGCCACGCACAGCGCGATGGGTACGGTCATCCGCGGTCTCGGCGGTGAGATCGCCGACATCCTCCTCCGAGAGGGCCTGCTGCCCGACCCGGTCCGCGTGCACATCTGGAGCCACGCCACCGTCGGCATGGTCCAGGCGGCGGGGGAGTGGTGGCTGGACCACCCCGACGTGCCACGCGAGACGGTGACCGACGGCATCGTCGACCTCCTCCTCGACGGGCTCCCCGAAGCCACCCGCCGCTGACCGGCTCTGCGCCGAGTCATGGCCGCCTGGGCGGTTTGTTCATCATCGCCGCGGGTAGGGCGAGCCGTGACAGGGGGCATCACGAAGGGCGACGGATCCGTCGCCGACGCCGCGACTCGCGGCGCGAACCGTACGGCGCTGTTCCACGGAGTGGAAGGCCGCGCGAACGCGGGGATCCTGGCGAACGGCCGAGCGTCGCCGCCCGCCTGAGGCGCGGACGACGATTCCAACGCGGGAACGGTTTCGGAGCGGCCTGACCGCCGGGAGCCTCTCAGGCGCGCGGACAGGTGTGGCCGGTGAGCGCGTCTCGCGGCAAAGGAGGCCAACATGAGCGCAGCCGAGAGTGCGAAGTCGACCTCGACGGGCTCCGAGTCACAAGGCGGCGCGGTCACCGCTCGGACGAGCGGTGAACTGGTCGGTGAGCACGGCAAGACGTCGATCGCGGACGCGGTCGTCGCGAAGGTCGCCGGCATGGCGACCCGTGAGGTGCCGGGGGTGTACGCGATGGGCTCGGGGCTGTCCCGCGCGGTCGGAGCCGTCCGCGAACGCCTTCCCAGGGCCGGCGGCCCGAGCGTCACCCAGGGCGTCGTGGTGGAGGTGGGCGAACGGCAGACGGCGATCGACCTGGGGATGATCGTTGAGTACGGCGTCTCCATCCCCGACCTCGCCAACGGCGTGCGGCGTAACGTCATCAACGCCGTCGAGAAGATGTGCGGGCTGGAGGTCACCGAGGTCAACATCACCGTCGGCGACATTCACCTCCCGGACGAAGAAGCCGAGCCGGCCGAGCCACGGGTCCAGTGACGATCTCCGGCGACACCGTGGAGGCCGGGCGGCTGGCCGACCGGATCAGGGAGAGGGTGACCGCCTGCGCGTCGGTCGCGCGTCTCGCCGAGGGCCCGGTCGCCACCTATCTGCCCGGTCGCTCCGTCCAGGGCGTGGCCGTCGGAGAGGGGGAGGTGCGCGTCGCGGTCGTGGCGGTCTACGGCCGGCCGCTGGCCGAGATCGCCGCCGAGGTCCGCCGAGCCGCGCGGAGCGTGGTGCCGGAGTGGCGGGTCGATGTGGCCATCGATGACATCGAGATTCCTGGACGGCGAAGGTGAGAGCGGACCGGCATGACTTCAGCGTCTGGGTGCGGGCGCACCACCCGGACGTGGGCGGCGATCCGGAGCAGTTCGCCGCCGGCATCGAACGCTGGCGCGCACCTTGCGGAGAAGCGGGGAGCGTGACGGTGTTCCGCTCCCGGCGCGGGCTGTGGCCGCTCGTCTGCTGGGCGAGGCGCCGACGCCGGGCGAAACGGCACCTGGCGTGAGGAATAACGGGGGGTGCACGGTATGGACGAACTGCGCTGGTGGCCGGTGGTAGGTCTGGGGTTCGGAATCGCGTTGGGATTCGCCGGCGCGTTCGGCGGCGTCAGCGCGTTCTTGATCGTGCTGGTGCTCGGAGTGGTCGGGCTGCTGACCGGACGAGCGCTCGTCGGCGATCTGAACCTGCGTGAACTGCTCGGTGGCCGGAGGCACACGTGAGCCCCGCGCCGTCGGCGCCGTCGGCGGTGCCCGAAGATTCTGAAGCGGCGGGGGAGACCCGCGGCCGTACCACGATCACCGCGCGGGTCGTGGAGAAGATAGCGTCCCGCGCGCTGACCGAGGTCGACGGTGTCCACGGGGCCGCCGGACGACCTCTGGGCCTGCCGTTCGGAGTCGGTCCGACGATCGCCGGACCGCGGGTGAAGGCCCGCGTCGACGGGGGGCTGGCGATGCTGCGGATGCGGATCTTCGTTGTCTACCCGGCGCCGCTACGACAGGTGACACGGAGGCTGCGCGCCCATGTCATGGCCCGCGTCGGCGAGCTGACCGGCCTGCGGGTCCGCCAGGTCGACATCGACATCGCCGGACTGACGCCGCCCGAGCGAGCCGGCGGGCGGCCGCTGTGACCGCCTCGGAGCAGGGCCGGCCGCCCGCGACGATGTCCCGCCGCGAGCGTCGGCGCGCGTTCCGGCCTCGCCGTGCCGTCCCGGCCATCGTGACGGCCGCCGTGCTGGCCACCGTCGCCATCCTCATCGCGGCGGAGGTGATCACGGCCCTGCTGTCGCACCGCGCGGGGAACGTGCTGCCGGTGTCGTACCTGGCGCGACTCGGCCGCGACACACGCTGGGCCGACCCCCTCACACTGGCCGTGGCGGCCGTGCTCGCGGCGCTCGGCCTCCTGCTGTTCCTGCTCGCGCTGTGGCCCGGGCGCCCGCGGAGCATCGCGTTGGCCTTCGACGACCCCGCCGTGGTCCTGGGGATCACGGCGGCGGGGCTCCGGCGGCAGCTCGCGCGGATCGCCCGGAGCGTCGACGGCGTTACCCGCGCCCGCGTCACCGTCCGACGCCACCGGGTCCGGGTACACGCGACCAGCCCGCTTCGCGATCCTCGCGGACTGGCCGAACAGGTGGAGCACGCCGTCACCGAACGGCTCCGGGAACTCGCACCGCTGCGTCCGCCGCGCGTGCGTGTCACCATCCGGCACCGAGAGGACTGACCCATGCCGCACCGCACCGCACGCCGGAACCGAATCGGCCTGGCGGTCATCGGGCTCATACTGCTTCTGGGCGGCGCCACGGCGTTCCTGCGCGGCATCGGCCTTTACCCCGGCGTGCTCGGAGTCGAGCGCACGCCGATCACCGACCGGGCCACCCGCTCCTTCGTCGACGGCCATATCTGGTTCTGGGCCGCGCTCGCCGCCGTCGCCGTCGTGATCGGAGTGGCCGCGCTGTACTGGCTCATCACCCAGGCCCCCACCGGCGCCCTGCGGGCGGTCCGGCTCGAGAGCGACCGCCGGGAGGGGGCCACGACGCTGCCCGCCCGCGTGGTCGGCGACGCGTTCAAGAGCGACCTTCTCGACAGCCCCGACGTGCGGAGCGCGGCTGTGACGCTCGCCGGGACCCCGGCCCGCCCGTGCCTCTCCCTCACCATGACCCTGGAACCGGACGCCGATCCGGCCGGCGCCAAAGACCTCCTCCATCCGGCACTTCGGCGGCTCCGCCAGACCATGGAGACCCCGGACCTGCCGGCCGTCGTCCGCATCCGAACCGGCCGCTGACCTCGTCGCAGGACTCCCGGGCCTTCTGCCGGCCGCGTCGGTCTCGGCTCACCGGGGGTACCCGCCGGTCGGTACCGCACGGTGCCGACCGTCATCCGGACGCCGAGTGCCCGGCCTGACGGAGGTCGTCGGCGAGGCACCGGCCCGTGTGCGACTCCTCGACGGTGAGCAGGCCGTCCGGCGTGCCCTCGTAGACGACGCGGCCGCCGCGGCGGCCCGCCTCCGGGCCGAGGTCGATGACCCAGTCGGCGTACTTCACGACGTCCAGGTCGTGCTCGATCACGATGACGGTGTTGCCGCCGTCCACCAGGCGGTCGAACAGCCCGAGCAGCCGCCGGGTGTCCGCCATGTGCAGTCCGGTGGTGGGCTCGTCGAAGACGTAGATCACACCGCTGTCCCGCAGCCGGTGGGCGAGCTTGAGTCGTTGCCGCTCGCCGCCGGACAGAGTGGACAGCGGCTGTCCCAGGGTGAGATAGCCCAGTCCGACCTCGCCGAGCAGGGAGAGTCTGCTGCGGATGCGCGCGTCGTCGAAGAAGGCGTGCGCCTCGTCGGCCGTCAGCGCGAGGACGTCGGCGATCGTCTTGCCGTGGAACGTGTGGCGCAGCGCCTCGTCGTTGAACCTGCGGCCCGAGCAGCGTTCGCACACGGTCGTCACGGGGTCCAGGAAGGCCAGGTCCGTCTCGATCTGTCCCCGCCCCTGACACTCGGGGCACGCGCCGGTGGAGTTGAAGCTGAACAACCCGGGCTCGGTCTTCGAGGCCCAGGCGAACGACCGGCGGATGACGTCCATGACGTCGAGGTACGTGGCCGGGGTGGAGCGCGTCGAGACGCCGATGGCGGACTGGTCCACCACGACGGTCTCCGGGTGCTGTGCCGTGAAGACCCGCGAGATCAGGGTGCTCTTTCCCGAGCCGGCCACTCCGGTCACGCAGGTCAGCACCGCGGTGGGAATGCCGACCGTGACGTTCCGCAGGTTGTGCAGGTCGGCGTCCCGGATCGGCAGGGTGCCGGTCGGAGCCCGGTACGTCCCCTTCAGCCCTGGCACCGTCAGCAGGCTCCGGCCGGTCGGGGTCCCGGACCGGCGCAGCCCCTCGACGCCGCCCTCGTAGATCACCTCGCCTCCGTCACCGCCCGCTCCTGGGCCCATGTCGATCACGTGGTCGGCGCTCTCGATCACGGTCCGGTCGTGCTCGACGACCAGGACGGTGTTCCCCTTGTCGCGGAGCGCGCGCAGCAGGCCGGTCATCCGGCGCACGTCGCGCGGGTGCAGACCGACGCTCGGTTCATCGAAGATGTAGGTGAGGTCGGTCAGACTGCTGCGCAGGTGCCGTACCACCTTGAGCCGCTGGGCCTCGCCGCCGGACAGGGTCGAGGTCTCCCGTGCCAGGGTGAGATAGCCCAGGCCGACCGCCTCGATGCCGCGCAGCGCCGCCACCGCGGCCTCGGCGACGGGCTTGACCGTGGGCGCCTTGATCCGGGTGAGCCGGGGGATCAGCTCACTGACCTCCAGGGCGGCGTAGTCGGCGATGTTGTCCCCGTCGATGCGGGAGTCCAGCGCCGCCTGGTTCAGCCGGGCTCCGCCGCAGACCGGGCACGGGCCCTCGACGACGACCTGTTCGACGGCCGCCCGCTCTTTGTCCTTGAGGCCGTCGAGGCCGTTCTTCAGATAGCGGCGGTCGAACCGGAGGGCGATGCCCTCGTACGCGTTCTTGTAGACGCCGTTGCGGCCCGTACGGTCCACCGTGAACCCGCTGCCGTACAGCAGCACCTCCCGGTCGGCGTCGCTGAACTCACGGATCGGCAGGTCCGGATCGAACAGGCCCGACTCGGCGTACAGCTGCCACAGGAAGGTGCCGGGCGCGAACGCCGGAAATCCGATCGCGCCCTCGTTCAGGCTCTTGTCCTCGTCGAGCAGCCGGCTCAGGTCCAGGCGCACCGTCGTGCCCAGGCCCTCGCACTCCTCGCACATGCCGCGCGGATCGTTGAAGGAGTACGCGTGCGAGTGCCCGGCGCTGGGGCGGCCGTGTCGGGAGAACAGCACCCGGAGGATGGGGCTGATCTCGGTCATCGTGCCGACCGTCGACCGCGCGTTGCCGCCGACGGGCCGCTGGTCGATGACGACCGCCGCGGAGAGGTTCTCGATGGCTTCGGCCTCCGGCCGCTCGTACCTCGGCAGCCGGTTGCGGATGAACCAGGGGAACGTCTCGTTCAACTGTCGCTGCGACTCGACGGCGATCGTGCCGAACACGACCGAGGACTTCCCCGAACCGGAGACGCCGGTGAACACGGTCAGCTGGTGCTTCGGGACGCGCAGGTCCACGCCCTTGAGGTTGTTCTGGCGCGCGCCGCCGAGAACGATGAGGTCCCCGGGATGAGCGCGCTGGCCGGCCGTCATGGATTCCTCCCGAGAGTCGGTGGTCCGAGGGGACCGCGCGGTCGGTCCGACACCATAATGGTTTCCGAACGGAAATCATATTCGGCCGAGGCCGGCCCTGTCCGCGAGCCGGCCCTGTCCGCGGGGGCGAGCGCCGGTCCGCGAGGGCGAAGAGCCGGTCCGCGAGAGTGAGCGCTGATCCGCGAGAGTCAGCGCCGGTCCGCGCGTCTTAGGATTGACCCGCGCCGCGGATCCGGCGTTCTCGTCATCCGAACCGGGGGTTTCCATGACGGCATCCGGCGCCCCACCGGAGATGCCTTCCGGTGAGCCCGACGAGCTGGAGGACGCCCTGTCCCACCTCCAGTGCGTCCTGGTGGCCCGGCGGGCGCTGGCCAATCCGGAAGGGGTCACCTGGCAGCAGTACGACGTGCTCGAACTGCTGCGCATCCGTGGCCCGATGATGCCCTCGGCCCTCAGCACGGCCCTCGGCGTCTCCCGGCAGACGATCTCGAAGGCCCTTCGGATCCTCAAGGACCTGGGACTCGTCGGCCAGGAGACGGTCGGTGCGGACCGGCGCGAGCTGACGACCTTCCTCAACGCCGAGGGGCACGCCTTCCTCGCGCGCATCGCGCACGGTCGCCGGGACAACGCCCGGGCCGTGGCGGCCGCGCTCACGCCGGCCGAACGCGCGATGTTCGCGGAGTTGTGCGAGAAGGCGACGGTGGCGCTGGGATTCGATCCCTCCCGACCGGACGGCGCGGATCGACTCCGGTCGGCAGGGGAGGTGCGCGAGGCTCGGTGAACGCCGGACGTACTCAACCTCTTAACGGGAGCGATCGGGGCGATCCGGGCCGCTGCGGCGGCGTTTCCCGAGACGTGCGCACACGGCATGATGCCGGGCCGGAGGTCGGCCCTTCACCCGAGCGGCGGCCGTCCCCTGGCCGGGGACGGCCGCCGCTGCGCCGGTGAGGGAGAGGTCAGGCGAGTTCCGCTTCGATCTCGCGGGTGCCCGAGGCGACCTTGGGGTCGCCCTCGTCGGCGTAGTAGTCGTCGGCGCGGGTGGCGTCGACGCCGTCCGCGGCCTTGACCGCCTTGAGCACGAGCGTCGCGACGACGGCGACGACCAGGTTGACGAGCAGCGCCAGCATGCCGACGTAGACCGTCACCTTGGTGTCGAACCCGAGGTCGCTCAGCGGGTACGCCGAGCCGCCGAAGTGCACCTTGTGGGTGGCCGGGTTCGGGATGCGGTAGAGCATCCACAGGCCCGCCGCGAGGCCCGCGACCCAGCCGGCCATGAGGCCGCCCCGGTGGAACCACCGGGTGATCAGGCCGAGGCCGACCGCCGGGAGCGTCTGCAGGATGATGACGCCGCCGATCAGCTGCAGGTCGATGGAGAACTGCGGGTCGAGCAGCAGGATGCACGCGACCGCGCCGACCTTGACCACCAGCGAGACCAGCTTGCTGACCTTCGCCTCCTCGGCCTCGCTCGCGTCCCGGCGGAAGTACTCCCGGTAGATGTTGCGGGTGAACAGGTTGGCGGCGGCGATCGACATGATCGCGGCGGGGACGAGCGCGCCGATGCCGACGGCCGCGTACGCCACGCCGGCGAACCAGCTCGGGAACATGTGGTCGAACAGCAGCGGGACGACCGTGTTGCTGTCCGGCTTGCCGCCGGTGGTGAGCGGCTTGACGCCGGCCGCGATGGCCATGAAGCCGAGCAGCGCGATCAGGCCCAGCACGAAGCTGTACGCCGGGAGCGCGGCCATGTTCCGCTTGATGACGTTGCGGTTCTTGCTGGCCAGCACGCCGGTGACGCTGTGCGGGTAAAGGAACAGCGCCAGCGCCGAGCCCAGCGCGAGCATCGCGTAGTTGAGCTGGTTGTTCGCGTTCAGCAGGGTGCCGTCCGCCGGGGTGGGCGTCTTGTCGAACTTCGCCTGCGCCGCGTTGAAGACGTGGCCCCAGCCGCCGAGCTTGTGCGGGATGTACAGCACGGCCACGCTGATCACGATGTAGATCAGCGCGTCCTTGACGAACGCGATCAGCGCGGGTGCCCGCAGCCCCGACTGGTAGGTGTAGGCCGCCAGGATCGCGAACGCGATGACGATCGGCCAGTGGCCGGTCACGCCCATCGCCTTCAGGGTCGCCTGGATGCCGACGAGCTGCAGCGCGATGTACGGCATCGTCGCGACGATGCCGGTGATGGCGATCAGCAGCGCGAGCAGCGGCGATCCGAAACGGGCACGGACGAAGTCGGCGGGGGTGACGAAGCCGTGCACGTGGGACACCGACCACAGGCGGATCAGCACGAGGAAGACCAGTGGGTAGACGACCACCGTGTACGGCACGGCGTAGAAGCCGGCCGCGCCGGCGCCGAAGACCAGCGCGGGCACCGCGACGAACGTGTACGCGGTGTAGAGGTCACCGCCGATGAGGAACCAGGTGATCCACGAGCCGAAGCTGCGGCCGCCCAGGCCCCACTCGTCGAGGGTGTGCATGGTGTCCGGGCGGCGCCACCGGGCCGCGACGAAGCCCACCACGCTGACCAGGACGAACAGGACGCCGAAGACGATGACTTCGGTGAGGTGTCGGCTCGACATGCCTCAGTCCTCCTTCGACCCGGACGGGCGCCGCGTCATCAGGTACACGACGGTCGTCGTCGCGACGCCGAGGATGATGAACGCGAACTGGGCCCAGTAGAAGAACGGGAAACCGGCGAGGCGCGGCTTGTCCTTGTTGAAGATGAAGGTCAGGAGCGGCACGACGACCGGAAGGACGAGCAGCCAGTTCCAGGGGCTGCGATCGCCGCGGCGGGGCCTGGGGGTGGTCTCGGCCAAGGGGGGCCTCCGTGGTGCGTTAACTACGTGACAAGGCCGTCCAGGGGACATTCCGGGCAGCCGTAATCGGATTTCGTACCACAAAGTTCATCAGCGCTGGATCTCGGTTAGGTCTCGGCGGCGTCCCGGATCGTGGGCGATGGCGTCCCGTATCGTGGGCGTGGCGTCACCGGATCGTGGGCGGTGATGCCGCCGGACCGCGTGCCCGGTGGCGCGGCCGGACCCGGAGCGGGTAGCCTTCGACCTATGCGAACCCAGCCGACCCAGTGGTGGTGGCGCCGCTAGGCGGCGCGGGTTACGCATTCTCTGATTCCGCAGCGACCGCCTTCGTCCGGCGGTCGTGTTCAGCTCTCCGCCGGAGGAGGCCCGACATCGAGGGGCCGATCGTGGAGACGACGACGGAGTATGTGACGGCCGGCGGCGTACACGTCACACGCACCGACACGCCGGTGGATCCGGCGCGCAAGAGCGACGCGCTCGACGCGCTCGTCCAGGCCGTGGGGGAGCGCCGTGGCGCCGTGCTGAGCTCGGGCATGGAGTACCCCGGCCGGTACAGCCGGTGGCACATGGCCTACGTCGACCCGTGCCTGGAGATCGTCGCGCGCGGCCGCCGGCTCGCGGTCCGCGCGCTCAACGACCGCGGTCGCGTGCTCCTGCCCGCCGTCTCCGAGGCGATGGCCGCCACCGGCGAGCCCGTGGACATCCCCGACGGCGTCGAGGTCTTCGTCCCGTCGACCGACGAGGTCTTCACCGAGGAGGAGCGCAGCCGCCGGCCCACCGTCTTCACCGCGCTGCGCGCCGTCACCGATCTGTTCCGCGGCGAGGACCCGCATCTCGGCCTGTACGGCGCCTTCGGCTACGACCTCGCCTTCCAGTTCGAGCCCATCCGGCTGAACATCGACCGCCCGGCCGACCAGCGCGACCTCGTCCTGCACCTCGCCGACGAGATGATCGTGGTGGACCGCAAGCGCGAGACCTCGGCCCGCATGTCCTACGAGTTCGAGATCGGCGGCGTCAGCACCCGTGGCCTGCCGAGGGGGACGGAGCCCACTCCGGTGCCCCGCGCCGCCGAACTGCCGCCGCAGCCGACGCCGGGCGCCTACGCCGAGGTGGTGCGCGAGGCCAAGGAGAAGTTCGTCCGCGGCGACCTGTTCGAGGTCGTGCCCGGCCACGTGATGTACGGGCCGTGCGACTCCCCGGCGGCGTTCTTCGAGCGGCTCCGCGTCACGAACCCGGCCCCGTACGAGTTCTTCTTCAACCTGGGGGAGGGCGAGTACCTCGTCGGCGCGTCCCCGGAGATGTTCGTGCGCGTCACGGGCGACCGGGTCGAGACCTGCCCGATCTCCGGGACGATCCGGCGCGGCGGCGACCCCCTCGAGGACGCCGACAACATCCGTGAGCTGCTCAACTCGGCCAAGGACGAGTCCGAGCTGACCATGTGCACCGACGTCGACCGCAACGACAAGTCCCGCGTCTGCGTCCCCGGCAGCGTCAAGGTGATCGGCCGGCGGCAGATCGAGATGTACTCCCGGCTGATCCACACCGTCGACCACATCGAGGGCCGGCTGCGGCCGGGCTACGACGCCCTCGACGCGTTCCTCACGCACATGTGGGCGGTCACCGTGACCGGCGCGCCGAAGACGTGGGCGATGCAGTTCATCGAGGACCACGAGGAGACGCCCCGCCGCTGGTACGGCGGCGCGGTCGGCTGCATCGGCTTCGACGGCTCCATGAACACCGGCCTGACGCTGCGCACCGCGCAGATCCGCGACGGGATCGCCGCCGTACGCGCCGGAGCCACGCTCCTGTACGACTCGGACCCCGACGCCGAGGAGCGCGAGACGTACCTGAAGGCACGGGCGCTGCTCGAGGCACTGTCCCCGACCGGCGAGGACGAGACCACCGCCGGCGCTCCGGAGCGCCCGCGCGTGGGCGAGGGGATGACCGTCCTGCTCGTCGACCACCAGGACTCCTTCGTCAACACCCTCGCCGACTACTTCCGGCAGCAGGGCGCGAACGTGACCACGCTGCGCTTCGGGTTCCCCGACAAGATGCTCGACGAGATCCGGCCCGACCTCGTCGTCCTGTCGCCCGGCCCCGGGCGGCCGACGGACTTCGACACCGCCGAGCTGCTCGACGCCGTGTACGTCCGGGAGATCCCGGTGTTCGGCGTCTGTCTCGGCCTGCAGGCCATGGTCGAGCACGCGGGCGGCGAGCTCGCCCTGCTGCCCGAGCCGGCGCACGGCAAGCCGGGCCGGGTCGCGGTCGGCGGCGGCGACCTGTTCGCCGGGCTGCCGGCCGAGTTCACCGCCGCGCGGTACCACTCGCTGCACGCGAAGGCCGACCAGGTCCGTGGCGGGTTCGCGGCCACCGCGATGCTCGGCGACGTCGTCATGGCCATCGAGGACCCGGCCAACCGGCGCTGGGCGGTGCAGTTCCACCCGGAGTCCATCCTCACCGCCACCGGGGAGACCGGACACCGGATCATCACCAACCTGCTGCGCCTGGCCCGCTGACCCTTCGGCGCGAAGCCGACCTGACACGGCGAGCGTCGTGGCCGGGTGAGGTACGAGCCCGGCCACGAGGCGAGCGAGGGGGTGAGCGACCCGTCGGCCGCGCTTGAGCGGCGGTCCGCCCGGGCATTGATCAGGCGTGACGGCAGCCGACGCGCTCGACGAGGCACTCGCGATGCCGCTCGTCGACCACCACTGTCACGGGGTACGCCGCGACGACCTCGACCGGTCCGCCTTCGAGCGGCTCGTCACCGAAGGCGGGCCGTCACCGGCCGGCACCACGCACTTCGACAGCCCGGTCGGGCTGGCGGTCCGGCGGTGGTGCGCGCCCATCCTCGGCCTCGAGCCGTACGCCGCGCCCGAGGCCTACCTGGACCGGCGACGGCGGCTCGGGGCCGAAGAGGCGAACCGGCGGCTGCTGCGCGCCGCCGGCGTCGCCGACTTCTGCGTCGACACCGGCGTGGCCGCCGCCGACCTGCTGACGCCGGAGGAGATGGGGCGGCTCGGCGACGCGCGGGCGCACGAGGTCGTACGGATCGAGTCGGTGGCCGAGGACGTGGCCGGCCGCTGCCCGCCGGCGACGGCGTACGCCGCGGAGTTCACCGAGGAGCTCATGCGCCGCGCGGACGGGGCCGTCGGCCTGAAGTCGGTCATCGCCTACCGGATCGGCTTGGAGTTCGACCCGCGTCCGCCCATCGCCCGCGATGTCACGGAGGCGGCCGCACGCTGGCTCGCCGGGCCGGCCAAGCTCACCGACCCGGTGCTGCTGCGGCACGCCCTGTGGACCGGCGCCGAGATCGCCGGCGACCGCGGGCTGCCGCTGCAGATCCACACCGGGTTCGGCGACACCGACCTGACCCTGCACCGGGTGAATCCCGCGCTGCTCACCGACTTCATCCGGATCGTGCCCGCGCCGATCGTCCTCCTGCACTGCTACCCGTACCTCCGGGAGGCCGCCTACCTGGCCGCGGTCTTCCCGCACGTGCACGCCGACATCGGGCTGACGGTCACCTACACCGCCGCGTCGTCGGCGCGGGCGATCGCCGAGGTCCTCGAGCTGGCGCCGTTCCACAAGGTCCTCTTCAGTACCGATTGCTACGGGCTCGCGGAGTTGTGCCACCTCGGCGCCCACTTCTTCCGGCAGAGCCTGGGCGCGGTGCTCACCGAGCGCTCGGGCGAGTGGTCGCCGACCGACGTCGTACGCATCGCGCGCCTGATCGGCGCCGACAACGCCCGCCGCCTGTACCCCCTGCCTCAGGGCTGACGCGGCTCGATCTCGACGCGGTTGTCGTGGAAGACGGCGCCGCCGCCCATGTCGGAGTCGCGTTCGTCGACGGTGGCGTTGACGGTCGCGCCGCCGTTGAACTTCGCCCAGTGCCCCTTCGACGTCGCCGCCACCCCGGGCCGTACGCGGTCCGAGACCTGCGCGACGGCCTCGAACGAGCCGCGGGCGTTCGACACCCGGATGGGCGTCCCGTCGGCGATGCCGCGTGCCGCCGCGTCGTCCGGGTGCACGGTGACGGTCGGCGCGCCGGCCCGCCGGCGCAGCTCCGGATTGTTGCCGAACGTCGTGTTGAGGAAGTTGTGCTGCGCCGCCGAGATGAGCACCAGCCCGTCGCCTGGGTCGGCGTGCGGGGTGTATCCGGGCAGCGGGTCGAGCCCCACCCGGGTCGCCCGCACCGAGTAGAACTCCAGCCTCCCCGACGTCGTGGGGAACCCGTCGGCGAACGGCAGGAACGGCCGCGCGACGTTCAGCCGGGCGAATCCCGTCTTCCGCAGCGTCTCGACCGTGATCCCGGCGAGCGACGGGTGCGGGGAGTCGAGGAGCTGCCGCGCCAGGTCCTCGTCGGAGTCGTACAGGCTCGGCTCGGTCAGGCCCATCCGGCGCGCCAGGCGGCGGAACGTCTCCGAGGTCGACAGGCACTCGCCGGGCGGCGCGACCGCCGGTTCGTTCCATCCGAGGTACAGGTGGCCGTACCCGGCGATGACGTCCAGGTGCTCGGTCTGCATCGTCGCGGGCAGCACGATGTCGGCGTAGTCGGTCGTGTCGGTCGGGAAGTGCTCGAGCACGACGGTGAACAGGTCCTCGCGCGCCAGACCCCGGCGGACCTTGGTCTGGTGCGGGTTGCTGCCCACGGGGTTCGCGCCGAAGACGAACAGCGCCTTGACCGGCGGGTCGGTCACGTCAAGCAGGCCCTCGCCGAGCCGTGTCATCGACAGGGTGCGCACCGGGTGCGGCAGCAGATCGATGCGGACCAGGCCCGGCAGGTTCAGCGTGAAATGACCGCTCGTCGAGTAGCACAGGCCGCCGCCGGGCAGCGCCCAGTCGCCGGTCACCCCCGGCAGGCAGGCGAGCGTGCGCAGGGCCATGCCGCCGCCCGCGTGCCGCTGCATGCCCTGCGTCGCGCGGATCGCGGTCGGCCGGGTCCGGGCGATGCGCTCGGCGAGCGCGACGATCCGCTCCTCCGGCAGGCCGGTGATCCGCGCCACGCGGTCGGGCGGGAACTCCTCGATCCGCGCCCGGAACTCCTCCCACCCCAGGGTGTGTCGGTCGATGAACTCCTGGTCGTGCGCGCCGAGCCGGACGATCACGTGCATCAGCCCGAGGGCCAGCGCGGCGTCCGTGCCGGGCAGCGGGGCCAGGTGCTCGTCGGCCTGCGCGGCCGTGCGGGTGCGCACCGGGTCGATGGCGACGATGTACGCGCCGTCGCGCCGGGCGTCCTGGATGAACTTCCACACGTGGTGGCCGCTGGTCAGCGGGTTGGTGCCCCACAGCACGATCAGCTTCGAGCGGGCGAAGTCCTCCGGGTCCATGCCGCCGGCCGTGCCCAGCGTGTACTTCAGGCCCCTGCTGCCGGCGACGGAGCAGATCGTCGGATCGTGGATCGACGCGCCGAGCACGTTGAAGAACCGGCGGCCCGCGAAGCCCTCGAGACCCTGGATGTAGCCGAGGGATCCGGTGCCCTGGAAGGGCCAGATCGCCTGCCCGCCGTACGTCCGGCGGACCTCGTCCAGTCGCGTGGCGATCTCGTCGAGGGCCTCGTCCCAGCTGATCCGCTCGAACCGGCCCTCGCCCTTGCGGCCCACACGGCGCATCGGATGCAGGATCCGGTCCGCGGCCCGGGTCTGCTCCAGGTAGCGGTTCACCTTGACGCACAGCGCGCCGCGGGTCACCGGGTGGGCCGAGTTGCCGCGCATGCTCACGGCCGCACCGTTCTCGACGTCGACCACCCAGGAGCACCCGTCCGGGCAGTCCAGCGGGCAGGCTCCCCAGACCTTGGTCAAACCTCTCCCTCGAAGTGCTCGGCCAGGTAGGCCTCCATGTCGGCGCCGCCCTCGCGGGCGAGGACGTGCCGCAGCCAGGCACGCCGCTCGAAGTCGGTGACGGCCAGTTCCCATACGCAGCCGATGGCGGGCGTCGGGTGCGGTCGCATGGCGCCGAGCCGGTTCGGCAGGGACGAGAATATCCGCTGGTGGATCTCGTTCTCCCCGGCCCACCAGTCGTAGAGCGCGAAGGCATAGTCGGCGGCGTCGTGGACGATGACGAAGCCGGCGCCGTACCGGTCGATGTCGTACGGGTCCTCGCCGCCCTTGTGCGCCGCCGGGTGCGGCAGCGCGGTCGGGACCAGCAGCTCGGCGGTCTTCACCAGCTCGGGCCGGGGACGCTCGCCGGTCGCGGCGATGCCGTAGAACTTCAGCCGCCAGCCATTCGACTCGTGCAGTTTGAGGAAGCTGATGGGCCGGGGGCGATGGGCGCCGGTCCTGGTCATCGTGGTCTGGGTCACCGCTCCTCCTGGGACAGGTGCTGCTTCAGGTATACCTGTCATTACCGTCACCTCCCGACGCCACTGACTCGCGCGGCGTTCGAGGCCGACCGCAGGGTCACTCCCCGATCACTGTCCGTCCGAGCCGCGGCGCTCAGAAGAGACGGCGGGCGCCGGGGTGGTCCTGGGCGCCGTCGACGGGGACGTTGGCGCCGTTGATGCCGCTCGCCCGCGGGGACAACAGGAAGCAGGCCGCGTCGGCCACCTCCTCGAGCGTGACCAGCCGGCCGGCGGGGAAGTCCTGCCGGGCGAAGGCCGCCAGCCGTTCCGGATGCGCCGCGCCGAACTCCGCCCAGCCGCCGCCCTCGAAGTACGTCGAACCTGGGCTCAGCGCGTTGACCCGGATGTGGCGGCTCGCCAGCTCCTGGGCCAGTGTCGCGGCGAGATGGATCTCGGCGGCCTTGGCGGAGGCGTAGGAGGACTTCGGGCCCGGCTTCCAGCCGGTGATCGAGGAGACGATCACCACGGAGCCGCCGCCGCGCCGCTCGAAGTGCGGCACGGCGCAGCGCACGGCGTGCGCGGCGTGCAGGACGTTCAGTGCGTAGGTCGCCGCCCAGTCCTCGGGCGTCGAGTCCAAGAGGTCCCCGCCCCGCGCGCCCCCGGCGTTGGCCACCAGGAGGTCGAGGCCGCCCAGCCGTTCGGCCGCGTCGTCGATCGCCCGGCGCAGTTGCTCGGGATCGGTGACGTCGGCGACCGCGCCGTACGCGCCGAGGTCCGCCGCCGCCTCTGCCAGGCGTTCGGGATCCCGGGCGCAGACGGCCACCGACGCGCCCTCGGCGATGAGCGAGCGCGCGATGCCGTACCCGATGCCCGCCGAGCCACCGGTGATGAACGCCGTCTTTCCCGACAGGCCCAGGTCCACGGGCGTCCCCTCGATCGTCCGCGTGTGCCGGTCAGCCTAGGGCTTCAGGAGAACGGCCTGGGTCTGCGTGGTCTGGGCGACCCTGCGGCCGTCGCCGTCGTACAGGTCGGTCTGCACGACGATGGTGGTCCGGCCCGTGTGCAGGGGGCGCGCCACCGCGCGTACGTCGCCGCCCCGCACGCCGCGGAAGAACCGCGTGCTCGTCTCGACCGTGGTGGTGTTCGCGCCCGGCGGCAGGTTGAGGAAGGCGCAGGCGGCGCCGACGCTGTCGGCGAGCGTGATCAGCGCGCCGCCGTGCATGACGCCGCCGGCGGTGCAGCGCTCCGGCGCCCAGGGGAGCCGGCCGGTGACCTCCTCGGCGGACGCCGACTCGATCACCAGGCCGGTGGCCCCGGCGAACGGCATGGCGGACAGGAGCTCGTCAGGGGAGATCATGCCGACAGTCTGCCGCCGCCGGTGCCACCGTCCATTACCCGCCGGGTAATGGACCTTCGGCGCGGCGACGGTGCTGCCGGATGGCGGCGGAATGCTCGCCTGCGGCTGTTCGGCGGTGGTGCCCGCCGCTCAGCCGGCGGCCAGGTCGAGGGCGACCGCGGCGGTCCAGGACTGGGGTCTGCTGCCGAGCGGGTGCGCGGTGAAGGGCTGGTAGTACTCCGCGAACACCCCGTCGGTGAGCTGGTAGAGCGCGGCCTCGCGCAGCCGGTCCGCGGCGTCGTGCTCTCCGGAGCGCTCCAGGCCCCAGATGAGCAGCAGGTTCATCGGCGGCCACTGCGGACCCCGCCAGTATCTGGCGACGTCGAACTCGGGCGCCTCCGGGCTGGTGCTGGGCGGCAGGGGATAGGCGAGGTCCGGGTTGCCGCACCAGGCGGGGGAGTGCAGCAGGTCGACGAGGCGACGCAGGCGGTCCGCGTCCAGACCGCCGGACAGGAGCGGCGCGAACCCCGCGAGGGTCTTCGTGCGCAGCGTCCGGTCCGACCGCAGGTCCACGTCGGCCGCGAACCCGTTCTCGTCGGTCGTGCCGAGCACGCCGCGGCGGAAGCGCGCGGCGTAGCCGAGCAGTTCGTCGCCGACGCCCAACCCGAGCTCGTCGCCGGCGCGGGCGAGATCCTCGTTCGCGGCCGCGAAGATCGCGCTGGCGAAGACGTCGGCCACCCGGAAGCTGAGCGACTTGCGCGCCAGCTCGTCGTCGTAGCGCGCCTGCCGCAGCTCCTCGATCAGCCACTGGTACTTGACGTAGTCCGCGTCGGTCGGACGCTGCGACTGCTCGCCCAGCGCCTCGAGGTCGGACCGGCGGAACGGCCGGAAGCCCGGGTCGGGGACCACGTCGGCGTACGGCTCGTCCCAGCGGGGGGAGTTGTCCATCCCGCTCTCCCAGCCGTGGTAGATCATCAGCAGGCCACGACCGTCGGCGTCCCGCTGCTCGGCGAGGTAGCGGTGCCAGGCGAGCAACCGCGGCCACAGCGCGCGGGCCCGGGCGGTGACGTCGCGTCGTTCGGCGGCCCCGGCGCCGCGCGCGGCGTGCAGGATCCGGAGCAGGGCGAGCGCGTGCACCGGCGGCTGGATCAGCCCGCTGGTCGCGGCGTGGCCGGGGGCGTAGGGCGAGGTCTCCTGCGCCGCCCAGCGGTCCGGTCCGGGCTCGTACAGCGGGGCGTTGGCGGAGAACACGATGTGCGGGACCATGCCGTTGCCCCACTGCGCGGCGAACAGCGTCTCGAGCTCGGTCAGCGCCCGGCTCGCCGACATCCGCGCCAGCCCGACCGCGATGAACGCCGCGTCCCAGCTCCACATGTGCGGGTAGAGCCGGGGAGCGGCCACCGTGAGGGAGCCGCGGTCGTTGCCACGCAGGACCTCCGCGGCCTGTTCGGCGACCTCCGTGCGGCTCAGCCGCCTGACCACCCACAGTCGATGGCGTTCGGGTCTCGGTCTGTCACTGTCGGCCATCTCGTTTCTCCGCCGCTTTGGGAACTTAGTCCATCATGATGGCGACTTCGTCCGCGATCACGGACATAGTCGCTAAGGACGATCCTCCGCTCCTGTTCCGGACATGACAAGTGGCGTGTGTGTAACCGCTGTGTAACTTCCGTAATGGCGCGGAAACGAGGCTCAGCACTCGGAGCGCAGCGGCTCGGCCGCGGCGATCCGGGCGTCGACCGCCTCGGGGGAGAAGACATGGTCGATGACCATCGAGGCCGCGCCGACCACCCCCGCGCGTCCGCCCAGGTGTCCCTCGCCGATGTGCAGGCCGCGCGTCGAGCGGTACTGCACGCCGCGGAAGACGACCTCACGGATCTCGCCGACGAGATGCTCGCCCGCACCCGCCAGCGAACCCGCGACGATGAGGGAGCCGGGGTTCACGACGCTCACGACCACCGCCAGGACCTGGCCGAGCGTGCGCCCGGCCTCCCTCGTGAGGCGGACCGCCTCGGGGTGGCCGGCCAGCGCGAGACGGGCGACGTCGGACGCGTCGCGGACCGACGGGTCGTGGGCGGCGAGCTCGCGGGCGAGCGCGGCGCCGCTCGCCACGGCGGCGAGGCAGCCGCGCGAACCGCACGAGCAGACCACGTCCTCCCGGCCGGGAACGCGGACGTGGCCGATCTCGCCCGCCGCTCCGCCGACGCCGCGCAGCACCCGGCCGTCCTCGACGATCCCGGCGCCGATGCCGGTCGCGACCTTGACGAGCAGGACCGGCGGCGCGTCCGGACCGGCGGCGGTGTACTCGCCGAGGGCCATGACGTTCGCGTCGTTGTCCAGCAGGACCGGGCCGGGGAACTCCGCGGCCAGCGCGGCGGGGATGTCGTACCGCTCCCATCCGGGGGCGATCGGCGTCTGGACCGTACGGCCCGTACGGACGTCCACCGGGCACGGCAGGCCGACCCCGACGCCGCAGACCTCGGCGACCGACCGGCCGCAGTCGGCGAGGAGGTCGCGGAACCGCGACGTCACCCAGGCGATGGCCTTCTCCGGCCCTTCGGAGCTGAGCGTCCGGCCGGTCGTCTCACCGAGCGCCCGGCCGGAGAGGTCCGTCACCGCCACCCGGCCGTGCGTCGCCCCGAGGTCGGCGGCGAGCACGACGGCCGATCCTTCGTCGATCTCCAGGAGGCTGGGCCGGCGGCCCCCGGTGGAGGCGTCGACGCCTCCTTCGCGGACATAGCCGGCGTTGACCAACTGGTCGACGCGCTGCGCGACCGTGGACCGGGCCAG
Organism: Actinoallomurus sp. NPDC052274; assembly: GCF_040679475.1. Taxonomy (NCBI): domain Bacteria; kingdom Bacillati; phylum Actinomycetota; class Actinomycetes; order Streptosporangiales; family Thermomonosporaceae; genus Actinoallomurus; species Actinoallomurus sp. NPDC052274. Next base: position 101,758 of record NZ_JBFAUT010000001.1, read on the forward strand.
CCCGGTGAGCTCCATCAGGTCGCGGCGGGTGCGGGCCGCGCCGGCCCGGATGAACTGCAGGAGGTGACCGGCCGAGGGCGCGCTGACATTCGGCATGCCGTCGACCCCCTCTCCTCGGCGGCGCACGGCGGGAGCCCGGGGGACACCGCGGGCGGGATGCGCCACCGAGAGGAATTTTCCCATGACGCGCCGCCCCGCCGCGCCGTCCGGTCGAGGGCGCCGCATCGTGACCCCGGCCGAGGCGCCGTCCTGTCGCGCGGTCCGCCGGTGCGGCGCCGTGTCATGGCGTCGACCGAGGCGCCGCGCCGCGTCATGGCGTCGACTACCCGTGAGGTAATGGCCGAGAGCGGGTGGGCCCGATACCGTCTGAACGTCATGGTCACCATTACGTCTACACGCCCCGTCGGCGACCTGCTGCGCGACTGGCGCCGCCGCCGCCGACTCAGCCAACTGGAGCTGGCCGTCGAGGCCGATGTCTCCACCCGTCACCTCAGCTTCGTCGAGACCGGCCGCTCGCAGCCGAGCCGCGAGATGATCCTGCGGCTCGCCGAGCGGCTGGACGTTCCCCTGCGCGAGCGCAACGACCTGCTGATCGCGGCCGGGTACGCGCCGCTGTACTCGCAGCGTTCGATCGACGCCCCGGAGATGGGCCCGGCCCGGCAGGCCCTGGTCAGGGTCCTGGACGGCCACGAGCCGTACCCAGCGCTGGTGGTGGACCGATTCTGGAACCTGGTGATGGCCAACAACGCCGCCATGCTGTTCCTGGAGGACGTGTCCGACGACCTGGTCCGGCCGCCGGTCAACGTCCACCGGCTCGCCCTGCATCCCAAGGGTCTGGCGTCCCGCGTCGTGAACCTGCCGGAGGTGCGCGCGCATCTCGTCGCCCGGATGGAGCGTCAGGTGTCGCTCACCGGCGACCCGGAGCTGGCCGCGCTGCACGAGGAGACCAAGGCGTACGGTCCCGACGTCGAGGAGGACGCGGTCCATCAGCCGGCACACGACATCGCGCTGCCGACGATCCTGCGGTACGGCGACCAGGAGCTGAGCTTCTTCAGCACGGTGACGACCTTCGGCGCGGCCGCGGACGTCACCCTCGCCGAACTGGCCGTCGAGGCGTTCTTCCCCGCGGACGACGAGACCGCCGCCGTGCTGCGCCGGCGCGCGGAGACGGGCGAATAGGGGCCGCGTGTCTCGCGACCTCAGCGGTCCGGCGCGTCGTAGTGGATCCGCTCGGCCGGGACGCCGAGTCGCTGGAGGTTCGTGACGGTCCGGGAGACCATCCCGGCCGGTCCCGCGACGTACACGTCATGACCGGACCAGTCCTGGAACCGGTCGAGGACGTCGGACACCGGCCCCCGCGCGCCGCCGCAGCCCGGCTCCTCCGAGAGGACCGGCACCAGGTGAAGCCGCGGCCGCTCGTCCGCGAGCGCCCGCAGGGCCGGCAGGTCGTACAGGTCCGCGGTCGTGCGCGCCCCGAACAGCAGGTGGACGTCATGGCCCTCCCGGCTCCGGAGGGCCTCCTCCGCCAGCGCCTTGAGGGGACCGAGCCCGGTGCCGCCCGCCACGCACAGGACGTCGCGGTCCGATTCCGCGTCCAGGACCATGCCGCCGGAGGCCCGCCCCAGCAGCAGCGCGTCGCCGACCCGGGTGTGGCGGACGAGCGCCCCGCTGACCCATCCGGCGGGCAGTGCCCGTACGTGGAGGCGCAGCAGTCCGTCGTTCCCGGGTGCGTTCGCGATCGAGTACGTCCGCCAGACCCGGGGCCAGCGGGAGGTCTGGACGGAGAGGTACTGCCCGGCGCGGTAGGACAGGGGTTCACTCGGCCGTACGGTCAGGACCGCGATGTCGGCGGTCCGGCGGTCGTGCTGGACGACCTCCCCGATCCACCAGGGCGGTGCCTGCGCCGCGTCCTCTTCGGCGGCCTGGATCATGATCGCGGCGGCGGTGTCGAACATCGCCGTCCAGGCCGCCTCCATCTCCGCGGTCCAGGAACCGCCGCCGTACGCGCGGAGCGTCGCCAGCAGCGCCCGGCCCATCGCGTCGTAATGGGCGGGAGCGATCCCGAACTTGCGATGCTCCCGGCCGAGCCGGGTGAGGAAGCCGGAGAAGGTCTGTGGATTGTCCAGGCTTGCGGTGATTTGAGAGAGGGCGTCGAACATCCGGTGGCGTTGCGCGGCCATGCTTGAGGGAAAAAGCGCGCGGAGTCGTGGGTTCTCGGCGAAGAGGCGCCCGTAGAAATAGGCGATGCTTTTCTCCGCGTTCGGTTCGATGAGCGCGTAGATTTCCTTGATCATCCGAGGTTTCAGTGATTCCACTGATTCCATCGCCCGTTCCCATCGCTCGTTCCCGCGCTGCCCTGTAGTGCGAGTTTCGCATCTCACCAGGGAGAACATCAACCGGTTGGGAGGATTGAATTCCGAGATGTACGAAGCGTAATCGAGCGCGGATTTTGCGGGATTGGAGGGTAAATAATGATGATTCTCGGATACTGATCGGTATGCAATTGGCCCCGCCGTGCGCCTGGCTGCATACTGGGAACGATAGAAGAAATATCTACGGGTTTGAAGGAACCTCTACTTCGGATCACCCGTGCGTACGCAAGGATGTACCCGCGACTCTGGGTCATCCGCGCATAGGGGCGAGAGGTCGGGCGGTCCGGCGCGACACGTATGGCGTCACCGGGGCCGGCATGCGACATCATGACCCGCGTCGGCGAGAGACCACCGCAGGAGTTCGGGAGGAGGCTCTGGATGGCAGGGTCGACGTACGGCACGGGGCCCGCCCTGATCGGAATCACCACCGACCTGGAGCCCGCGCGCTGGAGCGACTGGGTGCGGGAGGCGGCTCTGCTGCCCGTCTCCTACCTCCACGCGATCGAGCGCGCCCGTGCCGTGCCCGTACTCGTCCCGCCGTCGATCCGCGCCGCCGTCCCCGTGCACGTCGAACGCCTCGACGGATTCGTCATCGCGGGCGGCGCCGACCTCGACCCCGGCCTGTACGGCGAGCAGCCGCACGAACGGACCGGCCCGCCGCAGCCCTATCGGGACGGTTTCGAACTGACGCTGCTGCGCGCGGCGATCGAGGCCGACCTGCCGTTCCTCGCCATCGGGCGCGGCATGCAGGCGCTCAACCTCGTCCGGGAGGGCAGTCTGATCCAGCACCTGCCCGACGTCGTCGGCGGGGACGCCCACGCCCCGGCCTCCGGGTGGACCGGCAGGCACCGGGTGCAGTTCAGCCCCTCCAGCACTCTGGGCCGGATCCTCGGCGAGCAGGCGGAGGTGCCGACCCGCCACCATCAGGCCGTCAAGCGCCTGGGCCGGGGACTCGTCGCGGTCGGCTGGTCCGAGGACCAGGTCGTCGAGGCGGTCGAGCTGCAGGGCCACCGGTTCGGCGTCGGCGTGCAGTGGCACCCCGAGGAGGGCGACGACCTGCGCCTGTTCGAGGCGCTGGTCCGTGCCGCATCCGACGACCGCCGCTGAGCGGGTCCCGCCGGGACCGAGGCTGCCGGGCCGCCGCTGCGCGGGCGGTGATCTTCTGGGTAGGCTCGGGCCAGCCGGACGCGGAGGTCGGACCGATGAACTACGAATCGTACGAGCGGCTGCGGATCGACTGGGCGCGCGACGGCGTCCTCCGCATCACGATCAGCGCCCCCGAACGCCTCAACGCCGTCGACGCGACCGGCCATCGGGAGCTGGCGCAGATCTGGCGGGACGCCGACGCCGACGACGACGTGCGCGCCGTGATCGTACGCGGGGCGGGAACCGCGTTCTCCGCCGGCGGCGACCTGGCCATGATCGAGGACATGATGGCGGACTACGAGGTACGCTCCCGCGTCCTGCGCGAGGCCCGCGACATCGTCTACAACGTCATCAACTGCGGCAAACCGGTCGTGAGCGCCATCCAGGGACCGGCCGTCGGCGCGGGCCTGGCGGTCGCCCTGCTCGCGGACATCTCGGTCGCGGGCCGGACCGCCAAGATCATCGACGGCCACACGCGGCTCGGCGTCGCCGCCGGCGACCACGCCGCCGTCATCTGGCCGCTGCTGTGCGGCATGGCCAAGGCGAAGTACCACCTCCTGCTCTGCGAGCCGCTCACCGGCGAGGAGGCCGAGCGCATCGGCCTGGTCAGCGTCTGCGTCGACGACGACTCCGTGCACGACAAGGCCCTCGAGATCGCCGGACGGCTCGCGGACGGCGCCGCCCAGGCCATCGGGTTCACCAAGTACGCCCTCAACAACTGGCTGCGGATGGCCGGTCCCACCTTCGACGCGTCCCTGGCCCTGGAGTTCTACGGCTTCGCGGGTCCTGACCTGCGGGAGGGCGTCCAGGCCCTCCGGGAGAAGCGGCCGCCCCGCTTCTGAGCTACGACGATGCCGAGCCGGCCGCCGGCGGGCCCGCGGCCGCGTCCGGTAGCCGCAGATAGCGCGCGACCAGCCGCGCCAGGCGCTCGGCGATGACGTCGACCGGATCCGTCGGCAGCATCACGTGACTCATCGTCAGGCGGATGACCGCGTCGGCGAGCTCGGCCACCTCGGCGGCGTCGAGCCCCGGCCACTGGCGTACGGCATGGCTGACGATGCGCTCGCGCGCGGCGAACAGCACCGGCTCGGCATGAGTGGTCATCAGGGGCAGCAGGTCCTCGCTGCCCTCACCGGTCAGCGTGGCCTTCTTCAACGGGTCGTCGGCGGCGGTCCGCAGCGTGTACGCCACGGCCGCCGCGACCGCGGAGTACAGGTCGGCGTGGTCGGACAGCGCCGTGTCCACGCCGTCGAGATAGCGCTCGTTCTCCCGGAGGTTCAGCGCCTGCGCCAGCCCCCACTTGTCGCCGAACTCGTTGTAGACCGTCTGCCTGCTGACCCCGACCGCGTCGGCGACGTCCTGCATCCGCACCCGGCGGAATCCGCGCTCGATGATCAGGCCGGCGGCGGCGTCGAGCAGGTCTTCGCGGAGTCGGCGACGTTGCTGCATGATCCCAGATTCCCAGAGAGACGGCGGCGCGGGAACATCCGTGTCATCCGGCCGGCGACGCGGCGGAAATCGTGTCATCCGGTCGGCGGCGCGGCGCGTCCTTCTTCATGTGGTGACGACAAGGAGAGACGTGATGAAGGTATGGCCTCCGGGAAAGGCTCATCGCCCGGTCGCCGGTCCGCTCACCCGGCACGCGTCGCGTCGTCACGAGTCCGACCTCGCGGGCTGGGTGATCCGCGACGAGAAACTGCTGGTCGACAGCAGATTCGGTGGCGACCAGGAGCTCTACCGCGCCTGGCGGGACCGCCTGTGGCGGGAGATGCACGACGCCGTGCACGATTCTCGGCCGGTGCGGCAGAACGCCGATGAAGAGGAATATGTAGTAATGACGGCATTCGGTGGCGACTGGGCGCAGTACCGTGTCTGTCGTGACCGGCTGCAAGAAGAACTGTGGCAGATCATGAAGGTCACCGACCGGCGCTGAACAGCGCCCCACGGACCGCCGCGCGGCCGGGGTCATCCCCCCGATCCCCGGCCGCGCGGCCCTGACCTGCGAAAACACTGCTCTTGGTCAACATGCAAGATTCCCGGTTGGCTCAGTCGATCTTGTGAGCTAGTCATCAATGCAGGTGGAAGCACCTGTGTAGGGCGGAGTCCCGGCGGACAGCTCGGGGCGTAACGCGTAAAAGTTACAAGATCGCGGATGGGGGTTCGGTGGACCGTTGGGAGGCGTGTCCAGACAAGCGACCTACACCATTCATTGAAGGTCGTTGATGGGATTGCGGAATGGCAGAGCCATCGTGACTCCACCCTCGTCCGGGTAAGGACCGCGCCAGCCGATAGCCGTGAGGCCTCGTGCCGTGAGCGCCGGGTCGCGTTGGGCCCCGGCCGGTCGCTGCCACCCGGCGCGTTATCCGGGACGGCTCGGCCTGCTGCTGACTAACGTGCGGGGAATGACTCCCGACGCCGCCGCGAAGTACTTCTGGCACGAGGCCCCCGTCGCAGAAGGACTGGAGATCACTCAGGTGTACGGGTATCTGATCTGCCCCAGGACCGGCCGCGTCTTGGTCCAGGACGATGAGGGAACGTTCAACCTGCCAGGCGGCACGCCAGAATCGTTCGACGCCGACCTGGTGGACACCCTGGTTCGGGAGGCGTTCGAGGAGAACCAGGTCGTCGTCAGCGATGCGGTCTACCTGGGGTATCAGGATCCACCGGTCGCGCCGCGCGCCGTACGCCCAGGTCCGGATGGTCGGGCTGATCGGTGCGTTCGAACAGCGCCAACCTGACCCGGACGACGGCCGGACGTACCGCCGGCTGATGACGTCGCTGGCGGAGGCACCCAAGGTGCTGGGCTGGGGTGAGCCCGCGGTCGCCCAGGTCAAGCTGGCAGCTCGGATCGCCGAGGAGGCATGGGGCGTGCCGGTCGGCTCACCGGAACCGACCGGCTACATCGATTGACGCACGGCCCTCCCCACACACCGGCGAAGGTGATCCTCCACCTGCGCGCGGGAGTTACGGTCCGCGCGGCGGACTCTCAGGTCCTCCACCGAGTGTAGGGGGGTCTTGGCTCATCACGGAGTCTCGAGTGGGACGCCGAGCGCGTCCGCTGCGCGGTGCTGGATCGCGGTCGCGTCCTGGCGGCCGGCCTCAAGCCGCAGGCGATTGCCTGGCCGCCGTGGCGGACGGTGAAGCTGGCGCTGGCGCAGAGTCGAGGCGATCACGGCCGTCGGATGTTCGCCGCCACGTCCCGGACCGCTTCTGGCCACGGCGCGCCAAGGACCCGACCGGTCGGCGCGCCCGCCACCGCGTCGTCGTGCTGACCGCGCTCACGCTCCCGGTCCTCGTCTTGTCGATGGCGCCGGGCCTGCAGTTCCGTGACTGGCAGTGGCTGTGCCTGGCACTGGCGGCCCCCGTGGCGACCTGGGGGGGCGTGGCCGTTCCATCGGCGGGCGGCGGCCGGGCTGCGGCACGCCACGGCGACGATGGACACGCTCGTCAGCCTCGGCGTGCTCGCCTCCTTCGGATGGTCGGTGTACGCGCTGTTCCTCGGCGGCGCGGGCACACCCGGAATGCGAATGCCGTTCGCGTGGACCGCGACACCGGACGGAGCCGGCGCGCACATGTATTCCGAGGCCGCGACGGGCGTCACCCTGTTCGTGTCGGTCGGTCGGCACCTCGAGGCGCGGGCCCGGCGGCGTACCGGCTCCGCGCTCACCGCCCTGGGCGCGCTGGCCGCCAAGGACGTGCAGCTCGAAGACGGCGGGAGGATACCGATCGGCGAGCTCAGGCCGGGCCGGCGCTTCGTGGTGCGACCGGGGGAGACCGTCGCCACCGACGGCGTCGTCGTCGAGGGCGGTTCCGCGATCGACGCCCGCCTGCTGACCGGCGAGAGCGTTCCGGCCGAATGCGGCCCAGGCGATCGGGTGACCGGCGGGACGACCAACGTCGGCGGCGCACTCGTGGTCCGCGCCACCGCCGTCGGCGCCGACACCCGGCTCGCGAAGATCACCGCTCTGGTCGGCGAGGCACAGCTGGGCAAGGCGCGGGCGCAGCGCCGCGCCGACGAGATCGCCGGGGTCTTCGTCCCGATGGTGCTGTCGATCGCGGTCACCGCACTCGGGTTCTGGCTCGGCGCCGGCGCCGACACCGGTGCCGCCCTCACCACGGCCATCGCCGTCCTCGTGGTGGCCTGCCCGTGCGCGCTCGGGCTGGCCACGCCGCTGGCGCTGCTGGCCGCCACCGGGGCGGGCGCACGCCGGGGCGTCCTGATCAACGGCCCCGACGCCCTGGAACGCCTCGGCCGCATCGACACGGTCGTGATCGACAAGACGGGGACGCTCACCAGCGGCGACATGGCGCTTCTGGAGACCGTCGCGGCACCGGGCGAGGACACCCGGCAGGTGCTGCGGCTGGCAGGCGCCGTCGAGCATCCGTCCGAGCATCCGATCGGCCGCGCGATCGCCCGGGCGGCGCGCTCGCACGGGCGATCGCCCGAGGCGACCGGGTTTCAGGCGACGCCCGGCCATGGGGTCTGTGGACGCGTGGACGGGCGGCTGATCAGCGTCGGCCGCTGGACCGGTGAGACGCTGCCCGAGCCGCTGCGCGCCGCCGTCGACCGTGCCGACCGGCACGGCCACACCAGCGTGCTTGTAAGGGACGGCGACCGGCCGATCGCGGCACTGACGATCGGTGACACCCTCCGCGACGGCGCCCGGGAGACGATCGCACGGCTGCACCGAATGGGGCTTCATACGGTCCTGGCCACCGGCGACCGGACCGCGACGGCACGCGGCGTCGCCGAGCGGGTCGGCATCACCGACCATCACGCCGACGTCGACCCCGCGGGCAAGGCGGCCATCGTCGCCGACCTGCAGGCACGTGGCCGTACCGTCGCGGCGATCGGCGACGGCGTCAACGACACGGTCGCCCTCGCCCGCGCCGACCTCGGCGTCGCGGTCGCCGACGGCACCGACGCCGCCATCGGCGCTGCCGACGTCGCGCTCGTACGCCCCGACGTCGGCGCGATCGCCGACGCGATCGTCATCGCCCGCCGCGCCGCGACGACGATCAAGGTGAACCTGGCGTGGGCGTTCGCCTACAACCTCATCACCATTCCACCGGCCGCGCTCGGACGGCTGAACCCGATGCTGGCCGCGGCCGCCATGTCGTCGACGTCCTCGCCGTCGGAGTCTTCACGCCCAACGAGAAGCCCGCCGAAGAGGCCAAGCGGCTCTTCGCGGCCTATCCGCAGTGGCAGGCGTCCAAGACCGGCACCTACGCCGTCATCTCCGACGGCGCGTACCTCGGGCCGATGAACGCCTGGGCCGTCGAGAAGCTCGCCAAGGTCATCCACCCCGATGGCTGACCGTACCGCCCGGCCGCATCTGGTCTCCGGCCCCGCGACCGGCGTGCTGATCGCCGGGCTGGCCGTGGCACTGCTCGTCGTGTCGCTGGTCGCGATCTCGATCGGTTCGGTGACATTGCCCGTCGGCGTGGTCTGGCAGGTGATCGGCGCGCACCTGACCGGCCGCGTGGACTCGGTGGATCCGTTGCGGGAGCAGGTCGTCTGGGACATCCGCACACCGAGAGTCCTGCTCGCGGCCGTCGTCGGCGCCGGGCTCAGTGTCGCCGGCGTCGCCCTGCAGGCCCTGGTGCGCGACCCGCTCGCCGATCCGTACGTCCTGGAGGTCTCATCAGGTGCCTCGCTCGGCGCCGTACTGGTCGCCGCGCTCGGAACGACGGCGCTCGGCGGCCTCGGGACGGCAGGCGCGGCGTTCACCACCTCCCTGCTGAGCGTGCTGGTGGTCTACCTGCTGGCCCAGCGCGCCAGCCGCCTGCTGGACTCGCGGCTGGTGCTGGCCGGGGTCGCCGTCGGGGACCTGTGCTCGGCGGCGACCAGCTACGTCCAGCTGCAGATCGATCCGAGCGAGTTGCAGCGCCTGATGTTCTGGCTCATGGGCAGCCTGGCCGGCGGCACCTGGCACGACCTCGGCACACCCGTCGCCGTGATCAGTGTCTGTGTGACCTACCTTCTTCTGCAGGCCCGGAACCTGAACGCACTGACGACCGGCGACGACGCCGCAGCGGGTCTGGGCGTGCCGGTCCAGGCCCTGCGGATCATCCTGCTGATCGTCGGATCGCTGCTGACGGCCACGGTCGTCAGCGTCGCCGGAGGCATCGCCTTCATCGGGCTGATGGTGCCGCACATCACCCGCTTCATCGTCGGAGGCGACCACCGGCGGGTGCTTCCCGTGGCGCTCCTGCTCGGCGCCGTCTTCCTGGTCCTGGTCGACCTCGCAAGCCGCACCGTCGACCGGCCCGGAATCCGGCCGTGGCCTGTTCATCGTCGACGCCTGCTCGAACGCCTGGGGGTGCCGGCCGGGCAAGGACGGCACCGGCAAGGTCATCTGGGCCGCGCTGGGCCCCAAGAGTGCGGACTGAGGGTCGCGTGCCGGTAGCGGACCCCGCCTCACGCGAGGCGGTGAACTCGCAGGACGGTGTCGTCGCGGGTCCCGGTCTCCCCCTCTGGACCCGTCAGCTCGCGGGTGAGCACCTCGTCGGTGTCCACCGCCCATTCTCCGGGACCGGCCGCCACCACGTCGAGGACGTCGGAGTTCGCCGGCAACCGGAAGTCCATCGGCGGCTCTTCGAACCACGACGGCCACCCGGCGTGGCCGATGACCAGCAGCGTTCCGCCCGGTCCGACGGCGGCGGCCGCCGAGGCGAGGATCGCCTCCCACTCGCCCGCCCCGGCCACCGGCGAGTGCAGGAACTGCGCCGACACCAGGTCGAAGACTCCCCCGGGGAACGATCGGGACAGATCGTGCTGCTGCCATTCGATCTGGTCGGCCACGCCGGCCTCGGCCGCGGCGGCGGCCGCCCCGCGCAGCACCGTCGCCGACACGTCGACCGCGGTGACCCGCCACCCCCGTTCCGCGAGCCAGATCGCGTCCCCGCCCGTCCCGCACCCGAGATCGAGCGCCGTTCCGGCCGGCAGTGCGGCGGCCTCCCGGGCGAACAGGGGGTTGGCCCGGGCGACCCAGTCGGCAGGTGGCTGCCAGCCTCGGTAGAACCCTTCCCAGTAGGTCTCTGCGGTATCGGTCGGAGCCGGGACGGGCATCGTCCACCGCGGTGTCCTCGCAGCGCTATCGGTCATGGAGCCATGGTCACCGGACCGGCCTGCTACAAGCAAACCAAGTTGCCGGAACGGCAAATTCGGGCCTCCAAGGTGTGTTTTCGCGCCGCAAGGAACATCGCTCCAGATCGGGATAGAGCTATAGGGGATCGGTTGGTTCCCCCGCCTTCAGGCGGAGGAAGGAGGTCGGCGTTCTCCTGTCGTCTTGCGGCCCGGCCGCCGGGCCGGGAAGGGGCGCGGGGGCTCACGCGTGGCCTGTTCCGTAGCGGCGCCGGAACTGCTCGACGCGGCCGGCGGTGTCCAGGACGCGGCTGCGGCCGGTGTAGAAGGGGTGGCTCGCCGAGGAGACGTCCACGTCGATGACCGGATAGGTGTTCCCGTCGGTCCACTCGATGGTGGTGTCACTGGTGGCGGTCGAGCGGGTGAGGAAGGCGAAGCCGGCCGAGCGGTCGCGGAAGACGACGGGCCGGTAGTCGGGGTGGATACCCGGTTTCATGACACTCCTGATCAGCAGGCGCGGGCGGTGGGCCCGAGCCACGGGGTGAAGGGGTCGGCCAGCCGGGCCCAGGCCCGCTCGCCGAAGGCCATTTCGGGCCCGGTCAACACTGCTTCGTCCAGCACCGAGCACAGCTCCCGGTCGAGCAGGTCGGTTCCCGTGAAGCGGATCTCGCTGCGGCGGTCCCCGTGCTCGGGATGCCAGTCCAGGCACGCCGCGGTACGGCGGATGGGGGAGACGCGCTGCCACTCGTCGGGGCCGGCGGCATGCAGCCATCGCCCGGCCGGCTCGATCGACAGCGTCGCCCCGGCGATCTGCCACGACAGCAGGGTCAGCGGGCGGCTGGCGAGCCACAGGTGGCCGCGGGCGCGCCGTACGCCGGTGTTCATCACCCGATCGAGGGCGGCGTACAGCCGTTCGGGGTGGAAGGGGCGGCGGCTGCGCCAGATCAGCGTGCTCACTCGGCCGAACGCCGCCGGGCAGCCGGGGAGCGCGCCACCGGGCTGCGTGCGCTCCAGGACGGCTTGCAGATCGAACGCCTTTCCCGCGTCCACGCCGATGCGGTCGGCGGCGGCGTCGATGTCCGTGAAGCCCGCCCCTGGGGACAGGTGGGTCAGCAGCGCCCGGCCGAGCCCGACCTGGTCCGGATCCGCGTCCGACCCGGTCCAGGTCAGGAACACATCCGCCGTCTCGGCCTGGCGCGCCAGCAACCCGGCGAGCGTACGGTGGTCGGTCACGCCGGCGGCCAGGCCGCGCTCGGCGAGCGTCTCGGCGCCGGCCAACGCGTCCGCGACCGACCCCAGGTCGACGATCATCGCGACGGTCTCCACCGTGGCACCCGCTCCCTCGGACGCGATCGCGGCATCCAGGGGATCGGCCGTCTCGGGAAGCACGAGCATCAGCCGGCCACCGGGCAGACCGGTGAGGAAGTCCGGCAGGTCGGCGCGGAGCGCGCAGCTCGCGCAGTGGTCCACCGGCACCGACGTCCGTTCGCCGTCATGGCTGCGCAGCAGGGTGCCGTCCTCGTGCCGGTAGCGGGCGACGGGGACGCCGAGCGCGCGCATCCGGACACACAGCAGATCCGACAGCGCGGCGGACGTTCCGGTGATGATGGTGACACGCAGCGGTTCGCGCACCCTCGCCTCCTTTCCCTTACGTGGCCTACCAGCTGGACTTGCGGACGCCGGGCAACTCGCCGCGGTGGGCCATCTCCCGGAACCGGATGCGCGACAGCCCGAACGCCCGCAGGTGACCGCGAGGCCGCCCGTCGATCACGTCACGGTTGCGCAGCCGGGTCGCGCTGGCGTCCCGGGGCTGACGGCTCAGCTCGCGCACCGCCTCCGCCCTGGTCGCGGCGTCGGTGTCCGGCGACTTGATGATCCGTTTCAGTTCGGCGCGCCGGTCGGCGTACCGGGCGACCACGGCCCGGCGACGCTCGTTCTTGACGATCTTGCTCTTCTTGGCCATCAGACCTTCTCTCCCCGTGCCCGGATCTCGGCGACGACGGCCTCGATGCCGCGCTTGTCGATCGTCTTGATGCCCTTGGCGCTCACCGTGAGCCGGACGTACCGCCGCTCACTGGGCAGCCAGTATCGCTTCGTCTGGATGTTGGGATCGAAACGGCGGCGCGTGCGCCGGTGCGAGTGGGAGACCTTGTTCCCGAATGTGGGCTCACGTCCGGTGACCTGACAGCGGCGAGACATCGCGCTCCTTCCGGTAGGTGTCACCACCGAGCTTACTGGAAACGATTTTCGTTTTCGACCCATCCGGGGCGGTAGACAATGAAAATCATTGTCGATAAGCTGGTCATCGTCCCTGGCGCTGCACGCACCCCGGCGATCATGGTCGGGCCGATTCTCACCCGCGGCGACGCCGAGACCGGCACGCGATGGCTGACCGGCGGTGATCTGGACGTCGGCCGGCTCGATCCCCGCTCGGCGGCCGGCCCGCCGCATGCCGCCTCTCCTGACGCCCCTCATCCTCGTGAAAGGAAACGCTCATGGCCGTGCCTAAACGGCGTACATCTCGGGCGAACACCCGATCCCGGCGTTCCCAGTGGAAGGCCCGGCGACCCGACCTGGTCCCCATCGTCATCGGCGGGCGACGTCATCTCGTCCCCCGCCGGCTCGTACGCGCCTATGCCACCGGCGTCCTCATGCCCGAGGACGACGCGCGCCGGTGATCGGCGTCTGAGGACGTGTCATGGGGCGGGCCGCCCGCGTTCCGCGGGCGGCCCGCCGTGCTGTCAGCAGTCGACGAGTTCGGGTTTTTGGTTGAGGATCTGGGCGCGGGCGGTGATGAACTGCCGGTAGGCGCGGTCGGCGCCGGGGCGGAAGACGGCGACGCGGTGGCAGTTCTGGAACGCCAGTCGTACGCCGAAGTGGTTCTCCAGAGCGGCGCGCATGGCGTCGCTGGCCATCATGCGCAGGAGCTGGCCGCGGGCGGTCTCGTCCGGCGGCGGGGTCTTGTTGTCGGCGAACTCCCCGTCACTGTCCCGCAGTTCTTCGACGAGGCCGGTGACGACCTGCCAGCCGTAGGGCAGGGAGGTGCGGATGCAGTCGACGAACGCGGCGTCGTCGACGTCGCCGCGCTGGGCGTCCTGGAGGAGTTGCGGGGAAACGGTCAGCGACATTGGTTCTCCTATCGGATCGATGGGTCGCCTGGGACGGTAGATCGGTTGGGCGGGACGGTCAGGTAGCGGTGGCGTCACAGACCTGTGGCCGGTCTGTGAAGTCCGGCCGCCGTGCGCGGCCGACGAGTGTGGTGGTGGCCGCGACGATGAACAGGGCGCCGCAGATGACGGCGGTGCCGGCGGCGGTCGCGACGCGGTAGTGCAGGGACAGGGCCAGCCCGGCAGCGCCGCTGGCCGCGCCGAGCACGCCGCCCATGAGCGTGGCGGGGATGATGCGGCGGGTCCACAGCAGGGCCGAGGCGGCGGGGCCGACCAGCAGCGCCAGGGGTAGCGTCGCGCCGACGGCCGGTACGGCGGTCACCACGGTCACGGCGAGAAGGGCCAGCAGGCCGCCGTCGATGAGCCGCGTGGGGTACCCGAGCGCCCGGGTCACGGAGGGGTCGAACGCGGCGAGCACCAGTTCCTTGTGCGCGAGCGTGAGCGTGACGGCGACGAGGACGGCTGTGATCGCCGCGACGGTGATGTCGCCGGTTCCGGCGGTGAGGGGGGAGCCGACGAGGGCGGCGCTCAGGTCCTTGCTGAAACCCGGCCGGGTCGAGATCAGCACGACGCCGAGCGCGAGCGCGCCGCTGAGCATGGCACCGGAGCGCTGGTGATGTGATCGGGACGCGACGCCGCCGCGGCCCATCACCGCGACCGCGCCCACCGCCGCGATCCCGGCGCCGATCTTGATGTCGGCCCCCACGACGGCGGCTGCGACGATGCCGAGGAAGGTGACGTGGCCGAGCGTCTCGGTGAAGAACGCCAGGCGCCGCAGCACGACCTGGACGCCGAGGACGCCGCAGACCCCTCCGGTGAGGAGGAGTTCGGTCAGTGCCCGCTCGGTGAGCGCGCTCATCCGGCCTCCTCGAGGTGCGACGGCCCGGTGGTGGCCGGAGCGGATCGATCCGCCGCCTGCCGGCGGCGTCGTGATCCGGTGATGGCGGTCCAGGTGGTGGTCGCCGCCAGGAACAGCGCGAAGAGGGTTCCGGTGACGACGGTGATGGTGCCTCCGGTGGCGACGTCGTACCGGGTGGAGATCAGGACACCGGCCAGCCCGCTGCCGATACCCGAGGTCACGGCGATGGCGGTCATCGCGGTGACGTCATGGGTCCACAGGCGGGCGATGGCGGCCGGGGCGACGAGCACGGCGACGGCCAGGATCGCGCCGACGGCGGGGACGGCGACGACGATGACGGCCTCGACGGTGAGCAGTAGTGCCAAATCGATGGCGGTCGGCCGGTATCCGGCGGCGGCGTAGCCGCCGGGATCGAAGGCGCGGAACGTGAGTTGCCGGCCCGCGACGGACAGGAGCGCCAAGACGATGACGCCGACCGCCGCGACGGCGGTCAGGTCGCCGGTCCCGACGGTGAGGATCTGGCCGACCGTGTAGGCGGTCAGGTCCTTGGTGAACCCGTCGCGGGCCGACAGCAGGACGACGCCGAGCGCGAACCCGGCCGACAGCACGATCCCGATCGCCGTGCTCGTGCCCTGCCCGGGGCGGCGGGACAGGGCCAGGACGCCCAGCACGATGAGCACGCCGAACAGCCCGCCGCCGGCATACAGGTTGACTCCGGCGATGGCGGCCAGCACGACGCCCGGGAAGGTCGCGTGCGTCATGGCGAGGGTGAAGAACGGCAGCCGCCGCAGCAGGATCTGCACGCTGATCAGGCCGCCGACCGTGCCGAGGAGCACGGCTTCGAGGATCGCCCGGTCGACGGCGGTCATGGCGCCCTCCGTACCGGGCGCGGCCGTCGCCGGATCATCCCGGCCGCGAGCGCGACCAGGTGGCAGGCGATGAGGACGAGGACGACGGTGCCGCCGGAGGCCAGCCGCAGCCCGTGATGGATCGAGGCGTCGTAGCTGACGGCGAGTCCGGTCCAGCCGGCGAGGGCGCCGAGGACGGCGGCGATCGGCACGATGAGCGCGAGCCGGTCCGACACCACGCGTGCCGCGGCGGCGGGAACGATGAGCAGTGCGATGACCAGGACGGTCCCAACGGCGCGTACGGAGGCGACGAC
This sequence comes from Actinoallomurus sp. NPDC052274, assembly GCF_040679475.1. NCBI lineage: Bacteria > Bacillati > Actinomycetota > Actinomycetes > Streptosporangiales > Thermomonosporaceae > Actinoallomurus > Actinoallomurus sp. NPDC052274. The sequence goes on from NZ_JBFAUT010000001.1 coordinate 117,551, forward strand.
GACCAGGGCGACGATCGTGTTGGTGGCGAGGTCGAGCAGACCGATCCGGTATCCGCTCGCCCGGGCGCCCTCCGGGTCGAAGGCGCGGGCGAGCAACGGCCGTCGCAGGATCACCATCGTGGTGATGACCAGGGCGGTCACGGCGAGGGTCTGGGTCAGCTGGGCGGCGGTGACCGTGAGGATCCGGCCGAACAGGAACGCCGTCAGGTCGGCGGTGTAGCCGGATTCCCGGGAGACGAGAACGACGCCGACGGCGAAGAAGGTGGTCAGCAGGACCGCGAGCGCGGCGTCTTCGGTGACGGCGCGGTGCCGGGTGAGCAGGGTCAGCAGCACCGCGGTCGCGGCGCCGGCGATGAGCGCGCCCCAGAAGATGCCCCCTTCGCCGCTCAGCAGGTAGCCGATGACGACGCCGGGGAAGACCGTGTGGGTGAGGGCGTCGGTCATGAAGGCCAGGCGACGAAGGAGGATCAGCACGCCGACGGTGCCGGCCAGCGCCCCGAGGATCACCAGTTCGGCGAGCGCGCGGGCCATGAAGGGAAACCGGAACGGTTCGATGAAGATCTGATACATGGCTAGGAGTGGGCGACGATGACGCGGTCGCCGCGCAGTTCGAGGGCGTGTCCGCCGTAGGTGGCGCGGAGCCGGTCGGGGGTGAGCGTGGCCTGGGTGGGGCCGAAGCCGTACTGCCGGCGGTTGAGCAGGCAGACCTCCTCACAGGCCAGGTGGGCCAGCGCCAGGTCGTGGGTGGAGACCACCACCGCGGCGCCGTCCTGCTTCAACCGGGCGATGGCGTCCAGCAGGGCCTGTTCGCTGACCGCGTCGACGCCGTTGAACGGCTCGTCGAGCAGCAGCAGGCGGGGCTCGGCGGCGATGGCGCGGGCCAGCAGCACGCGCTGGCGCTGCCCGCCCGACAGGGTTCCGAACCGGTGGCGGGCGCGGTCGGCCAGGCCGACCTGCTCCAGGGCCCGGCGGGCGGCCTCCTTGTCGGCGGCCTTCGCCCGGCGCAGCCACCCGATCCGCCGGTAGCGGCCCATGAGCACGACCTGACCGACGGAGATCGGGAACTCCGGATCAAGGGTGTCGGCCTGGGGGACGTACGCGACGTCGCGCCGCGCCGCGGCCGGAGGCCGGCCGAGGACGGTGATCCGGCCTCCGGCGAGCGGGACCAGGCCGAGGATCGCCTTGATCAGGGTGGACTTGCCGGCGCCGTTCGGGCCGATCAGGGCGACGGCCTCGCCGGGGGCGACCATGCCGTCGATGTTCTCCAGCGCGAGGGCGGGCCCGTAGGCGACGGTGACCTCGTCCAGGTCCAGCGCCGGCGGCGGGATCTCCGGTTCCACAGTTTTCACGCTCAGCCCTTCAGTGCGGTGACGATGGTGGTGGTGTTGTGCCGCTCCATGTCGAGGTAGGTGGCCCCGGCCGAGCCGGCGGGCCCGAGCGTGTCGCCGTACAGGGAGTCCTCGCCGGCCTCGACCTTCACCCCGGCCTGCCTCCCGATGGCCTCGGCGGTCTTGGGGGGCAAGGAGGACTCGGAGAAGACCGCCTTGACACCGGTCGCCTTGATCTTGGAGATCAGGGAGTTGAGCTGCTTGCCGGACAGTTCGGCGGAGGTGTCGAAGCTGGGGATGATCGAGCCGACGAACGTCAGGTGGTAGCGGTCGATGTAGTAGCCGAACGCGTCGTGGTTGGTGACGAGCTTGCGCTGGTCTGCGGGCAGGGTGTTGATCTGCCCGGCGATCCAGGAGTCCAGCTGCTCGAGCTTGGTGGTGTAGGAGGTGAGGTTCGCCTCGTAGGCCGCCTTGTCGGCGGAATCCTTGCCCTCGAACGCGGTGGCGATGTTGCGGCTCATGGTCTCGGCGTTCTTGGGGTTGTGCCAGATGTGGGGGTCGCCGGCGGCCTCCTCGTCGGTGCCGTTGCCCTTGCGGACGGCCACGCCCTTGCTCGTGTCGACGAGCGTGCCGTGAAACCCTGCCGACTTGATCGTCTGATCCAGCCACCGCTCCAGGCCGACGCCGTTCTCCAGGACCACGTCGGCCTGCGCGATGGCCTGGATGTCGGCGGGGGAGGGTTCGTAGTCGTGCGGGTCGACGTTGGGTTTGAGGATCTGGGTGACCTTGACCTTGTCGCCGCCGATGTTGCGGGCGAAGTCGGCGACCTGCGTGGTCGTGGCGACCACGTTCAGCTTCTTGCCGCCGCTCGCCGAGGTGCCGGCGTCTTTCGCGGAACTCGAACCGCAGGCCGCGGCGGCGAGCAGGCAGCCCGCGACGACGGGGACGGCCGGCAGGGGGAATCGGGTGCGCAACGTATCTCCTCGAGGCATTCCATGCTAATGAAAACCGGTCCCATGTTCACCCTAACGGAAATGGTTGTCAATATCGGCCGATGTCCGTACGCTCGGCGCATGCGCTCCCACCCCGCCACCGCCGGCCGTTCCGGCAGTGGAGGCGTCGATGAGCTGTCCGCACGGCTCCGCGCCGCGGGCCTGTCCCCGACCCGGCGCAGACGTCAGGTGCTGGAAGCGCTCGATGGCCGGCGGCGCCCGATCGGCGCGCACGAGCTGTACGTCGAACTCGCCGGCCAGGGGCATCGCGTCGGGATGTCGACGGTCTACCGGACGTTGGCGGCGCTCGCCGACGCCGGGCTCCTGCACGTCTTCATCCACAACGGTGAGACCCGGTACCGGCCGTGCGCTCCCGGCCGTCACTACCACCTGGTGTGTCGCCGCTGCGGTGACGTCCAGGAGCACCCGGCCGCCGACGACGGCGCTTGGCTGGACGCCATCGCGGCCGAGGTCGACTTCGAACCCGACCCGCGCCAGGCGGAGGTGTACGGCGTCTGCGGTTCGTGTCTGCGAACCGGACCCGACGGCCTCGGAGGTTGATACGGTCGAGAGGCGACCGATGACCAGACCTCGACCGGCCGGAGCACCGACCATGACCTCGCACTCGACCGCCCGACCCGCGCGGCAGACCTCCGCCGGCCGGGGAACCCGCGTGCGAGGCACACGGCAGGCCGAGGCGTTGAGCCACGTCCTGGCGGACCTGCCGGGATTCAGCAGCGCTCAGGACATCCATGCCGAGTTGCGCCGCCGGGGTGAGCGCATCGGGCTGACCACGGTCTACCGTCATCTCCAGGTCCTCAGCGAGGACGGCGCCGTCGACACCCTCCGCGACGAGACCGGCGAGACGCTCTACCGTCGCTGCGAGACCAGCGCCCACCACCATCACGTCACCTGCCGATCGTGCGGGCGTAGCGTCGAGGTCGAAGGACGTGCGGTCGAGCGCTGGGCCGAACGCGTCGCGACCGAGGCGGGCTTCACCGACGTCGACCACACCGTGGAGATCTTCGGCCTGTGCCCCGACTGTGCGGGCGAGCGCCGCTGACCCCCTTCCCGTGACCGGGCGATGATGGAAGTGCCGTCGCGCCCATCTCGCCTTCCGGGGGGCTTGCGGTGGCGTAGGCGTTACCGGAAAACCACTGAAAACGGTTTTCGATTCCGATAAGCTCTCCATGTGCGCCAGCGCGTTGCGTCACCGATATCGATGTAACATTCAGTGCGCATCTGTTCACTCAGTGCCACTCCGGCTGGCATGAGTACGAGAGGGATTCATGAAGATCGCGTTCGTCGGTAAGGGCGGAAGCGGAAAGACGACGCTGTCATCGCTGTTCGTCCGGTATCTGGCGGCTTCCGGTGCTCCGGTGGTGGCCGTCGACGCCGATATCAACCAGCATCTGGGGGTGGCGCTCGGGCTGGATGAGTTCGAGGCCGCCGCGATCCCGGCGATGGGAGAGCGCCTGCCCGAGATCAAGGAATACCTGCGTGGGGCCAATCCGCGGATCTCCTCCGCCGCGGCGATGGTCAAGACCACCCCGCCCGGCTACGGCTCCCGGCTCCTGCGCATCGGTGGTGACGATCCGATCCACGAACGTCTGACGGTGGAGGCGTCCGGGGCCCGGCTCATGGTCACCGGTCCGTTCACCGACGACGATCTCGGCCACTCCAAGACCGGGGCGGTCGAGCTCTACCTCAACCATCTGGTGGACGAGCCCGGGGAGTACGTCGTCGTCGACTGTACGGCCGGGGCCGAATCATTCGCGTCCGGCATGTTCACCCGGTTCGACCTGACGTTCCTGGTCGCCGAGCCCACTCGTAAGGGGGTGAGCGTCTACCGGCAGTGGACCGACTACGCCGCCGACTACGACGTGGCCCTCAAGGTCATCGGCAACAAGGTCCACGGCCCCGAGGACGTCGCCTTCCTGCGTGAGCAGGTCGGTGACGCGTTGCTCGGCTGCGTGGGGGACTCCAGCGCCGTCCGCGCGATGGAACAGGGCCGGCCCTTCACCCTGACCGACCTCGCGGACCCCGACCGACGGATGCTCGCCGCCATGCGAGAGGCGGTCGACGCCCGACCGAAGGACTGGCCGAAGTTCACTCGCCAGGCGATCGAGTTCCATCTCAAGAACGCCGACGCCTGGGCGAATTCGGCGACCGGCGAGGATCTGAAGGCTCAGATCGACCCGGGATTCGTCCTCGGCCCCGAGGCCATGACGGCGGCGCTGCCGGCCGTCCGATAACGGGGGGCACAGGGCCGGAGGTCTGGCACGATGCCGAGTGCGCCCAGGTGGCGGGCCGTCGAGGCGGCATGGGAGGAGGACGCGGAACTCCCGCCCGCCGAGTGGGGCCGACGACCACCGATGGCCGCAGGGCCCCGCGCGCTGCTCGGTGTCGTCGCGGTGGCCGGTGTGCTGGCGGCGGGCAGAGTGCTGGCCGCCCCGCACCTGCGCGAGGCCAGGGTGCAGGGGTGGGCGACCGTCTTCGTGGCGATCTGTGTGCAGGCGTTGCCGTTCCTGGCCTTCGGCGCCACCGTCTCCGCCGCGATCTCGACGTTGGTGCCCGAGGCGTTCTGGCGGCGAGCGTTGCCGCGTCGCGCTCTCCTCGCGGTGCCGGTCGCCGGTGCGGCCGGCGCCGTACTGCCGGGATGCGAGTGCGCCTCGGTCCCGGTCGCGGGCGGTCTGATGGCCCGTGGCATCACGCCCGCCGCCGCGCTGGCCTTCCTGCTGTCGTCCCCGGCCATCAACCCCGTGGTGCTCGTGGCCACGGCCGTGGCCTTCCGCGGGCATCCGCAGATGGTCGCCGCCCGCTTCGCGGCGTCCTTGCTGGTCTCGGTGGCGGCCGGGTGGCTGTGGCTGCGGTTCGGCCGCACCGAATGGCTGCGGATCCCCTCCCGCCCGCGCGCCGCCCACGGGGCGCGATGGCCGGGATTCGCCGCGGCGCTGCGGCACGACCTGCTGCACACCGGCGGCCTGCTGGTCGCCGGCGCGGCGATCGCGGCGACCCTCAACGTCACGGTGCCCCCGGCCTGGACCGCGGCCGTGGCAGGCGTTCCGTGGCTGTCGGTCGCCGTGCTCGCGGCACTGGCCGTGGTGATGTCGATCTGCTCGGAGGCCGACGCGTTCGTCGCCACGAGCCTGACCCAGTTCTCCGCAACGGCCAAGCTGGCCTTCCTCGTCGTCGGCCCGATGGTGGACCTCAAACTCATCGCGTTGCAGGCCGGCACCTTCGGACCGCGCTTCGCAGCCCGGTTCGTCCCTATGACCTTCGCCCTGGCGATCGTCGCGAGCGCCCTCATCGGCCGGGTCCTGCTGTGAGAAAGGCCGCCCAGAACGTCGTCCTACTGGCGGTCGGCGGGACACTGCTGTGGATCACCCTGGCCGGCCGCGAGTACCTCAACTACGTCCGCCCCGGCTTCCGGATCCCGCTGATCGCCACCGGAGCCGTCCTGTGCGCGCTCGGCGGACTCGGCATCGCCATCACCTGGCGCCGCACCGCCCCCGCGACATCCGACAGGCAGGGCGACGAGCACGACCACGATCACGGGCCACGAGCCACCTGGCTGCTCTTTCTCCCGCCACTGGTGATCGCCATGATCGCGCCGACGGCCCTGGGCTCCTTCACCGCCGAACGCGCCGTCGACCAGGCCCCACGACCGCAAGCCGGACCTGCCCTGGCGGCGTTGTCCGCCGACGGCCCTACGCGAATCTCGCTGACCGAGTTCACCGCCCGTGCGTTCCAGGCCAAGGCCGGTCACGACACCCTGACCGGGCGCCAGGTCATCCTGACCGGATTCGCCCGCCCGGCCGGCCGGAACCAGTGGATGCTGATCCGCCTGCGTATGACCTGCTGTGCGGCCGACGCCGTCCCGATGCGCGTCATCATCAAGAACACGCCCGCACCGCCCACCGGCACGTGGATACGGGTCACCGGCACCTGGTCGCCGCTCTGGGCGAGCATCGACGACATCGCCTTTCCTCAGCTCACGGCCACCGGCCTGGAGCGCATCGCCCGACCCGCCGACCCCTACGAATGACGCGGTGATCCCCGCCTGCCGTACGGGCACCCGCGCAGTCGGCACTCTTCACCGGGGTCACCACCGGGAAAGGAGGAGACCGAGGGGGTATCTACTGATGACAGCGATGACAGAGCACCGACAGCACACCGGCCACACCCATGCCCACGGGCAGGGATGCGGGCATGTCGCCGTGCCGCACGGCGACCATGTCGACTATGCCCACGACGGGCATCTGCACCGACCGCACGACGGACACGTCGACGAATGCGAACCCACCGGCCATCTCCAGCATGATGACCATCCACATCGGCACGGTGAGGGCTGCGGACATGTGAGCGTGCCGCACGGCGATCACATCGACTATGTCCATGATGGATGCCGGCATGCCGCCCACGGAGATCATTGGGACGAGCACTGAACATCGAACATCGCTAGCCCATCTGTCCCCAGCCGCGCCGATTTCCGGCAGAGTATGGGAATGCGGGTGGGTGCGTTCCTACTGGCGGCGCAGTTCCCCGGTCAGAGCGACGGTGAAGTGCTGACCGCCACGGTCGAGGCGGCCGTCGCCGCCGAGCAGGCGGGGTTCGACGACGTGTGGTTCGCCGAGCATCACTTCATGTCGTACGGCACCTGTCCGTCGGCGGTCACGCTCGCGTCCTATGTCCTGGGCCGTACGGAACGGATCGCGGTCGGGACGGCAGTGAGCGTGTTGTCCACCGCCCACCCGGTCGCACTCGCAGAGCAGACCGCGCTGTTGGACCAGGTGTCCGGTGGCCGGTTCCGGCTCGGGGTCGGGCGGGGCGGCCCGTGGGTGGACCTTGAGGTGTTCGGGACCGGGCTCACGCGGTACGAGTCCGGTTTCGCCGAGAGCCTCGATCTGCTGCTGGCCGGACTGACCCGTCCCCGGCTTTCGGCGACCGGGCCGACCTTCGGCTTCCGCGAGGTGCCAATGGTGCCGCGCCCGCGCACCCGCCCGTCCCCGCCGGTCGTGGTCGCCTGCACCTCGGCCGGCACCGCCGCGCTGGCCGCCGAACGCGGCCTGCCGATGCTGCTCGGCATGCACATCGACGACGAGGGCAGGCGGCGGATGGTCGACGCGTACACCGCCACGGCCCCGAACACACGCGCGGAGCACGTGGCCGCCGTCATGGCCTACGTCGCCGACACCCGGGCCGAGGCACAGGGACTACTACGCGCGGAGCTGCCACGCTGGCTGCGGCCGGGGCTGGCCGGGTACGTGCCGGTCGACGACCGGCCCCACACCCCGCGCGACCCGGACGCGTACGCCGAACTGCTGTGCCGCATCCACCCGGTCGGCACCGCCGAAGACTGCGTGGAGACCATGGCGGCGACGGTGGAGCGCACTGGGACCGCCACCTGATCCTCATGGTGGAGGGCGCCGGATCCCCGCGCCGGACCCGGGAGAACATCGCCCGGCTCGGCGCCGAGGTCCTCCCTCACCTCCGCGCCCGTTTCAGGGACCGAGACCGCGAACCAGGATCCGAACTTCTCAATTGACCCGAGAGTCCTAGCTGAATGGAGGTGGGGGCCGGCTATGCCCACGGACGGCCGCTGCAGGCGCTGCGCCGGCCGATCCACAGCCTGCACGATCTCCAACCGGCGGCGCCGCCCAACGCGGTGGCGTTGACCATCGACGACGGCCCGCATCCGGAGTGGACACCGATGATGCTGGACCTGCTGGCCGAACTGGACGTTCCGGCGACGTTCTCACTCATCGGCGTGCAGGTCACCGAATACCCGCGGCTGGTCCGGCGGATCGTTGCGGCCGGACATCAGGTGTCCGACCACACGGTGACGCACCCGTTGAACCTCCCCGCGCTCACGGACGCCCGGGTCCGTGAGGAGATCGGCGGTGGCCACGACCGGATCGCCCAGATCTCCGGAGTCGCGCCGAAGTTCTTCCGTTCCCCGGGCGGCGCCTGGTCGCAGCGGATCCTCGACGTCGCCGCCGAGCATTCCATGATCTGCATCGACTGGCAGGTCGACCCACGCGACTGGGCACGCCCCGGCACCACGACGATCACAGACCGGCTGCTGCGCGCCCAGGCGGGCGACATCCTGCTCTGCCACGACGGCGGCGGCGACCGTTCGGAGACGATCCGGGCGCTGCGGACGGTCATCCCCGCGCTGAAACAACGCGGCCTCACCTTCGTCGTCCTCTGAGGAGGCCGCACCGTCAACGTCCGCGTCCTCGTGGTCGGTCACCATTCGCTCAGAGCCGGGGCAACCGCTGGAGCAAGGCGTTCTTGTCGATCTTGCCGACCGCTGTCAGCGGTAGTCGGTCGACTGCGATCACGTCGTCGGGGGTCTTGTAGGCAGCCAGTCCGCGCTGTTTCAGGAAAGAGGCCAGTTCCCGAGTGCTGGGCGCCTGGCCCTGGCAGACCAGGAAGGCCACCGGCCGTTCGCCCCATTGGGCGTCCGGGGCGCCGACCAACGCCGCTGCGGTGACGGCCGGATGGGTGAGGAGGTGCTCCTCCACCTCGGTGGCGGCGATCTTCTCTCCGCCACGGTTGATCTGGTCCTTGATCCGTCCGACGACTTCCAGGTTTCCCGACGGCGTCCGGCGGACGAGGTCCCCGGTGCGGTAGAAGCCATCCGCGGTGAAGGCGATCCGGTTGTGTGCCTCGGCCCGGTAGTAGCCGCGCGGCGTATAGGGGCCGCGGGTGAGCAGTTCCCCGGGTTCGCCGTCGGTCACCGGTCGGCCATCCGCGTCCACGATGAGGATTTCGTCATCCGGGGAGATCGGCCGGCCCTGTGTCGTGCATATCAGGTCTTCGGGGTCGTCGAGGCGGGTGAGGTTGATCAGGCCTTCGGCCATGCCGAACACCTGCTGGACCTGGGCGCCGAGCGCGGGCCCGATCCTGCGGGCCATCTCGTCGGCGAGCCTGGCCCCACCGACCTGGAGTATCCGCAGGCTGTCGAGCCGGTAGTGGCCGTGCTCCGCCTCGTCCAGCCAGTACGGAACCAGCGGTGGGCTCAGTGACGTGATGGTCACGCGCCTCTCGTCGATGAGGCGGAGAGCGGTCTGCGGGCTCGGGTCGGGGCAGGCGACGACCGTACCGCCGGACATGAGCGTGCCCAGCACGCCGGGGCAGGCGAGCGTGAAGTTGAACGCGATGGGGAGAACTGCCAGGTAGACCGAGTCTTCGTCCAGGGTGCAGATGTCCGCCGCGGCCCGTGCGTTGTAGGCGTAGTCGTCGTGGGTCCGCTGGACCAGCTTGGGTAGGCCGGTCGTACCGCCCGACAGCAGAAGCAGCGCCAGGTCTGAGGACTCCGCACCGTCCCCGTCGGCATGCCGTGGGGTCGAGCCGCTGGTCGGTCCGGTGGACGGCGGAGCGGTGCGGTCGTACAGGTCCTCCAGCCGGGTGAAGTCGCGATGGGCGCCCGGATCGCCGCAGACCACCACATGGCGCAGCGGCGCGCCCGCCGTCTCCTTCGCCATGTCGTCGACCAGTTCCCGGGCGAGTTCGCGGTAGTCGAAGCGGGCGTGCCGGCCTGGGATGATGTACGCCGCCGCATCGCTGACCCGCACCATGTGTTCGATCTCGGTCCGGCGGTGCCCTGGCATCGCGTGCACGGGCACCGCGCCGATGCGCTGGAGGCCGAACCAGGCCAGCACGAACTCGGCCCGGTTGGGCAGTTGGACCACAACCCGGTCCCCGCGCTCGATGCCCAGCCGCCGGAATCCCAGGGCCAAGCGATCGGCCGCCGTGTCGAGTTCGGCGTAGGTCCAACTGCGGTCCCCGTCGACCAGGGCGACGCGTTCCGGTCGCGCCTCGGCCCACGAGCGCAGGTACGAGCCGAACGTCCGGCCACTCCAGTACCCGGCCCGCCGGTACCGCTCGGCATCGGTGTCGGACCACGTCGGATGAGCTTTCACGACAACGGCTTCCTCTCGGCGTCGCCTCCGGCCGGTGCCGGGGGTTGGCGCGGGACTGGATCATGTGCATACTGATCGACGTTAATGATAATCGTTACCGATAAGTGTGACATCCCGCCAACGGACGACGCGGTCCTGGCGCGGACAGGAGCCGGCGGCTGACGCCTGCCACCCGGCCGCCGCGGTCGGAGGCCTCCGCCGGTCCGGCCCTGCGAAGCACCGAGGAGTACGACGGAAGGGGATCTGTGTCCGTGCGCGATGAACAGCTCGGTGGTGGATCGATCTCGGAGGACGCAGCGTCGGCGACGAGTCCGCCGTCCAGGATTCCGGCCGGTGGGCCGCCGGTCGCACGCCCGTCCGTCCCGACGGCCCGTGAGGTGCGCGAGGACGTGGCCCGGGCGTTGGAGATCCCCGTCGACGAGGTCGACGACGGGCGCGACCTGTTCGAAGTCGGCCTCGACTCGTTGCGGTTGATGTCGCTGGTCAGTGCCTGGCGCCGCCGCGGCTGGTCGGTGAGCTTCCAGGACCTCTCCGAGGATCCGGTCCTGGACACCTGGGTCGCCCTGATCTCCAAGAGCACGGGCACGGAGCCGGTGTCGCCCGTCCCGCCGCACCGGCCGGCACCGGTGTCCGCGAGGCCTGACGAGGAGGACGCGCCGTACCCGTTGGCGACGATGCAGCACGCCTACTGGGTCGGCCGGCAGGACGGTCAGCCGCTCGGCGGCGTCGCCGCGCACTTCTACACCGAACTCGACGGCCACGACCTGGATCCCCGGCGGCTCGGGGAGGCGCTGGAGGCTCTGACGGCCCGCCACGGCATGTTGCGGGTGCGCATCGACGACGAGGGCCGCCAGCATCACGTGGCCACCGGTCCCCGCCTGACCGTCCATGACCTGCGCGACCGGTCCGCCGAAGAAGTCGACGCGGTGCTGGACGACCTGCGTGAGCGATACACCCACGCCCGGATGAACGTCGCCACGGGCGAGGTGATCCGGGTCGCGCTGTCCCTGCTGCCCGAGGGCAGGACACGCCTGCACCTGGACCTGGACATGATCGCCGGCGACGCGCTCAGCCTGCGCAACCTGCTGTCGGACCTGCGCTGGCTGTACGAAGAGCCGGGCGAACCGCTGCCTCCGATCGGCCTGAGCTACCGCCGCTACCTGGCCGAGCGCGCCCGCCGCCGCCAACCCGAGCGTGAGGAGTCCGCGCGCTGGTGGCACGAGCGGATACCCGATCTTCCTGGGCCGCCCCAGCTGCCCACCACGGTGGACCTGCTGCGACCCGTCTCGGCGGCCGACACCGCGCTCACCCGCACCGGACGCCTGCACCATTGGCTCGACCCGGAGGCCAAGGCGGCCCTGATCGAGCGTTCCCGCCGCCACGGCATCACGCCGGCCGCGCTCCTTGCCACCGCCTTCGCCGAAGTCGTCGCGGCATGGAGCGGCACCCAGCGATTCCTGCTCAACCTTCCGCTCTTCGACCGGGAGATGATCACATCCGACGTCGCGCAGTTGGTCGGCGACTTCAGCAGCTCGATCATGCTGGACGCGGACCTGCGCGCCGACCTGCCGGTCGTCGAGCAGGCCCGGCAGCTCCAGGCGCGCCTGCGGGCGGCCGTCGCCCACGGAGCGTACGGGGGCGTCGAGGTGCTCCGGGACCTCGCCCGGCACCGAGGCGGCCCGGTGCTCGCGCCCGTCGTCTACACCAGCGCCATCGGCCTCGGCGAGATCTACGAGTCAGAGGTCCAGGCGTGCTTCGGCCGTCCGGTGTGGATCATCTCTCAAGGGCCCCAGGTCGCCCTGGACGCCCAGGTCACCGAACTCGACGGTGGCCTGCTGCTCAACTGGGACGTTCGCGAGGGCGTGTTCGCTCCCGGAGCGCTGACCGACGCTTTCGCCGCCTACCGGCGTCTGGTGACCGACCTGGTCCGCACGGACGCCGCCTGGCTACGTCCGGTCGGAGCGCTGCTGCCCGCCGAGCAACTCGCCCGGCGTACGCGCGCCGCGCTCCCGCCCGCGCCCGCCTCACGCGATGCGCTGCACACGCGCTTCTTCGACATGGCCGAACGTCACCCGGAGCGCGTGGCGGTGATCCGCGAGGACGGTACGGAGCTGAGCTACGGACAACTCGCCCTGGACGCCCGAAGGGTCGCGGCACTGCTGCACCGCCATGGCGTACACCAAGGAGACGCGGTCGCCGTCACCCTGCCCAGGGGCGCCGACCAGATCACCGCGGTCCTCGGCGTGCTCGCCGTCGGCGCCGCCTACGTGCCTGTGGGCACGGAGCAGCCTCCCGTCCGACGGGCCGACATTCACCGCACCGCCGGAGCCACCATCGTGCTCACCGACGACGCGCACGTAGATCTGACCGGACGGCTCCCGGGGGTGACGGTACTCCGCCTGGCTGAGGCCCGGTTCGAGCAGCCGGCGACGGTCGTCCGTCCCGCGCCCGAGTGCCCGGCCTATCTGCTCTTCACCTCGGGTTCCACCGGCCGGCCCAAAGGCGTCGAGGTGCCGCACCGCGCGGTCGTGAACACCATCGACGCGGTGGGCGACCTGTTCGGCATCGGGCCGGACGACGGCACGCTGGCTCTGGCCCCGCTCGACTTCGACATGGCCACCTACGATCTGTTCGCACCTTTGTCGGCAGGTGGCCGCGTCGTCGCCCTGGGCGAGGAGCACCAGCGCGACGCGCGGCATTGGGCGCATCTGGTCCGGCCGCGGCCGGAGAGCGCACGCCCGGTTCCTGGCGGCGACCGATGGTTTCTCGGACTTCTTCACCGGCTGGGTACGCGCCACGCTGATCCCATCGACCGCTGCCTTGCTCGTGGTCACCCCAGTGGTCGTGCTGCTCGTCCTGGTGACGGCCGGGGTCGTCTTCGCCGGGGCCGGATGGACGCCCGTCGTCGACCTGGTGCCCTTCGTGCTCCTCGGCCCGGTCGTCAGCGCGCCGATGGGACTGATCGGCGCTCGCATGCAGCAGATCCGGACCGGTCAGGCGGCGGCCGCCCGGATCACCGCTCTGCTCGACGCCCCGGTGCTGCCGGAGCCGGCCGTCCCCGCGGCCCCCGCCGATGCTCGGGTGTCGATGCGCGGAGTGTCGTTCTCCTACGACGGAAGCACCAATGTGCTGAAGGACATCGATCTGGACCTGGAGCCGGGAACGGTCACCGCTCTGGTGGGACCGTCCGGGTCCGGTAAGTCGACGCTGGCCGCGCTGCTGCTCCGCTTCCACGACGTCACCGCCGGTACGGTCACCATCGGCGAGGCCGACGTACGGGCGATCCCGGCCGCGGATCTGTACCGTCACGTCGGTTTCGTCCTCCAGGACGTGCGGCTGCTGCGGGCCACCGTCGCCGACAACGTGCGGCTGGGCCGCCCGGAGGCCACCGATGAAGAGGTGGAGCGGGCCGCACGCGCGGCGCAGATCCACGACCGGATCACCGCGCTGCCGAAGGGATACGCCACGGTCGTCGGTACCGACGTCGTGCTGTCCGGCGGTGAGGCCCAGCGCCTGTCCATCGCCCGGGCGTTGCTCGCCGACACACCGATCGTCGTCCTGGACGAAGCCACGGCGTTCGCGGATCCGCGGTCGGAGTCGCTGATCCAGGACGCCCTGTCATCTCTCGCCTTCGGCCGTACGTTGCTGGTCATCGCGCACCGGCTGGCGACCGTCCGCTCCGCAGACCGCATCGTCGTCCTGGACGGCGGGCGGATCGCCGAGCAGGGCCGCCATGAGGAACTCCTGGCCGCCGCGGGGCGCTACGCGCGCATGTGGCACTCCCAAGGCCTGGACGCCTCCGTCGACCTCACCGCGCCGACCGCCTCGCGCGACACGAGCCGTCCGGACCTCACCCCGAAGGGCACGCACCGATGATCCGCCACCTGTTCCACGTCCTGGGACGGGAGGGCTCCGGCCCTCTCAAGCGTCTGCTCGCGCTGATGGTCGGCGCCGCCGTCCTGCAGGGCGTGGCCTTCGCCCTGCTCGTGCCGCTCCTGCGGACGCTTCTCAGCCGGGGACCCGGACATGCCTGGCCCTGGCTCGTGGCCTTCGCGGGCTGCTCGCTCGGCTACGCCGTGGTCCAGGCCCTGTGCCTGAGCCAGGGGTTCACCGTCGGCTCACGTATCTCCCGAGTCCTGCACCGGCGGCTGGCCGACAAAGCCCTGGACCTCCCGGTCGGCTGGTTCACCGGCATGCGAGCAGCCGAACTCGGCTGGGCGACCCGTGTCGGTGAGCGCGGAACCGCGTTGTCCGGCGGCCAGCGCCAGCGCATCTCCATCGCCCGTGCGCTCCTGAAGGACGCTCCGATCCTGGTCCTCGACGAGGCGACCGCCGCTCTCGACCCCGAGAACGAAGCGATCCTGGAATCGGCGATCGCCGAGCTGGCGGTGGAGAGGTCGCTTCTGGTCATCGCGCATCGGCTACGGACCGTGCTGGCCGCGGACCAGATCCTGGTCTTGGAGGGCGGCCGGATCAGTGAGCAGGGCACGCACAGCGAACTCGTCGACGCCGGTGGCACCTATTCGGACTTCTGGCGGGAGCGCACGCGCGCCGAAGGCTGGCGCCTGGCTGCCCGGTGAAGACGCCCGGCCGGCAGAGCCGGTCTCTTCAGCAAGATCATGTTCCGGAAAGAGGCTGACAATGACCGACCAGGCCGCAGCGCCCTGGCAGGACTGGGCACATCAGGTTCCCGCCGTACGTCACGAGGAGGTTCTCGACGCACCCGACGATCCGGCCCGCACCGCCGTGCACCTGTCCGCCGGGCTCGGCGACCAGTACGTCATCTACGAGCGCGACGAAGTCTGGCACTTCGCCGCAGGGGCGGCGGTCACCCTCACCGCGGATACGGCATCGGTCACCGCCCGTGTCGCCGGACGGGAATGGACCGTCGCGACCGATGGCGATCCGCTCGACCAGATCGCTGCGGCGCTCACGGCCCTCGGCCATGTCCATCCCGACGGACGGCGGGTCTTCGGCTGGGCCGCCTTCGAGCTCGCCCATCTACTGCACGGCGACCGGCCGTACGCGGGTACGCAACCACTGCTCCACTTGCTCGTGCCCTGTGTGGAAGCCGTCCTCACCCCCGGGAAGGCCGAACTGCGCGCGGTCGACGACACGTGGACCGCCAAGGTCGCCCCGTTGCTCCGCAGCGTGCCGCAGGCCGATCCGCTCGCCCGCACACGTCCGGTGGACGATGTCGAAGCCGTCCTGGGCAAGGGCGGCGACGCCTACATGAAGGGCGTGTCGGACACGATCGCCGACATCGAGGCCGGACGGATCGACAAGGCCGTCCTCTCCCGCGCCATCCCGCTGCCCGACGGGATACGTCCGGATCTGCCGGCCTCCTACCTCGCCGGCCGCCGAGGCAACACTCCGGCGAGGTCGTTCCTCCTCGACCTGGGCGGCTGGCGGGCAGCCGGATTCAGCCCGGAGACCGTCGCGCAGATAGAATCGGACGGCCGCGTGTCCACCCAGCCGCTCGCCGGCACCAGGGCGTTGGGTCTCGGCCCCGATCACGATCGGCGGCTGCGCGCCGAACTCCTCGCGGATTCCAAGGAGGTGCACGAGCACGCCATCTCCGTACGGCTGGCCTGCGAAGAACTGCAAGCGATCTGCCGGCCCGGCTCCGTCGCGGTCGAGGAGTTCATGACCGTGAAAGAACGCGGCTCGGTGCAGCACCTGGCCTCCAGGGTCGCGGGACACCTACGTGACGGCGTCGGGCCATGGTCGGCGTTCGGCGTGCTCTTCCCGGCCATCACCGCCACCGGCGTCCCCAAAGCCGCCGCACTCGCCGCCCTCACCCGGCACGAGTCCGGAACCCGCGGCCTCTACGGGGGAGCCGTGCTGACCGCGGACACCCATGGCGCCCTTGATGCCGCGCTCGTGTTGCGCACCATTTTCCGGCACGGCGACGCGACGTGGCTGCGCGCGGGAGCGGGGGTGATGCGGCAATCCACTCCTGAGCGAGAGTACGAGGAGACGCGCGAGAAGCTTCGCAGCGTCGCTCCGTACCTTCGGCTGCCCACCTGACTACGAGGAGATGCACAGAGATCTGACCTGGCGCCGGCGCCGACCGCGCGTACCGGCAGTTCATCACCGCCCGCGCCCAGATCCTCAACCAGAAACCCGAACTGGTCGACTGCTGACGCCCACGGTGTGGCCTGCCGGCGGTCGTACGGGCGGCGCCGAGCGCGGGAAGCCGACGCCGCTACCCGCTACCGCCCCTCAGAGCAGGTCGTTCAACTCGTCGACGGTCATGTCGATGATGCGCAGCACGCCGCGTAGCGTGCCCGGCGGCACGTCGCGGCCGGGATGCACCGGCACGACGACCGTGCGTCCGTCCGCGTGACGTAAGACGTGATGATTGCCCCGGATCCGCGCTACCTCGGGGGTCGACCAGCATCGGAACGAAAAGTCTCGTTAGCTGGTTGTCCCGGCTGACGTGGGCGTGACTTTTCGTTCCGATGCTGGCGGCCGTGTATTCACAGGAGCGGGGTCGGTGCACTGCTCATACTCTGCCGTGAGGTTCGGAAGGTCATAGATCATCGCGGTGACGGCCTGTTCGAGACTGAGCCCGTCGGTGTCGTCGGTTCGTTCGACGCATCCTCGGATCAACGCCAGGGATGCCGTGCCGAGCAGCGAGCGCTGTCTGGCGTGGTCGATGACGCCGGAATGCGGGTCTGCCAGAGCTCTGAAGGCGATTCCTTCGGTCACGGCCGCCATGATGCTGACGAGGTCGTCCAAGGTGACCCCGCCGCGTAGGCGCAGGCCCCGGGCCGAAAGTGTTTCCGCGAAGACCTCTTTCCATTGCGCCAGGAGCTCCTGATAGTTCTCGGCCATGGCGTTCTGGATCACCTCATCACCCTCGGCTGCTGCGGTAGCGATGAGTTCGAGCCGGAACCTCGGTCTGTCGATCAGGGTTGTCAGGTCCCAGTAGCTCAGACGGTGAACGGCGCGGACGAAGTGTGGTCCGTCGATGATTTGTTCGATGACGTCGATGCATTCTGTGGTGACGCAATGATTCTCGTGATAGCCCGTCCACAGGCCGAATCGCAGAAGATCGGCGATGAAGTCCGAGTGAGACTTCCAGGTGGACCTCAGCGTCGAGACGGTGCCGATCTGGGGAAACGGGTCGGGATTGTTGGCGACCTCGGCGGCCACCGCGCGCTGCGAGAGAAAACTCAGTGTCGGGCGTTCGAGGGAGTTCGGGTCTTCCGGGTCGCTGTATGCCCGTTGAGCTGCTGGACCGAGGTAGCGCTCGATCAGACGCATGCCCGCTGCCAGGTAGGCGGCGGTCACCGGATCATTAGCGAGCCTGTTACGGCTGAACGGAGTGCGCCGGTCCAGCCGGCGCAACACCTGCGAGAGATCCTGATTGTAGGGAGGGGGAAGCTGCTGCTTCAACGTCTGCGTACTGCTCACGCCACACATACTCCACCGGCTCCCCCCGGACGTACAGGCGCGCACCTGCGCGGTAGTGCGCACCTGCGCCCCCGCAGCCAGGTCCCTGCACTTGGGCACGGGACAGGCATGGATCAGCTCGCTTAGAAATAGCGCTTGAACCGGAAACTCGACTTCCCCGGTGGATCAGGGGCCGGCGAGTTCGACACGAGGCGGGCGCACAGCCCGCTGCCACCAAGTAGCTGAAGGAGAGGGATCTATGCCCAGCAGGGCAACCAAGATGTGTCTCACAATCGCTATAGCACTGGCCGTCCTAGGCGGGGTTGTTGAAAGTCCCGCCAGCGCGAGTTCAGTCGACCTGAAGTCGCGTACTACCAATCCCAAAAACGCCACAAGTGCCACGGCGTGAGGCCGCCATCACGAAAGGAAAGGTATCTCCACCATGAACACCACCCAAAAGCGCATCGCTCTCTTCACGGCGACGCTTGTGGCCAGCGGTGTCACGATCGGCATCGGCATCGGCCCAACATTCGCCGGAACCGCCGACGCCGCTGAACTGCCGGCACCGCGCGTCACGAGTGCCGCTCCGGCGGAGACCCCGTCGGCGGTCACGGCCATGCGTTGCTCCTCCGGTGTGGACCGGCCGTGGTCGGGTGCCGGCCAGGCGTCCACCTACGGGTGGAACACCTGCCACTGGGCCGGATGGTCAGTTATCTATCTGTACCGATACAGCAACGGCGAGTACAGGCAGGTCGCACATGGCGGTACCTACTGGAGCAAGTTCACCGGCAGGACGGTCTCCGCGAAGTGCGCACGCGGTAACCACTGGTACGTCGCCGATCTCTACCAGGCCAACATCGCCGGGCACGAATTTAACCAATGGTCGAATGCGGTCTGGCTTCGTGGCTGCTGAACCACCGGCCTGGCCGGACAGCTTCGTGAGGTCGCCGGATACACCGGCTACGACAATCCGGCCCACGAAGAACTGACTGCCGAAGCCGACCGGCTCCGCCAGGCCGCCGACCGGCTGCGCACGCTCACCGATCGGGTGGTCGCCGCCGCCGAGGCCGACGTGGACGCCTGACGCGGCTTTCGTCGCACGCCGGCGACACCACCGCGGTGCGACGGATCGCCGTACGAACGAAGGGGCAACAGTCTCGGACTGCTGCCCCTTCGTTCGTCTCAAGACCAGCCCACCGCGGTCAGTCCTCGGCGAGGTCCGGGCGCCACTGCAGGATGTCGTCGTCGAAGGTTCCGTTTTGGATGTCCTTCAACGCCGCCATGTACCCGACCTGTATCGCCCGATCGACCATCTGCAGGATCGGGGGTTCCCCCCGAAGTGTGGACACCGGCTGTTATGCGGCTTGTGTCACCGTATAGGACAGTCGTTCGTAGTCGATCGGGCTGATCTGGCCAAGGGCGGAGTGCCGGCGGGTCGTGTTGTATCGCGTGACCCACCGAAACACCGCCAGTCGCGCCTCGCGGGCCGTTGACCAGCATTTCCGGCCTTGCAGGGTCTCTCGTTTCAGGCTGGCGTTGAAGGCCTCGGCGGCGGCGTTGTCGGCGCTGGTGCCCACCGCGCCCATCGACTGGAGGACGCCGAGCCGCCCGCACGCGGCGGCGAAGTCGGCCGAGGTGTATTGCGCCCCGTGATCGGAGTGAAAGACCACGCCGTCCAGCCGCCCGCCCCGAATGCGGGCCGCGGCATCCAACGCGTCGATCACCAGCTCGGTGCGCATGTGATCGGCGATCGACCAGCCGGCCAGGCGACGCGAGCACAGGTCGATCACGGTGGCCAGGTAGAGGAACCGCCCGTCACCGACCGGGAGATAGGTGATGTCGCCGACGTACCGCTGGTTCGGCGCCGCAGCGGTGAAGTCCCGCTTGATCAGATCCGGCACCGCTTGGTGCGACGGCTCGGGCACCGTGGTGCGGACCTTGCGGCGCAGGTGCACCCCGGTGATCCCGAAGATCCGCATGACCCGTTCGATGCGCTTGTGGTTCACCCTCTGGCCGGTATCGCGCAGTTCGACCGCGATACGCGGCGACCCGTACGTCCCGTCATGAGCGGCGTGGATGACCCGGATCTGTTCGACCAGCGCCGGCGGCTGTTACCGGCCCGCTGGTCCGGTAGGCGGGTGGTCGTATTCGGCCAGGTCGGCGGCGTGTTGGCGGAGGACGTGGACGAGTGCGTCTGCCGGCGGCGTGGTGGGGCCCGGCAGGCGAACGAGGCTGACGCGGCGTCGTTCCTCGGGAAGGTCCTCGATGGTGATGAGGCGGACTCCGGGCGGGATCGCGGACAGCAGTGTGGCGGGGACGGTGGTGACGCCGGTTCCGGCTGCGACCAGGTGCAGTTTGGTCAGCCAGTCGCGGGTGGCGTGGTGGATGCGGGGCCGTCCGGGCAGTCCCGGCCAGATGCCGAGCCGGGGCTCGTCGGTGCTGGCCGGGCTGGCGATCCACGTCTCGCCGGCGATGTGCTGGGCGGTGACGCTGGCGCGGTCAGCGAACCGGCCGCCGGCCGGCACCGCCAGGACCAGTCGGTCTTCTAGCAGCGGCTCGGTATGCAGGGGCGGATCGTCGGTGTCGGGTGAGCGGTGCGGTGGCCGGGAGGACAGCAGGGCGAGGTCGAGAGTGCCGGCGCGCAGTGCCCGAACCAGCGATGGGGTGCTTGCCTCCCGGGTGGTGACCTGGATGCGGGGGCGTTGCCGGCGCAGGGTCGCCAGGGCGCGGGCCACGAGGACCGCCCCGGCGGTGGGGAAGAAGCCGAGCCGTACATGGCCGGTGTCGTCTTCCGCGCCGCGCAGTTCCCGGTCGACCGCGTCCAACGCGTCCAGCGCGGTCACGGCGTGGTGCAGCAGAGTCCGGCCCGCGGTGGTCAGTCGCACGCCGCCTGGATAGCGGTCGAACAGCCGGACACCGGTGGCCTGCTCCAGGCCGGCCACCTGCCGGGAGATGGCCGATTGGGTGTAGCCCAGCGCCTGGGCGGCGGCAGTGAAGGTGCCCCGCTCGGCCACCTCGCGCAGCACCCGAAGCCCGACCACCGTGAAGTCCATGAGTAATCAGCATATCCACTATGCGGAGCATTCGCTGGCGGAATGGCTATGGGACTCCTAGCGTGAAGGGCATGAACGAGCACGTCACCAACGGAACTGCAGGGTTGGACGGCCGGCACCGCACTGCGGCACCCGCCACCTGACCCCAACTCCGAAAACACATCAGATAGGGAACGACAATGCCGCTGATCAACGTCTACCTGCGCCAGGGAACCACCCCCGAGTATCGCCGCAACGTCTCCGCCGCCCTCCACAAGGCCATGGTCGATGTCCTGAAGATCCCCGAGGACGACCAGTTCCACGTTTTCCACGAGGTCACGCCCGACAACTTCCACATGCAGCCGATCGTGTTCGGCCTGCCGCGCAGCGAGCGCACCATGTTCATCCAGTTGTCCTTCAACCAGCGCACAGCCGAGCAGAAGAACGAACTGTTCCGAGCGATCGTCGACAACCTCCGGTTGTTCGCCGACGTTCCCGAAGAGGACGTCATGATCGCGGTCTTCGAAACAGCCCGCGAGAACTGGTGGGCCGCCGGCCGCGTCGTCAACCCCGAAACCGGCTACGACGCGCGCATGACCGACGTCCCTGCCACGAGCTGAGTCCAACGACGGCGCGGGCCGGCGTCCATGGCCTCCCGGAAAGAGCTCAGTTCTCGCGGGTCCAGGCGGGCGTGATCCGCACTTCGCGGAGGCGCCGGCCCGCCGGCGTCCGCACTGCGGTGCCGGCCAGTCGCAGGCCGCCGGTGAAGTGGGGTGCCCGGCCGTCGCGGTAGTGGTACACGAGCGAGTTCGCCGAGGCGGCCGCCTGGTCACCGTCGACGTCCACCAGAAGGTCGGTGGTCGTGTGCTGGGCGTGCTGCCACCAATGGCGCACAGGTTCTTTGGCTGCGCCAACGATGAAGAGTGGTCGCCGTTTCCCGTGGCAGGCGCCGTTTCCCGTGGCAGGCCTGGCGGCTGGATACCTCAGGGCGAGGCACGGATCCCGCGCCACGTGGAATGATCGGGAACCGTGGATCGTACGACGGCCGGGTGGGACGCTGGCCACGGATACAACGCGGATGCGCGCCACGCCGGCGCCGGGCGTGAGAAGGACGAGCCGAGAGGTATGGACCGATGAGGGACGCCCTGGCTCCGGATGACGACGGTTCGGCGGGCGGGAACCCCGTGTCGGCAAAGATCAACAGCTCGGTTCCGCACGCTCCCCGGATCTGGAACTACTGGCTCGGCGGTAAGGACAACTTCGCTGTCGACCGTGAGGTCGGGGACCGGATGGCGCAGATGTATCCGGACATCGTCCGCCTCGCCCGCGCCGACCGCGCCTTCCTCGGGCGCGCCGTACGGCACCTCGTCGTCGAGGAGGGCATCCGCCAGTTCCTGGACATCGGGACCGGCCTGCCCACCGCCGACAACACCCACCAGGTCGCGCAGGCGCTCGCACCCGAGGCGCGCATCGTCTATGCCGACAACGACCCGCTGGTCCTGTCGCATGCCCGCGCCGTGCTCGTCGGCACGCCGGAGGGCGCCACCGATTATCTCGACACGGACCTGCGCGAGCCGGAGGAGATCTTGCGCGGGGCCGCGCGCACGCTGGACTTCGACCGGCCGGTGGCGATCATGCTGCTGGGCGTGCTGATCTACGTTCCCGATACCGCGAAGGCATACGCGGTCGTGAACCACCTGATGGACGCCGCGCCCTCGGGCAGCTTCCTGGTCATCGCGCACAGCACCAGCGAGGTCTACGGTGAGGCGACCGAGGAGGTCGTACGGCTGCGGAACAAGGCCGTGAGCCCGCCGATGACCCTACGCAGCGGTGCCGAGATCGCCCGGTTCTTCGACGGTCTTCACCTGCTGGAGCCGGGACTGGTCTCCTGTACGCGATGGCGCCCGGACCCGGGCGCCATCGAGCAGCGCGAGGTGGACGAGTTCTGCGGCGTCGCGCGCAAACCGTAGCCGCTGATCGGAGAAAGCGCGCACACGTACTCTCCGGCGCGTTCCCCGACCTCGTCGTCCACGTCCCGGTCACACAGGGCGTCGGCGGGTTCCGCCGTCCCGGGCGCGAGCGTCGATCGCGACACGGAAGACGGTCTCCCCGATGCGGATCTCGTCGCCGTCGGTCAGATCGTGCTCGGGATGGCTTCGCCTGCTCGGCGGGCAGGATCGACCGCGCCGACCGTGGCCGGCGCGGTCCGGGGTCAGGCGTCGGGCCAGTCGACCGACATGTACTGCGTCTCGGTGAACTCCCGCAGGCCGTCGCGGGCGCCCTCGCGGCCGAGGCCGCTCTGTTTGACGCCGCCGAACGGCGCGGACGGATCGGAGACGAGGCCGCGGTTGACGCCGACCATGCCCGCGTCGAACGCCTCACCGAGCCGTACGGCGTGCCGCAGGTCACCGGCGTAGACATAGGCGGCCAGGCCCATCTCGGACTCGTTGACCATCCGCAGCAGTTCCTCCTCGTCGTCCCAGGTCACCACGGGCGCGACGGGGCCGAAGATCTCCTGCTGGACGATCTCGGCGTCGGCGGGAACGTCGGCGAGCAGCATCGGCGGGAAGAAGTGGCCCTTGTCCTCGGCGGGAGGCTCGGCGCGCGCCACGACCCGTGCGCCGACGGCGAGCGCGGACTCGACGAGCGCCGTGACGCCGTCGACGGCCTTGGCGCTGATCAGCGGGCCGATCTCCGTCCGCGGGTCCGAGGACGGTCCGACCTTCAGCGCCGCGACCCGCTCGCCCAGCCGGGTCAGGAACTCCTCGGCCACGTCGGCATGGACGTAGAACCGGTTGGCCGCGGTGCAGGCCTGCCCGCCGTTACGGAACTTCGCGACCATCGCGCCGGAGACGGCGGCGTCGACGTCGGCGTCCGCGGTCACCACGAACGGCGCGTTGCCGCCGAGCTCCATCGAGGCGTTCACCACCCGGTCGGCCGCCTGGTGCAGCAGCACGCGCCCGACCTGCGTCGAACCCGTGAAGGAGAGCTTGCGCACGCGGGGGTCCTCGAGCCAGGTCGTCACGACCGCGGCGGCGTCGGTGGTGGTCACGACGTTCACCACGCCGTCGGGGACACCGGCCTCGGA
Source organism: Actinoallomurus sp. NPDC052274 (assembly GCF_040679475.1). Taxonomy (NCBI): domain Bacteria; kingdom Bacillati; phylum Actinomycetota; class Actinomycetes; order Streptosporangiales; family Thermomonosporaceae; genus Actinoallomurus; species Actinoallomurus sp. NPDC052274. The sequence goes on from NZ_JBFAUT010000001.1 coordinate 141,323, forward strand.
GAGCAGGCGCCCGATCGCGAGGGCGGTCAGCGGCGTCTCGGCGGCGGGTTTGAGGACGACGGTGCAGCCCGCCGCCAGCGCCGGCCCGATCTTGCGGGTGGCCATCGCCGCGGGGAAGTTCCAGGGGGTCACGAGCGCGGCGATGCCGACCGGGCGCTGCGTCACCACCGTACGGGTGCCGCCCGCCGGGGACGGGCCGTAGCCGCCGGCGGGACGCACGGCCTCTTCGGCGTACCAGCGGAAGAACTCGGCCGCGTAGGCGACCTCGCCCCTGGCGTCGGCCGCCGACTTGCCGTTCTCCGAGACGATGAGGCCGGCCAGTTCCTCCTGGTCGCGCATCATCAGGTCGAACGCGCGGTGCAGGATCTCCGAGCGGCGGCGTGCCGGCGTACGCGCCCATTCCCGGGCCGCCGCGGCGGCCGCGTCGACGGCGGCGGTGGCCTCGGCGGGGCCGCCGTCGGCGACCGTGGCGATGACGCGACCGGTCGCCGGATCCTCGACGTCGAACTCTTTCATGGCGACCTTTCTCAGCTCTCGGCGAAGGCGCGGGTCAGCACCTCGACCGCGTCTTCGAGCAGCTCATCACTGATGGACAGGGGCGGCAGGAAGCGCAGCACATTGCCGTAGGTGCCGCAAGTCAGCACGATCACGCCCTGCCGGTGGGCGGCGGCCGAGACCGCGCGGGCGAGGTCGGGGTCGGGTTCGTCCCCACCGGGGCGCACGAGCTCGACCGCGAGCATCGCGCCCCGGCCGCGTACGTCTCCGATGCGGGGATCGTCCTTCTGGAGACGGAGCAGCCGGTCCTTCATCAGCATCTCGATCTTCTGCGCGCGGTCGACGAGCCCCTCGGATTCGATGGTCTCGATGACCGCGAGCGCGGCGGCGCAGGCGAGCGGGTTGCCGCCGTAGGTGCCGCCCAGGCCGCCCGCGTGCACGGCGTCCATGATCTCGGCACGGCCGGTGACGGCCGACAGGGGCAGGCCGCCGGCGATGCCCTTCGCACTGACGACGAGGTCGGGGACGAGGTCTTCGTGCTCGCTCGCGAAGAAGGCGCCGGTGCGGGCGAATCCGCTCTGCACCTCGTCGGCGATGAACACGACGCCGTTCGCGCGGCACCAGTCGGCCAGCGCCGGCAGGAACCCCGGGGCCGGGACGATGAACCCGCCCTCGCCCTGGATCGGCTCGATCACGAGGGCGGCGGGCGTGCCGACCTGCTTCTCGATCACGTCGATGGCGCGGCGGGCCGCGGCGGGTCCGTCCAGGCCGTCGCGGTACGGGTAGGACAGCGGCGCGCGGTAGACCTCGGGCGCGAAGGGGCCGAAGCCCTGCTTGTACGGCATGGACTTGGCGGTGAGCGCCATCGTGAGGTTCGTGCGGCCGTGATAGGCGTGGTCGAAGGCGACGACGGCCTGGCGTCCCGTCGCGACGCGGGCGATCTTGATCGCGTTCTCGACGGCCTCCGCGCCGGAGTTGAACAGCACCGAGCGCTTCGTGTGGGTGCCCGGGGTGAGCCGGTTGAGCCGCTCGGCGACCGCGACGTAGCCCTCGTACGGGGTCACCATGAAACAGGTGTGGGTGAACGCCTCGGCCTGTTCGCGCACCGCGTCGACGACGCGGGGGGCGCTCGCGCCGACCGTGGTCACCGCGATGCCGGAGCCGAGGTCGATCAGGACGTTCCCATCGACGTCCTCGACCACACCACCGCCGGCGCGTACGGCGAACACCGGCATGGTCGTGCCGACTCCGCGCGCGACGGCCTCCTGCTTGCGTGCCATGAGGTCACGGGAGCGCGGTCCCGGGATCTCGGTCTCCAGGTGACGGACCTGGGCCAATGCGGTCGAAAGCGTCATGCGTCCATGGTCGGAGCGCGCGCCGTATGCCGTCCAGTGCCTGTTCTTTCATGAGTCCATGCCGATGAGGCATACTCGCTGGCATGGAGCTGCGGACTCTGCGCTACTTCGTGGCGGTGGCCGAGCGGGGGTCGGTGAGCGCGGCCGCGGACGTCGTACGGGTGACCCAGCCCGCGCTGTCGCGGCAGATCCGGCAACTCGAGCGCGAGCTGAAGCTCACGTTGTTCGATCGGCGGGGCGGCCGGCTGGGGCTGACCGCCGCCGGCCGCCAGTTCCTGCCGGTCGCCCGTGACGTGCTGCGCCGCGCGGACGACGCGCTGTCGGCGGCGGAGGCGTTCGCCGCCGGGCGGCTCGTGCACCTGACGATCGCGACCCCCACGACGACGCTGACCGACGTGATCGCCCCGTTCCTGGCGACGTTCGGCCCGCGGGATCCGCTTCCCACGGTCATCGAGACGACCGGGACGACGGCACTGCACCACGGCGCCGACCTGGCCATCGTGACGAAGGCGCCGCACCCGTCGTGGCGACGGCGGGCGCTGGCGGTCCTGCCGGTCTGGGCCTACGTGCCGGCGGACCACCGGTGGGCGGGACGCGGGTCCGTCGGCCTCGACGAACTGCTCGGCGAGCCGCTGGTGGTCCTCGACCGGTCCCTGCGGCCGCGTCAGATCCTGGAGGAGGCGCTGGCGGCCGACGGCCTGCCGGCGCCCGACCTCGTCGAGTGCGGCAACGCCCAGGTCGCGCAGGCGCTGGCGGCGGCGGGCCGCGGGGTCGCCGTGGTCTCCGACGACCCGCGGTTCGGGCTGCACGGCCTGCGCGTCGAGAGCGCGCGCGGACCATTGCGGATCACCCTGCACGCCGCCTGGGACCCGGACCATCACGCGAGCGACGTGCTGGCGCGCATCGCGGACCGGCTCCGGGCCTTCTGCGGGCGGCGCTACGGAGCGGACGTGCTGCCTCCCGAGTAGCCTTCCGCCCGGCGCCATCGGGACGACATCAGGCGAGGGTCACCTCGACGGGGAGCCTCTTGATGCCGTTGACGAAGTTGGACCGGACGCGGGGCACCTCGCCGGCCAGGCGGACGCTCGCGATGCGGGGGATGAGCTCCTCGAACATGATGCGGATCTCGGTGCGGGCCAGCAGGTTGCCCAGGCAGAGGTGGGGGCTGCCCTTGCCGAAGGTCACGTGGTCGTTGGGGTGGCGGGCGACGTCGAAGTCGTAAGGGTTGCCGAAGACCTCCTCGTCGCGGTTGCCGGAGGCGAACCACATGACGACCTTGTCGCCCTCCTTGACCTGCCTGCCGCCGAGCTCGACGTCGCGGGTGGCGGTGCGGCGGAAGTGGTAGACGGGGGAGGCCCAGCGCAGGAACTCCTCGACGGCGGTCGGGATGAGGGAGGGGTCCTCCTGCAGGCGGGCGAGCTGTTCGGGGTGCTGGATGAGGGCCAGCATGGAGTGGCTGATGGTGTGCCGGGTCGTCTCGTTGCCGGCGACGACGAGCAGCAGGAAGTAGTTGTCGAAGTCCTGCGGGGACAGCGGAACGCCGTCGCGCGGGGTCTCGTTGACGAGCCGGGAGATCAGGTCCGTGCCGTCCTTGCCGCGGCGCTGCCGGGCCAGCTCACGGCCGTAGGCGAAGACCTCCAGCGACGCGGGGGAGCGGAAGGGCAGGTCGCGGTACTTCTCGCTCTCCTCACTGTCCAGGAGCACGTCGGCGTAGTCGGGGTCGGTGTTGCCGATGATGCGGTTGCCCCACTCGATGAGCTGCCTGTTGTCCTCCTCCGGGACGTCGAGCAGGCGGGCGAGGACGTTGATGGGGAAGTCCGCGGACACGTCCTTGACGAAGTCGAAGGTCCCCTTGGCCAGGGCGGCGTCCAGGGTCCTGGCGGTCAGGCCGCGCAGGAAGTCGCCGTAGCCGTTGATGGTGCGCGCCCCGAACTGCCGCTGGAGGAGGCTGCGCAGGGCGCGGTGGCGGACGCCGTCCAGCTCCAGGATGGAGGCGCGCTTCTTGATCTGGTCGTCGTCGACCTCTTCGAGGTTGACGAACTTCGTGGAGGTGAAGGTCTCGGCGTCCCGGTCGACGCGGGCGATGTCGGCGTGGCGGGTGACGGCCCAGAAACCGTGGTTGGGTTCCGGCTCGGGCTGCCAGTGCACCGGGTCCTGATGGCGCAGCGTGTGGAACATCCGCCAGGGGGTCACGCCGTCGAGGAAGTTGTCCGGGTCGGCGAGGTCCACCTCGGCGAGCGGCATCGGTTCCCGCGCGGCTTCACTGATGGACGACAGGCTGGGGGAGGTGGTCACGGTGCTCGGTCTCCTTGACGTCACGGGTGGTGGATCACAGGTGGTAGGCGTACTCGGTGAACTCCCAGTCGGTGACGTGCCGGTGGAAGCGCTCGACCTCGTTGCGCTTGTACGTGAGGAAGGCCGTGGTGAAGTCCTTGCCGAGGGCCTCGGTGAGGGCGGTGTCCGCCTCCAGGGCGTCCAGCGCGGTGGGGAGGTCCATGGGCAGGACGGCCGCCTTGGTGGTGTCGTACCCGTAGCCCTCGATCGGGGCCGGCGGTTCCTTGCCGTCCTGGACACCGAGAAGCGCGGCGGCGATGGCGCCGGCGATGAGCAGGTAGGGGTTGGCGCTGGCGTCCCCGAGGCGTAGTTCGATCCGGGCGCCGGAGCCGCGCTCGGGCGGGACCCGGACCATGGCGCTGCGCTTGTCCAGGCCCCAGTCGATGAGCCAGGGGGCCAGGGTGTCGGGTCCGAAGCGCTTGTAGGAGTTGACGGTGGGGTTGGCGAGCGCCGCCAGCGCGGGGGCGTGGGCGAGGACGCCGGCCAGGGCGTGCCGCGCGGTGGGGGAGAGCCCGTGCGTGCCCGCGGGGTCGTCGAAGGCGTTGCGGCCCTCGGCGTCCTCGAAGGAGAGGTGGAGGTGGAAGCCGGAGCCGCCCGCGTCATTGAAGGGCTTGGCCATGAAGGTGGCCAGCTTGCCCTCCTGCCGGGCGAGTTCCTTGACCGCCGCCTTGAAACGGAAGGCGCGGTCGGCGGCGTCCAGGGCGTCGGAGTGGGTGAGGTTGATCTCGTGCTGGCCGCCGTCGAACTCGTGGTTGCCGGTGATGACCCCGATGCCCAGGTCGTGCAGCCGCCGGAGGGTGTGCAGCAGGTGGTTGTGCGGGTCGGCGCGCAGCCCGGCGGTGTAGACGGCGCCTGCGGTCTCCGGGGCGCGGCGCCAGCCGGTCGGGCGGTCGGGGGCCGGTTCGAGGAGGAAGTACTCCAGCTCGGGGCCGATGACGGGCCGCACTCCGGCCTCGGCGGCGCGCGCGAGGACCGTCCGCAGCAGGTCGCGGGGGGACTCGGCGGCGGGTTCTCCGGTCACCGGGTCGGTGGCCTCGCCGAGACACCAGGCGACGCCGGGCTCCCAGGGCAGTGGGGCCAGGGTGGACAGGTCCGGGCGTACGCAGATGTCGGGCAGGCCCGCGTCCAGCCCTCCGGCGACCGGGACGACATCGCCCTGCGGGCTGGTGTGATAGACGGCCCGGCAGAAGGCCAGGCCGTGCTCCTGGGCCGCCGGCAGGCTGTGCAGGAGGACGTCGCGGGCGCGGTCGATGCCGATCAGGTCCGGATAGGTGACCCGGACGACGTCGATGCCCTCTTCGGCGAGCCGGTTCAGGTGGGGGCGGACGTCTGAGGTGTCAGGTGCGCTCACCGAGGTCTCCTTGGGCGGATCGGGGCGGTGGGGACGGCGCGCCATGACGGGCCCGTCGCCGGGAGCTTGATGTTTGGCCTCAAACGGTAAGGAGGCGGCCATCGCGGCGCAAGAGGTTCGCCGCACAAAATTATCCATGTGGATAGGTATTGACCGCGTCGAGGTGCCCTCCTATTTTGTTTGAAGCCAAACGGTATGGCGTGCGCCGCCTGCCGCTCCGCGCCCAACGCCCTCATCTCGGAGGAGGACCGGCCATGAAGGTCGTCGTCGACATGAACAAGTGCCAGGACCACGGCCAGTGCGTCTTCGCGGCCCCGGAGGTCTTCCGGTTCGACGACGACGGGCGCCTGGCCTACGTCAGCGACCCGGACGACACCCTGCGCGAGGAGGTCGAAGAGGCCGCCGACGTGTGTCCGCTGCAGGCGATCCGGATCGAAGGCTGACATGACCGCCGGACGTGTCGTCGTCGCCGGCGCCTCGCTGGGCGGCCTGCGCGCCGCCGAGCAACTGCGCGCCGCCGGGTGGACCGGGGCGATCACCGTGGTCGGTGACGAGCCGCACATGCCGTACAACCGCCCGCCGCTGTCCAAGGAGGTGCTGGCGGGGAAGGCGCCGTTCGAGTCCCTCGCCTTCACCCCGAAGGCCTCGGCCGCGGACGTGGAGTGGCGGCTCGGCACGCGCGTCGCCTCCGCCAGGCTGGCGGAGCGGGTCGTCGCCCTGGACGACGGCGAGGAGCTGCCGTTCGACGGGCTGGTCGTCGCCACCGGGATGCGCCCGAGGCGGCTGCCCTGCCCCGGCCCGCTCGCGGGCCGTCACACCGTGCGGACGCTCGCCGACGCGCGGGCCTTCCGCGAGGAGCTGACCCGGCCCGGGGCGCGGCTGGTGGTCGTCGGCGCGGGCTTCATCGGCTGCGAGGTGGCCGCGACGGCCGTCGGACTGGGTGTCGCCGAGGTCACCGTCGTCGATCCGCTGCCGCTGCCCATGGTCGGGCCGCTGGGGGAGACCCTGGCCCGCGCGCTGCTCGACCGCCATCGAGCGCGCGGGGTGCGGTTCGCGCTGGGCACCGCGGTCGCCGGCTTCACGGGCGAGGACCGCGTCACCGGCGTCCTCCTCGGTGACGGCTCCGTGCTTCCCGCCGACGTGGTGGTGGAGTCGGTCGGCTCGGTCGCCAACACGGAATGGTTGGACGGCAACGGGCTGGACCTGTCCGACGGCGTGCTCACGGATGAGCACCTGCGGGTCGGCGGCCTGCCGTACGTGGTCGCGGTCGGCGACGTGGCCCGCTTCCCCAACGCGCGGTACGACGGCATGCCGCGCCGGGTCGAGCACTGGTCGATCCCCACCGACACGGCCAAGCACGCGGCGAAGACCCTCGCCGCCCACCTCACCGGCGCCGACGCGGTTCCGGCGCCGTTCGCGCCGCTGCCGACCTTCTGGAGCGACCAGCACGACTTCCGCCTGCAGTCCTTCGGCGTACCCGCGCTCGGCAGGGACGACGTGCGCGTGCTGGACGGCGACCTCGACGGCGACGTCCTCGTCGGCTACCACCGCGACGGCCTGCTCGTCGGCGTCGTCGCCCTCGGCGGCCACGCCGCCGCCATGGGCGCCGCCCGCTACCGCGCCCAGCTGCTCAAGCAGCCCGCCCTCACCGCGTAAGGAGACTCCCATGGCCGGCGTGCACGGCTACTTCCACCCCAAGACGGCGACGGGGGCGTCATCACTGATCCCCTCGCCCCCATGGCGCTACTCCGGGGACCTGCTCACCGTGGAGTACCGCACCGATCCCGCGCGGGTGCGCGAACTCCTGCCCGAGCCGCTGGAGCCGGCCGACGAGGACCCCGGCGCGGTCGCGCTCATCTGGGCCGACTGGCAGTCCTGCTCCGTCTCGGGCGAGGAACTGCTCGACCCGGTGCGCTCGCAGTACAAGGAGGCGTTCGCCGTCGTCCGCTGCAAGTACCGGGGGCGCACCTACACCCGCTGCGTCTACATCTGGGTCGACAAGGACTTCGCGATCGCCCGCGGGCTGCACCAGGGCTACCCGAAGAAGCTCGGCTCGATCCACATGACGCGCCCGCACCCGTACGGGCCCGCGCCGCGGATCGAGGAGGGCGCCACCTTCGGCGCCACGCTCGCCGCCGCGGACCGGCGCCTGGCCCAGGCCGTGGTCACGCTGCGGGAGCCCTCGGAGACCAACGGCTTCGTCAACGGCCACCCGATGGCGCACCACCGCTGGCTGCCCTCGATCGAGAAGGGCAAGGGCCTGGCCCTGGACGAGCTGATCGAGTCCGGCGCCGCGTCCTTCGAAGGCGGGCAGCCGTGGGTCGGCGACGCGGACCTGGAGCTGTTCGAGGCCCCCACCGAGGAACTGGCCCGGCTGGAGATCCGCGAGCCGATCGCCGCCTACTACCGCCAGGTCGGCGTGGTGTGGGACGGCGGACGCCTGCTGGAGTCCGGAACCTCCGGCGCCGAGTGACGACCCGACAGGAGAGACGAACATGACGGACAGGACCATCGTCGCCGGGGTCGCCATCGACACCCGGCACTGGATCGGCGGCCGCCGCGTCGGCTCCGCCGAGACCTTCACCGACCACTCGCCGATCGATGGCGGTGTCCTCGGCGAGATCGCCCGGGGCGGCGCGGCCGAGGCCGACGCGGCCGTGGCCGCGGCCAAGGCCGCCTTCCCTGCGTGGGCGGCCACTCCGCGGGCCGAACGGGCCCGCCTCCTCCACGCGATCGCCGACGGGGTCGAGAAGCGGCTGGAAGAGCTGGCGATCGTGGAGACCACCGACAACGGCGCGCTGCTGCGCTCGCACCGGCGTGGCGTCATGCCGCGCGTCGCCCACAACTTCCGCTTCTTCGCGGACTGGCTGTTGCGGTTGGAGCACGAGGACTTCGACACGCGGGGCCACACCAACCACGTGTCGTGGGATCCGGCCGGTCCCTGCGTGCTCATCACGCCGTGGAACGCGCCGCTGATGCTGTCCACCTGGAAGGTCGCCCCGGCGCTCGCCGCCGGCAACACCGTGGTCCTCAAGCCGGCCGAGTGGTCCCCGCTCACGGCCTCGCTGCTGGCGGACATCGCCGCCGAGGCCGGGCTGCCCGCGGGCGTCCTCAACGTCGTCCAGGGCTACGGCGGCGAGGTCGGCAGCGCGCTGGTCTCGCACCCGGACGCGCGCCGGATCAGCTTCACCGGCTCCGTCCCCACCGCGAAGGCCATCGCCGCCGCGGCCGCCGCCAACCTCACCCCGCTCAGCCTCGAACTCGGCGGCAAGTCCCCGCTGCTGGTCTTCGCGGACGCCGACCTCGACCTGGCGGTGGACCTGGCGGTCGAGCAGTACGACAACGCCGGGCAGGTCTGCCTCTCCGGCACCCGGCTGCTCGTGGAGTCCTCGGTCGCGGAGGAGTTCACCCGGCGCTTCGTGGCGAAGGCGTCGGCGCTCACGCAGGGCGACCCGCGCGACGAGGCCACCGACATCGGCCCCAACATCCACCGGCGGCAGCTCGACAAGATCGACGGCTTCGTCCAGCGGGCGCTGACCGCGGGCGCCCGTGCCGTCATCGGCGGGACGCCCAACGAGGAGCTCGGCGGCCTGTACTACCGGCCGACACTGCTGACGGACGTCGCGCAGGACAGCGAGATCGTGCAGGAGGAGGTCTTCGGCCCGGTCCTGGTGCTGCAGACCTTCGACACCGAGGACGAGGCCGTACGGCTGGCCAACGACACCCGGTTCGGGCTCGCCGCGACCGTCGCCACCGGAGACCGGGAGCGGGCCGAGCGGGTCGGGGCGCAACTGGTCGCGGGCACGGTCTGGGTCAACTGCTTCTTCGTCCGCGACCTTCAGGCCCCGTTCGGCGGCTCCCGCGAGTCGGGCGTCGGCCGCGAGGGCGGCAACTGGAGCTTCGACTTCTACTGCGACGTCAAGAACACCGTCACCGCGCCGAACGGCTGGAGGAACCATGGGTGAGATCGTCGGGGCGGGCCTGCTCGCGCATGTCCCGACCATCGTGCTTCCCGAGGCGGACCGGCTCGAGCTGAACGAGGGCAAGGAGATCACGCTCGTCACCGGCCTGCGGCGGCTGCGCCGCGAGGTCTTCGAGCGCGACGACTACGACACCGTCGTCGTCCTGGACTCGCACTGGGCCACCACCGTGGAGTTCGTCGTCACCGCGCAGCGGCGCCGGGCCGGCCTGTTCACCTCCGAGGAACTGCCGCGCGGCATGTGCCGGATGCCGTACGACTTCCCCGGCGACCCCGAACTCGCCCGCAACGTGGCCTCGTTCGCCGAGAAGCACGGCACCTGGATTACGCCGATCGACGACGAGTACCTGCCGATCTACTACGCCACCATCAACCTCTGGAAGTACCTCGGTGAGGGACTGCCGGACAAGCGGTGGGTGACCATCGGGGTGTGCCAGACCGGCGACATGGAGGACCACCTGCGCCTGGGCCGGGCCCTGGCCGACGGCATCGCCGCCACGCCCGGACGCCGGGTGCTGCTCATCGCCTCCGGCGCCCTCTCGCACACCTTCTGGCCGCTGCGCGAGCTGCGCGACCACGAGGCCAGCGACCCCCGTCACATCTTCACCCCCGAGGCCCGCGCGGCCGACTACGAGCGCATCGCCTGGTTCAAGGACGGCCGCCACGACCGCGTCCTGGACACCATGGACGAGTTCTGGCGGTACAAGCCGGAGGCGAAGTTCTTTCACTACCTGATGATGATCGGCGCGCTCGGCGAGCACGCCTGCACCGCGACCGCCCGCCAGTACGGCGAGTACGAGAACTCGGTCGGCACCGGCCAGGTCCACCTCTGGTTCGACCGCCCCGCGGGCGGCTGGACCGCGCCGCGCGGCGGCAACACGCCACACCACCACACCGACCCGCACCGGGAGCCCGCAGATGCCTGAGTACCGCCGTATCCTCCTGGACGGCGCCGCCGTTCAGGTCGTCCGGGAGGGCGACGAACTCGTCGCCGGGGACGGCCGCCGCGTCAAGACCGAGGAGGCACAGCACCTGCCTCCGGTGGTGCCGTCCAAGGTCATCGCCGTCCACCTCAACCACCGCAGCCGCGTCGAGGAGTTCCAGACGAAGCTGAGCCCGGCGCCGACGTACTTCCACAAGCCCACCTCGGCGCTCAACTCCCACAAGGGCGCGATCGTCCGCCCCGAGGGCTGCAAGTGGCTCAACTACGAGGGCGAGGTGGCCATCGTCATCGGCCGTACCTGCCGCAACGTCTCCCCGGACGAGGCGGGGGAGTACATCGCCGGGTACACCGTGGCCAACGACTACGGTCTGCACGACTTCCGCGACACCGACGCGGGTTCGATGCTGCGGGTGAAGGGCTCCGACACGCTGTGCCCGCTGGGCCCGGGCCTGGTCACCGACTGGGACTTCCACGGCAAGTACCTGCGCACCTACGTCAACGGGGAACTGGTGCAGGACGGGTCGACGGACGAGATGGAGTGGGACATGCACTACCTCGTCGCGGACATCGCCCGCACCATCACGCTCTACCCCGGCGACGTCCTCCTCTCCGGCACCCCGGCCAACTCGCGCCCGGTCCGGCCCGGTGACGTGGTGGAGGTCGAGGCGGAGGGCCTGGGACGGCTCTCGAACCACATCGTCGCCGGCCCGACCCCGATCCGTACCGACGTGGGCGCCCAGCCCACCGAGTCCGAGGAGGTCCTGTCCACCGCGCTGGGCGGCGACTGGGAGTTTCGCGGCATCCGCCCGCCCAAGCGGGGGTGAGCGGTCCATCGCCCGTCCGCCCGAACGGGGGCGGACGGACCGGTGACGGCGTCGCGCCGGGTCGGACGTCAGGTCGCCCGGCGCGGCGCGATTCCACGCGACGGGGACGAGTAGGGTCACGGACATGACCGAATCCGCCGAGGCCCCGAAGAAGCGACGGTCGCGCAAGCGGGTTCAGTACGGAGAAGGACGCGAGGCTCTGCTGAAGGCCGCCGTCCGCGTGGTGGCCCGCGGCGGCCTGCGCAATCTGACGTACCGCGCGGTCGCGGAGGAGGCGGGGGTCACCCACGGCCTGGTCGTCCATCACTTCGGTTCCCGCGAGGCGCTGATCGCCGAGGCCCTGGCCCACACCGTGCGTTCCAGCCTGGCGTCCAGCGTGCTGGAGCCGGGCACCGGCCGGGTGACGGACTTCTCGGCGGGGGTGTCGGAGATGGTGGAGTCCGACCCGGACACTCAGGCGTTCCAGTATGAGCTGTTGCTGGAATCCCGGCGGCGCCCCGACCTGCTGCCCCAGCTCCGCGCCCTGTACGACGAGTACTTCGACGCCACTCAGCGGGAGCTGGCGCGCATGCTGCCCGGCGGCGCCGACCGCCCGCTCGCCCGGCTGGTCTTCGCGGCGCTGGAAGGCCTCGTGCTGCACCAGCTCGTCTTCGGCGAGCCCGAGGTGACCGACGCCGCCCTGGCGGAGCTGCACGCGCTGCTCAAGGCCGTCGGCGCCGACGGCGGCGATTCTGCCGCCCTCGACCGGTGACGTGCTGAGGTCGTTCGGGCCCGTACGAATGTAAAGATTTAATTACGCAGGCCAGAGGCGTTGACGAAACTGTCCACATGGACAACTCTGTGCGACACCCCCCTTGCCAAACGGATAGTTCTGGTTCAGGATCAGGCAACTCGTTTGGCCTTAAATGACCCCCCTATCGCCCAGCAGGTGATCCCGTGGACAGTCGAACGGTCGAAGAACCAGCCCCCGCCCGAGAAGCCCGCCCCACCGGCACGCTCAAGCCCAACGCCCTCGGCGTCATCGGCATCCTCTTCTTCGTACTCTCCGCCCAGGCACCGCTCACCGGGATCGCCGGCGCCCTGCCGATCGCGGTCGGGACGGGCGACGGCGCGGGCGCCCCGGCGGCCTACATCGTGGCCGGCGCGGTCATCCTGCTCTTCTCGGTGGGCTTCGTGGCCATGGGCCGCCACGTGGTGGACGCCGGCGCCTTCTACACGTACATCGGCAAGGGCCTCGGCCGGACCACCGGCACCGGGAGCGCCGGCGTCGCGCTCTTCGCCTACTGCACCCTCCAGGCGGCCATGTACGGGCTGTACGGGGCGACCGTGAGCGGCCTGGTCGAGCAGTACACCGGCGCGCACGTCGCCTGGTGGGTGTGGACCGTCGTGACGATGGCCGTCGTCCAGGCCCTCGGCACCGCGGGCATCGAGATGGGGGCCAAGGTCCTGGCGGTGTTCGTCCTGGCGGAGTCCAGCATCCTGTTCGTCTTCGCGCTCGTCACCCTCGCCAAGGGCGGCGGACCCGAGGGCCTCGGCGTCACGCACAGCTTCTCGCCCGGCGCGGCCCTGCACGGCGCGCCCGGCGTGGCGCTGATGTTCGCCATCGCCTCGATGTTCGGCTTCGAGGCCACCGCCATCTACGGCGAGGAGGCCAAGGAGCCGCGCCGGACCGTCCCGCGCGCCACCTATCTCTCCGTCACCGTCATCACCGGCTTCTTCGCCTTCGTCAGCTGGATGCTCATCTCCTCCTACGGGGCTTCCAAGGCGACCGGCGCGGCCGGCAAGGCCCTCTCCGGCGGCGACTCCACCGTCTTCGTCTTCAACCCCGTCTCCCAGGCGCTTGGGGGCTGGGCCGACCACGTCCTGCCGATCCTGCTCGCCACCTCCCTCTTCGCCGGCATCCTCGCCTTCCACAACTCCGCCAACCGCTACCTGTTCTCGCTCGGCCGCGACGGCCTGCTGCCCCGCGGGCTCGCCACGATCAACAAGCGGCACTCCCCGTGGGTCGCGGGGTGCGTCCAGACGGCGATCGCGCTCGTCCTGGTGCTGCCGTTCGCCCTGTTCGGCAAGGACCCGGTGCTGAGCCTCTTCTCCTGGTTCAGCGGCGTGGCCGTGCTCGCGATGATGCTGCTCTACTTCCTGACGTCCATCTCCGTGATCGTCTTCTTCCGGCGCGAGCGGCTCGACCGGCGCCCCTGGAACACCCTGGTCGCCCCCGCCCTGGGCGCCCTGGGGATCGGCGGGTCCATCGCGGTCATCGTCGCCAACTTCACCACGCTCATCGGCGGCAGCGCCACGACGGCGACCTGGCTGGAGCTCACCGTTCCCGTCGTCCTAGGCCTGAGCGCGGTCGCCGCCCGGCTCACCCGCGCCCGGCGCGCCGCGCTGAGCGGCTGACCTCACGCGCCGGCCGGATGGCGGGTCCGCGTCAGGCGGTCCGGCCACCCGGCCGGCGCACCGAACCCACCACCGTTTCCGCACCGCACGAAGGGGAGGCAGGCGTTGCACGCCACGCACGAGGAACTACTGCGCCGCGCCAGGGAACTCGACCTTCCGGCTCAGCACCACATCGACGGCAGGGATGAGGCGGGCGGAGGCGCCTCGTTCGCGGTGGTCTCGCCCCGCGACGGCCAGGTGCTGGCCGAGGTCGCCGACGCCGGCGTCGCCGAGGTCGACGCGGCGGTGGCCGCCGCCCGCCGAGCCTTCGACTCCGGGCCCTGGCCCCGCCTGGCGCCCGTCGAGCGCGGCCGCGCCCTGCTGCGCCTGGCCGACCTGCTGGAGGAGCACCGCGCCGACCTCGCCCTCACCATCAGCCTGGAGATGGGCAAGCCCATCAGCGAATCCCACGCCATCGAGCTCCGCGCGGCGATCAGCACCTTCCGCTGGTACGGGCAACTGGCCGACAAGCTCGCCGACGAGGTCCCGCAGACGGCCGCGGACGCGCTGGCCCTCGTCACCCGCGAGCCGACCGGCGTGGTCGGCGCCGTGGTCCCGTGGAACTTCCCGCTGACGCTGTCGTCCTGGAAGGTCGCCCCGGCACTCGCCGCCGGCTGCACCGTCGTGCTCAAGCCCTCCGAGTGGTCCCCGCTGTCCGCGCTCATGGTCGGCCGCCTGGCCACCGAGGCCGGCCTGCCGCCCGGCGTGTTCAACGTCGTCGCCGGCGACGGCCCGACCGCCGGGCGGGCGCTCGGCCTCCACCCCGACGTGGACGTCCTCGCCTTCACCGGCTCCACCGCCGTGGGCCGTCACTTCCTGCGGTACGCGGCCGACTCCAACCTCAAGCGCGTCTGGCTGGAACTGGGCGGCAAGTCGCCCAACATCATCCTGCCGGACGCCCCGGACCTGGAGCAGGCCGCCGCCACCGCCGCGTGGGGCATCTTCTTCAACCAGGGCGAGATGTGCACCGCGCCCTCCCGGCTGCTGGTCCACTCCTCCGTCGCCGAACGGGTCGTGGACGCCGTGGTGGAGCGCGCCCGCGCGCTGCGCGTGGGCGACCCGCTCGATCCGGGCACCGAGATGGGCGCCCTGGCCCGGCAGAGCCACCTGGAGCGGGTCATGGGCCATGTCCGTACGGGACTCGACGAGGGCGCGCGACTGCGCGCCGGCGGCGAGCCCATCCTGGCCGAGAGCGGCGGCAGCTATCTGCGCCCCACGGTCTTCGACCAGGTCGCCCCGGGCTCGCGGCTGGCCCGCGAGGAGATCTTCGGCCCCGTGCTGTCCGTGCTGACCTTCGACGACCTCGACGAGGCCGTCGCGCTGGCCAACGACACCGAGTACGGCCTGGCCGCCGGCCTGTGGACGTCCGACCTGTCCACCGCCCACAGGGTCGCCCGCGCCCTGCGTGCCGGGACGGTCTGGGTGAACTGCTACGAGGAGGGCGACCTCACCGTCCCGTTCGGCGGGGTGAAGCAGTCCGGCAACGGCCGCGACAAGTCCGTGCACGCCCTGGAGAAGTACACCGAGCTCAAGACGACCTGGATCCAGCTGTGACCCGTCCACTGATCGCCATCCCCGCCCGTTTCTCCGCCACGACGTCCGCCCTGCGCTTCGCCGCCGAGGTCAACGCCCGCAAACTGATCGAGGCGGTGTGGCGGGCCGGGGGAGAACCCACGTCCGTCCACCCGCACGCCCCGGGCGGCGTCGCCGACCCGGCCGAGGTCGCCGACCGCCTGGCGCGCTTCGACGCCGTACTGCTTCCTGGCGGTGGCGACCTCGCCCCCCAGCGCTACGGCGACCGGGAGACGCACGTCAGCGTCTACGACGTGGACGACGAGCAGGACGGTTTCGACCTGGAGGTCGCCCGGCAGGCCCTGGAGGCCGGCCTGCCCCTGCTGGCGATCTGCCGCGGGCTGCAGGTCGTCAACACCGTCCTCGGCGGCACCCTCGAGCAGGACATGGGCGGACCCGAGCGCGAGCACCGCTCCGTCATCCATCCCGTCGCGCTGGAGCCGGCGTCGCTGGTCGCGCGGGCGACGGGCGCGGAGAAGGTCGAGGCGTCCTGCTTCCACCACCAGCGCGTCGACCGCCTCGGCCGGGGCCTGGTCGTCACCGCGCGGGCCGGGGACGGGACCGTCGAGGCCGTCGAAGGGCCCGACTCCCGTTCCTGGTTCACGGCCGTGCAGTGGCACCCGGAGGACACCGCCGAGCAGAACTCCGTGCAGCAGGCGCTGTTCGACGCCTTCGTCCGCGCGGCCGGCGGCCGACAACCGTAGAATCCGGTTTCGAACAACCGAGGCGGCGCCGACCCCGATCGGTCGCGGGCCGCAGTCGAAGGAGCGCGACGTGCCCGGCCACCGATCCATCACCGAAGCGGAGAAGCTGGCCGAGGCCCGGCTCGGTGACGTCCGTATCCACCGAGAGCAGATGGCGGCGGTGGCCAACATCTACCGGGCCGCGGCCGCCGTCCGGCAGCACCTGGAGAACTCCGTCCTTCGCGAGTCCGGCCTGACCTGGACGGCGTTCGTCGTGCTGTGGGTGGTCTGGATCTGGGGGGAGCCGGAGACCCGGCACGTGGCGGAGGAGGCGGGCATCTCCAAGGGGACGCTGACCGGCGTGGCGCGGACCCTGGAGTCGCGCGGCCTGCTCCGGCGCGCCGATCACCCGACCGACGGACGCCTCGTTCTGCTCATGCTCACGCCGCAGGGCGAGGAGCTGATGGAGCGCGTGTTCCCCCGGTTCAACGAGGAGGAGGCGTTCGTCACCTCGCGGCTGAGCGCCGCCGAGTGCCGGACCCTCGCCGAGGGGCTGCGCCGGGTCGTGCTGCAGGTGGAGGAGGAGGGGGAGGAGCGTCGCCTCTCACTGCTGGACGGCGCCCCGCCCCCTCCCCGCCGCAGCGGCCGCCGCTCGCACGGCTGAGCGGGTCGCTCGGTCAGGCCTGGAGCGGGGCGCGGCCGGTAGAGGAGCGGACGATGAGCTCGGTCGCGAGCTCGACGTGGAGTGCCTCGTGTTCGTGCTGGTCCAGCAGCCGGGTGTAGAGCGTGACGGCCATGCGGCCCATCTCGGCCAGCGGCTGCCGGACGGTGGTCAACTGCGGGTGGGTCGCGCGGCTGAGATCGATGTCGTCGAAGCCGGCGATCGAGAGGTCGTCGGGCACCCGCAGGCTGCGCTCGGTGGCGGCGCGCAGGGCGCCGACGGCCATCTTGTCGTTGAAGCCGACCAGTGCCGTGGGCGGGTCGGGCTGGTCGAGCAGTTCGGCGGCGGCGCGGTGGCCATGGTCGACGGTGGGCTCGGGGACGTGTCGCATGAGGTCCGGGGTGGGCAGAACACCGACGTCGGCGAGCGCGGCGAGATGACCGGCGGTGCGGGCGTCGGTCACCAGCCAGTCGCGCGGGCCGGCGATGATGCCGACGCGGCGGTGTCCAAGGGTGACCAGATGGGACATGAGCGCGCGGGCCCCGGTGAAGTGGGCGGCCGAGACCGCCGCGATGTCGCGCGGGGGAGTCGTGCGGGGGTCGACGACGACGAAGGGGAAGCCGCTGTCGCGCAGCCGGACGAGGTCGTCGGTGGGCTCGGGCGGCAAGGTGAGGATGGCGCCGCCGACCCCGGCTCGTGAAGGTAGGCCGCGCAGCGCATCGGTGCGCTGGGCGGACTCGCCGGCGTTGAGGAGCACCTCCAGCCGCTGGGCGGCGGCGGCTTCGGCGATCGAGGAGACGATGAGGCCGAAGTAGTCGCTCAGGACGTACGGGCAGCGGACGTAGATGACGGGTGAGCGCCGGTGCGGCGGTCGGCGGCCGAGCCTCCCGGCGGCCTCCAGCACCACCTCACGGGTGCGCGGGGCGACGTTGTTCTGGCCGTTGAGCACGCGGGAGACGGTGGCGATGGACAGCCCGGTCTCCTCGGCGACCTGCCGGACGGTTGCTCGCTGTCGCACAGGCTGATCCTCTTTCATCGCCCGTTACATGTGGCCTCCTCTGCCGAGAGTAGTCGACGGCCTCATGCCACCTCGAACCCATGATCCGAAGAAGCAAGAGCTCTGTCCAGAGTGAGGGAACTACTTACTTCACGCCGAGAAAAAAGAGGCGTCATCTGATTGACACCTTGATGTGTTCGGTGTTTCCTTCCAGTTGCCACCGCTGCGACGTCCGGGTCGGTAGTCGGCGGCGGCACCGCACGCATCGGACCTTCGAGGACCGTCACGCGCTTCGGAGTGACGGGGTCCGGCCCCGACCGTCCCCGCCGACGTCGGCCTCCGCCTGGCGCGACGGGCTTGTCTCGAACAGGGAGTCCGGCATGCCTCGACCTGAACGCCCGTTTCCGTGCGGTACCGCCTTCACGCCCCGTCGCACGGCTTATCGCAGCCCCCGTCTCGCCTGACCCACCCCTGAGCCCCGCCGTGCCTCGACGGCGGCAACGGACGGACCGACCGGAACCGGACCGTCCCGACCGGGCCCGGCACGTGACTGCCAGCGCGCGCCGGGCCCCACGGAATCCGCCATGCCTCCGCTGCGATCCACAGCGATCCCGCCCCGAAGCGAAGGAACCTCCATGCGACATCTGTCCGGTAGACGCGCGCTCGCGCTGAGCTCGGCGGCCGCGCTGGCCGCCGCCGCGCTCTGTACCCTCGCCGCAGCGCCCGCGTCCGCGGCCCTCGCGGTCGACACGCCTTACACCTTCGTCAACGCCAACAGCGGCAAGTGCGTTGACGCCGCCGCGGCCGGAACCGCCAACGGCACCGCCGTGCAGCAGTACACCTGCAACGCCACCACCGCCCAGCAGTGGCAGCTGAAGACCGCCGCCGACGCCGGCTACTACGTGATCGTCAACTCCAACGGATCGCAGCCCGCGGTCGACGTCGACGGCCCCTCGACCGCCGACGGCGCCAAGATCCACCTGTGGTCGAACGGAGGCTGGACCAGTCAAGAGTGGCAGCCGGTGCAGGAGTCCGGCGGGAACTACCACCTCGTCAACCGCTACAGCGGGAAATGCCTGGACGTCCCGGGGGCGTCGACCGCCGACGGCGTCCAGCTCCAGCAGTACACCTGCAACGGCACGGCCGCCCAGTCATTCGCCCTCACCCCCGTGGGCGGAAGTGTGCCGACCAACCCGAACAACCCCGACCTCGGACCGAACGTCAAGATCTTCGACCCGTCGATGTCGGCGTCGAGCATCCAGTCCACGATCAACTCGGTCTACGGCTCCCAACAGAGCAACCAGTTCGGGACCAACCGGTACGCGCTGCTGTTCATGCCCGGCAGCTACAACGTCGACGTCCCCGTCGGCTTCTACACCCAGGTGGCCGGGCTCGGCGCCCAGCCCACCGACGTCTCGCTGACCGGCGGCGGCGTGCACGTGGACGCGGCATGGTCCGGCGGCAACGCCACGCAGAACTTCTGGCGCGGAGTCGAGAACCTCTCTGACACGCCCGGCTCCGGCACTCTGGAATGGGCGGTCTCGCAGGCCGACCCGTTCCGGCGCGTCGACGTCCACGGCAACATGACGCTGGACGATTACACCTCGGGCAACAACTCCAGCAACTGGTCGTCCGGCGGATACATCGGCGACAGCCGTGTCTCAGGTCAGATCAACTCCGGCACCCAGCAGCAGTTCCTCACCCGCAACACCGCGATGGGCAGCTGGACCGGCTCGAACTGGAACATGGTGTTCGTCGGCGACACCGGCGCCCCCGGCCAGTCGTTCCCGACCTACACCAATGTGTCCGCCACTCCGACATTGCGCGAGAAGCCGTACCTCTACGTCGACTCCACCGGCCTCTACAACGTGCGTGTCCCCGCCCAGCGCACCAACTCCGTCGGGCCCGACTGGACCGCCGGGAGCACGGCCGGCACGACCATTCCCATCACCCAGTTCTACGTCGTCAAGTCAGGCGACACCGCGGCGACCATCAACGCCGCCCTCGCGTCCGGCAAGAACCTGCTGGTGACCCCGGGGGTCTACCACCTGAACGCGCCGCTGAACATCACGCGGCCCGACACCGTCGTTCTCGGGCTCGGCCTGGCCACGTTCGTACCGGACAACGGCGTCACCGCCATCACCACCGCCGACGTCGACGGCATCGACATCTCCGGACTGATCATCAGCGCCGGCACCACCAACAGCCAGACGCTCATGCAGGTCGGTCCCTCGGGCTCCTCCGCCGGCCACGCCGCCGATCCCATCACCCTGCACGACGTGTTCTTCCGCGTCGGCGGCGACGTCGCCGGCAAGGCCTCCCAGTCGCTGGTGATCAATAGCAACAACACGATCATCGACCATTCGTGGCTCTGGCGCGCCGACCACGGCAACGGCGGCACCGTCGGCTGGAACACCAACACCGCCGCCAACGGCCTTGTCGTCAACGGCGCGAACGTCACGGCGTACGGGCTCTTCACCGAGCACTACCAGCAGTACCAGGTGCTGTGGAACGGCAACGGCGGCCGCACGTACTTCTACCAGTCCGAGATGCCGTACGACGTGCCCAACAACGCGAGCTGGACGCCGGGCGGCGGCACCAACGGCTACGCCTCCTACAAGGTCGCCGCGGGCGTCACCTCCCACCAGGCATGGGGGCTCGGCGTCTACTGCTACTTCAGTACGAACTCGGGCGTGGTCGCCGATCGGGCCATCGAGGTCCCCTCCACCGGCTCGGCCTTCCACGACATGGTCACCGTCTCGCTCGGCGGCACCGGCACCATCAGCCACATCATCAACAACTCCGGCGGTGCCGTCCGCTCCGGTAGCACCGTCGCCTACCTGACCGGCGGCCCCTGATTCGAGAGCCACGCGGGTGAGGGCCGCCTTGGCCCTCACCCTGTCCTCCATGCCCCCACCCTCGCCACAGGAGGAGACCCCGAATGACCCGCCCCCGCTTCAGACGGCTCATCGCAGCGCTCGCCGCGGTGCCGTTGGCCGCCGCCACGCTCATGGGCGTCACGGCCGGCTCGGCCTCGGCCGCCGCCAACCCGGGCCCCGGTTTCCCCGCGCACTACGCCGCCCCGTACGCGGAGATGTGGAACGACCCGTCCAGCCTCATGAACGCCTACAACGCCACCGGCAACAAGTACTACACGCTGGCCTTCGTCATCAGCCAGGGCACCTGCAACGCCACGATCAACGGTGACACGCCGATCACCGACGCGGGCTGGAACAACGCCGTCAACAACCTGCGCGCGGCCGGCGGCGACGTGATCGTGTCCTTCGGCGGCGCGGGCGGCACCGAACTGACCTCGTGCGGCACCGTGGCGGCGATGCAGACGCAGTACCAGAGGGTCATCGACCAGTTCAATCTGACGCGCATCGACCTCGACATCGAGGGCTCCACGCTGGACAACACGGCCGCCAACGACCGGCGCAACCAGGCTCTCGCCAACCTCCAGCAGCAGTACGCGGCGCAGGGTAAGACCCTGAGCGTCGACTACACCCTGCCGGTCAGCCCGTCCGGCCTGGAGTCCGACGGCGTCACCCTGCTGCAGAACGCCAAGAGCCACAACCTCAACGTCAACCTCGTCAACATCATGACCATGGACTACGGCGGGTCCATGGACATGGGCCAGGCCGCGATCAGCGCGGCGAACGGCCTGCACACCCAGCTGGGTCAGATCTGGACCAACAAGACCTCCAGCCAACTGTGGGCGATGGAGGGCAACTGCCCGATGATCGGCGTCAATGACGTCAGCAGCGAGGTGTTCACCACCTCGGACGCCCAGGACCTGGAGTCCTTCGCCGCGAGCAACGGCATCCAGGAGCTCACCTTCTGGTCGCTCGGCCGGGACAACCAGGGCTCCAGCGGCACTCCGCAGAGCAACTACCAGTTCACCGACATCTTCAAGGCGATCACCAACGGCGGCGGGACCAACCCGCCGCCGGGCGCCACCCCGATCCACGGCTACGGCGGCAAGTGCGTCGACGTCGCCGGGGCCAGTACCGCCAACGGCACCAAGGTGGACCTCTACACCTGCAACGGGACCAACGCGCAGCTGTGGACGCACAGCGGCAACACCTTCCAGGCGCTGGGCAAGTGCCTCGACGTGGCCGCGGCCGGCACCGCCAACGGCGCCAAGGTCCAGCTGTACGACTGCAACGGCACGGGCGCCCAGTCCTGGACTGTCGGTGCCAACAACAGCCTGGTCAACACGAACTCCGGAAAGTGCCTCGACGACACTGACTGGAGCACCGCCGACGGCAACCAGTTGCAGATCTGGACCTGCACCGGAACCGCGAACCAAAGCTGGACCCTCGGCTGACCGTACGTCCCCGGCCCCCGCGTCCCCCGCGGGGGCCGTCGCCGTGCGACGCAGGTAGTCCCGATCATCGTGGACGAAGCGCCTGAGCATGTCCTCCCCTTCTGGTAGATGTGTCTCGTCGTCCACGAAGAAGGGTCTCCGGCTGTGTCCGTACACGAGCATGTCTCGGAACTCGACGGCCTTCCGGTCGTCGATTTCTCGCTGATCGACGAAGAGGGCGAGCCCCTCCCGTCGGCGGCGTCCGCCGCCTGGCGGATCGCCACCGAGTTCGAGGGAGACTCCTTCGAGAAGGTGTTCGAGCGCTTCTTGCGGCAGGTCGACACCTCTCAGGTGACCGCCCTGGTCATCGGCTATTGGGGCGCCTCGTACGACTCGGGCGAGGTCGACCCGGTGGACCTGCTGGTCAAGGCGGCCGACCGGCTGCCGAAGCTGCGCGCGCTGTTCCTCGGGGACATCGTGATGGAGGAGGCGGAGATCTCCTGGATCGAGCACTCCGACATCACGCCGCTGTTCACGGCGTTCCCCGGCCTGAAGCGTTTCGAGGTACGCGGCTCCACCGGGCTCGCCCTGGACCCGATCCGGAGCGAGACGCTGACCGTGCTGCGGATGGAGTCGGGCGGCCTGCCCGCGGCCGTGGTGCGGGCGGTGGCCGCCAGCGACCTGCCCAACCTCAAGCGCCTCGATCTCTGGCTCGGCGTTGAGAACTACGGCGGCGACGCCACCGTGGCCGACCTCGCTCCCATCCTGAGCGGAGAGCGGCTGCCCGCGCTGCGGCGTCTCGGGCTGGAGGACAGCGAGATCCAGGACGAGATCGCGGCGGCGGTCGCGGGGGCGCCGGTCGTGGCCCGGCTGGAGTCGCTGAGCCTGGCGATGGGCATGTTGACGGACGAGGGCGCGGAGGCGCTGCTGTCCGGTCAGCCGCTCACCCACCTGAAGCGGCTCGACCTGCACCATCATTTCCTCAGCGACCGGATGGTCGAGCGAGTCCGGGCGGCGCTGCCCGGCGTCAAGGTCGACCTGAGCGAGCAGGAGAAGCCCGAGGACGACTGGCGCTACGTGGCGGTCGACGAGTGACGCGGGAGGCGGCCTTCACCGTGGTCGCCGTTCCGGGCGGCCGGCGGGCGGCGCTGTTCGCCGCCGCCTGCCGCGGCCAGGGCCTGCGCGAGCCGCGCGTCATCGACTGGCGCGACGTGCTGCGCGGGAGCCGGATCCACGTCGAGCCCGGGACGTTCCTGCGCATCGACTCCCCCGGGGAGGACCCGGAGACGGCCGCGCTGCTGCGGGGGCCGGGAGATCCGGAGCGTGTCACCGGGTCCGCGCGGTGGTACACCGCCTTCACCGCCGGACTCCGGCGGATCACGGCCGCCACCGGCCAGGCGCGAACGCTCAGCGACACCGAAGAGATCGCGGTGATGTTCGACAAGCGTCGCTGCCACGCGCGTCTCGCCGCGGCGGGCGTGCCGGTGCCGCCGGCGCTGCCGGCCGTACGCGGCTACGACGAGTTGCGCGTTCGCATGGCGGAGGCCGGCTGGGGCCGGGTGTTCGTCAAGCCGGCGCACGGGTCGTCCGCCTC
Source organism: Actinoallomurus sp. NPDC052274 (assembly GCF_040679475.1). NCBI lineage: Bacteria > Bacillati > Actinomycetota > Actinomycetes > Streptosporangiales > Thermomonosporaceae > Actinoallomurus > Actinoallomurus sp. NPDC052274. Next base: position 164,856 of record NZ_JBFAUT010000001.1, read on the forward strand.
CGGGGTCGTCGCCCTGCAGGTGGCCCCCGGGCGGATCAAGGCGGTCACCTCCGCGGCCCGCGACGCCCGCGGCGTGCTGTACAACTCGCTGAGCGTCCGCTCCTATGAGAGCGAGCGCGAGGTCGCGGCGCTCGTCGACGCGCTGGCGCCGGACGGGCTGCACGTCGAGGCCTGGCTGCCGAAGGCGTCGATCGGCGGCCGCGTGTTCGACCTGCGTGTGGTGGTGGTCGCGGGGCGCCCGACGCACGCGGTCGTGCGCACCAGCCGCCACCCGATGACGAACCTGCACCTCGGCGGGGCGCGCGGGGATCTGCGCGCGGTACGCGAGCGGCTCGGCGAGTCCGGCTGGCGGCGGGCGATGGAGATCTGCGCGCAGGCGGCGGCGTGCTTCCCCGGCAGCCTCATGGTCGGTGTCGACCTGCTCATCGGCGCAGGCCGGTGGCGTCCGGCGGTGGCGGAGGTGAACGCCTTCGGCGATCTGCTGCCGGGGCTGACCGGCCTGCCGGGCGGCGCCGCCGAGGGCCTGGACACCTACGCCGCCCAGGTCGCCGCTGCCCTGACCACGAGGGTTCCGGCATGCGCGACATGAACGCCATCGTGGGCAGCCACGATCTGCTGCTGGTCACCCTGGACACGTTGCGGTACGACGTCGCGGTGGAGTCGCTGGCGGCCGGGCGCACGCCCACCTTGGCGGCGGTGCTGCCGGACGGCAAGTGGGAGCGGCGGCACACGCCGGGCAGCTTCACCTACGCGGCGCACGCCGCCTTCCTCGCGGGGTTCCTGCCGACACCCGCCCGGCCCGGCCCGCACCCACGGCCCTTCGCGGCCCGGTTCGCCGGCAGCGAGACGACGGCGTCCGGCACGTGGGTGTTCGACGCCGCGGATCTGCCGGCCGGGCTCGCCCAGGCCGGCTACCACACGGTGTGCGTCGGCGGCGTGGGGTTCTTCAACAAGCGGGGTCCGCTCGGCTCGGCCCTGCCCGGGTTGTTCGCCGAGAGCCACTGGGAGCCGGAGTTCGGCGTGACCGACCCGAGATCGCTGGAGCACCAGATCGCCCGCGCCGAACGCGTGCTCGCGGGCCTCCCGGCCGACCGGAGGCTGTTCATGCTGGTCAACGTGTCCGCGTTGCATCAGCCGAACTGGTTCTACCGGGCCGGCGCGGCGCGCGGGGAGGATTCGCGCGCCAGCCACGCCGCGGCGCTCGAGTACGTCGACCGGCACATTGGCGCCCTGTTCGACCTGATGCGCCGTCCCTGCCTCGTCATCATCTGCTCCGACCACGGGACCGCGTACGGCGAGGACGGCCATACGGGCCACCGGTTCGGCCATGAGATCGTGTGGACCGTGCCATACGCGGAGTTCCTGCTGTCATGACCTCGCCGAGCACGTCCGTGGCCCCGGACCTGACCCGCCCGTACCAGGGATACGTCTACGCGTACCCGCACAAGACGAGCTACCGGCCGCTCACTCCGCGCCCTCGCCTGTCCGACGTCTGGGCGGCCGAGCGGCGCGACGCGCTGTTCCTCTACCTGCACGTGCCGTTCTGCGAGATGCGCTGCGGCTTCTGCAACCTGTTCACGCGTACGGGCGCGCCCGAAGAGCTGACGACCGCCTACCTGGACGCGCTGGAACGGCAGGCGGACGCCGTACGCGACGCGCTGGGGGAGGCGTCCTTCGCCACCGCCGCGTTCGGCGGCGGCACGCCCACCTACCTGACGGCCGCGGAGCTGGAACGCCTCTGCGATCTCGCCGGGCGGTTCGCGGATCTCGGGGAGATCCCGCTGAGCGTCGAGACGTCACCGGCCACCGCCACCGCCGACCGGCTGACGGTGCTCGCCGAACGCGGGGCCGCCCGCGTCTCGATCGGGGTGCAGAGCTTCGTCGACGCCGAGGCGCGCGCCGCGGTACGCCCGCAGAAGCGCGCCGAGGTCGAGTCGGCGCTGGACCGCATCCGCGCCGTCGGCTTCGACACGCTCAACATCGATCTGATCTACGGCATCGACGGCCAGACCCCCGAGTCCTGGCGCCACTCGCTCGACGCGGCGATGTCCTGGGAGCCGGAGGAGCTCTACCTCTACCCGCTGTACGTCCGGCCGCTCACCGGGCTCGGCCGGCAGGGCCGGAGCTGGGACGACCAGCGGCTGGAGCTGTACCGGATCGGCCGCGACCACCTGCTCGGGCTCGGCTACGAGCAGGTGTCGATGCGCATGTTCCGGCGGCCGGTCGCGGAGACGAGCGACGGCGGCACCACGTACTGCTGCCAGACCGACGGCATGGTCGGTCTGGGGTGCGGCGCCCGGTCCTACACCGAGGGACTGCACTACTCCTTCGAGTACGCCGTCGGGGCGAGCGCCGTACGCGGCATCATCGACGAGTACGTCCGGACCCGCGACTTCGGGGACGCGCGCGTCGGCTTCGCGCTGGACGACGACGAGCGGCGGCGCCGTCATCTCCTACAGTCGCTGTTGCAGGCGTCCGGTCTGCGGCGGGCCGACTACCGGCGACGGTTCGGCACGGACCCGGCCGCCGACTTCGCCACCGAACTGGCGGCCCTGGCGGATCGGGGCTGGCTCGACGATCGGACGGACGTCATCCGGCTCACCCCGGAGGGCCTGGCCTACTCCGACGCGATCGGCCCGGCGCTGTTCTCACCGAGGGCGCGGACGCTGATGGACACCTACGAGGCGCGCTGATGGACCACCTGACGATCCTGTACCGCGGCCCGCTCGCGAGCTGCGACTACGACTGCCCGTACTGCCCGTTCGCCAAGCGGCGCGACACCACGGAACAACTGCGCGCGGACCGCGCCGCCCTCGAACGCTTCACCGCCTGGGTGGCGGCGCGGTCCCACGGTGTCTCGGTCCTGTTCACGCCCTGGGGCGAGGGACTCGTCCGGTCCTGGTATCGCCGGGCCCTGACCGAGCTCAGCCACCTGCCGCACGTGGAGCGCGTCGCGATCCAGACCAATCTCAGCGCCCGCCTGGACTGGACCGCCGACGCGGACCCGTCCAGGCTCGCGCTGTGGGCGACGTACCATCCCGGTCAGGTGCGGTACGAGCGCTTCCTCGGTCGATGCCGGGAGCTCGCCGAACGAAAGGTGCGGCACAGCGTCGGCGTCGTCGGACTGCCCGAACACCTGCCGGACGCCCGCCGGCTGCGGGCCGACCTGCCACCGGAGACCTACCTGTGGGTCAACGCCGCGGAAGGGCACGCCTACTCCGACGCCGAGGCCGCCGAGTGGACCGGGATCGATCCGCTGTTCGGCTACAGCCGGCGCCCGCACGCCAGCCGGGGCCTGCCCTGCCGGACGGGAGACAGCGTGATCTCCGTCGACGGCGACGGGACCGTACGACGCTGCCACTTCGTGCCGGAGGTCCTCGGCAACCTCTACGACGGGTCGTTCCGCGGCGCGTTGCGTCCCCGGCCCTGCCCGCTCGCGGTCTGTGACTGCCACATCGGCTACGTCCACCTCGAGCCGCTCGGCCTGTACGACGTCTTCGCCGGCGGTGTACTCGAGCGGGTACCGGCCGGCCCGTGGTGGGGGCCGCACCCCAGGGGCGCGGCACCGCTCACGTCTGCCTGACCGGCTGGTAGTCGTCCTCGGTAAGACCGAACGTCCAGGCCACGCCCTCCCGCGCGGTGCGGGTGCCCGGCGGGACCCGCAGATGGTACGTACGGCGCGTGCCGTCCGGCTCCGGGGTCGAGTTGACGACCTCCACCATGACGACGGGCTCGTCGCCGGGCAGGTCGATCCGCCAGAGCACGCCGGTCTCATCGCGGTGGAGCGGCCGCGCGCCGATCTCCGCGAGGTAGCGGTCGTACCCGAAGCTCTCCAGCATCACCCGGCGCAGCTCCGCGTTGTCCTCCGCGGCGATCCGCTCGGCCGTGAGCCCCCGCAGGGTGTCGGTGAAGTCCGCGGGCATCGGCATGCCGCGCCAGGCGTGCAGCGCGAACCCGTCCGGGTAGCTCAGCGCGGGGCCGTCGCCGCGGTGCAGCCGGCCCGGCTCGTCGCGATGCAGCTCCGAGGGACGGTCGCAGACGATCGCGAGACCTTCGTACGGCCACCACCAGCCGGCCGCGCGTGCCGTCTCGGCGAGCCCCGCCAGCCCCTCCAGCCCGCCGACCGCGTCGAACAGCGCCAGCCACGGCGCGTCATGCTGCCCGAGCACCGCGTCGAGGGTCGCCTGCCGCAGCAGCGCCTCGGCGTCGCCGGTCGCCAGCTCGCCGAGCCCCCGGCGGATCCGGACGACCAGCCCGTCGACCTGCCGCCACAGGTCGCCACCGGTGCGCGCCCACGCCGCCGACCACTCCCGCGCGCCGAGCCCGGCCCGGGCCGCCGTCCGCGCCGCCTCCCACGGCCGGGTGCGCACGGCGTCGCGCACCGAACGCCCGGCCTCGGCCGGGCCCAACGCGGCACCGACCCGATCCACCAGGTCACCCAGCCCGCCCCGCCGCAATGTCTCCGCGTGCCGCGGATCATCCAGCAGCAGGGCCGCGACCGCGCCGAAGGCGGGCGACGGCGCCCACACGAAGCGCCGCGGGCCGGCCAGCCCGGCCGCGGCGTACGCCGCGCGGACTCCCGCCTCGGCGCGTTCCCGGTCGGCCGGGCCGGTGGCGAAGGCCACCGCCCGCCAGTCCTGTGTCACCAGTGTGTTCATGAGACCTTCCGGATGTGCTCAGTCGGAGACGGGACGCACCGCGCCGGGTACGTACTCGCGCTGTCGGACGACGCGGAACCAGCCCTTGGGCAGCGAGATCGCCGCATGCTCCTCGTGGACGAGCCTGCCCCCGGACGGCAGGTGCAGATAGTCGGGGCGCATCGGGTCGGGGTCGCGCAGCAGCGCGCCGGGCGCGACGATTGCGTGCGCGTGCCCCGTCACCTCGCCGAGCGCGAGCACCAGACGCCCGCGGCCGTCGCGCTCCGCGCGCGGCAGCGCGTGCGCCTCGGCGGGAACGGCCTCGTCGGCGACGGGCACGATGAGAAGGTCTCCCTGTCGGAACATGCCGCGAACGTACCGACCGCCACCGACATTCCGCCTCGACCTGCTCGGGACGCCGCGCGGCAACACTCCGGATACGAGTTACGTGAAGCTTGACCCAGAACGGCTGCGTCGAATGCGCGTCCAGGACCTTGAGGCCGATCATTCTTCCTGTCGCACTGACGCAGAAGACGGTTCCGGGCGTGCTTTTCACTTGATCGGCGAGCTCATTCGCAGCCCCACACGCCTGATACGTGGGAGTGCTGCCATTAGGGCGCGCGAGTTGGTGGGCCTGCACTGCCACCCCTGACGATCACACGCTGATGAGATCTCGGCTCGGCGGCGTCGCGATCGGTGTAGATCGGTCTGGAGCAGTCCGGATCGGTAGCTGCTTGAGGTCGCCGTGCTGATCTGGGGGAATTTTCGGAAAGTGGGCACACCGTGCGCACGGTTCTCCTACTCTCCGTGTAAGATCAGTTACTCGGGATGTACGGGAGGGGCGATGCCGACCACCCGAGACCCGCTCAACCCCCAGATATCTCTCTGACACATGCTCGCCTACCAGCTCCAGTGGGAGCGGGAGAAGCACGGCCTCTCGCTGGCGCGGTGGGGGAGGATCGCCAGCGCCGCGCCCTCGACGGTCTGCAACATCGAGGCGGGCCGCAGGAAGATCGATGAAAGGCAGGCGAGGATCCTCGACGACCACTTCCAGACCGGCCGCCGCTTCGAGCTGCTGCTCTGGTACGCCCGCAAGGGCCACACCCCCGACTGGGCGCAGTCCATGACCGCGTACGAATCCATCGCCCTGGTGATCCGGATCTACCAGGGCCAGGTCATCCCGCCCCCCTTCCAGACCGAGGAGTACGCGCGTGCGTTGGTGCGGGCCAGGAGCACCGTCAACGACCCGGAGGAGACCTTCAAAGCACGGATGGAGCGGCAGGCCGCGATCCTGGACCGGCCGGACCCGCCGCACGTCTGGCTGCTCCTCGACGAGAGCGTCCTGGACGACTGCATAGGCGGCGCGGAGGTCATGCGGGCTCAGCTCCGTCACCTGCTCGACCTCATGAGACGGCCGCGCCTCTCCGTCCGGATCATCCCCCGGTCCGCTGGGGCCCATATCGGCAAAGACGGTCCTTTCCGTGTGGTCACTACCGATTCGCGCGATATTGCCTACGCTGGAGCACGGCGGGGCGGTCGGCTGATCGAGATGTGCGACGAGGTCGAGGAGTTCCGCATGGACTTCGACCTGCTCGGGCAGAAGGCGGCGTCCGACGACGCCTCGCGCGTCCTGATCGAACGGCGATTGGAGGCCCTCGAGTGACAGTGCAGTGGCGCAAGAGCTCAGTCAGCGGCGCGGTCGACGACGAGGCGTGCGTCGAGGTCGCACCGCTGACCCGGCGGGAGGCCTCCGCCCTGACGGCGCAACTCCGCTGAGCGACACGGACGCGGCCCGTACGATCGTCGCCGACACCGGCCGACCGGACGGGCCGCGTCCGGGCTCTGGGCTGATGAGGTCGATCGTCCCACCGTACGGAAGCCGGGAGCCGGCGATGGAGGCGCTCGACGGGTTTCTCGCCGGAGTCCGAATGAGGGGCGCCCTGTCCCGAGGCGCCGGGTGATCAGGGGCTGGGCGCGTAACCGGTGGCCTGGAGGGTGAAGAGGCGGGCGTATTCGCCGTTCAGGGCCATCAGGGCGTCGTGGGAGCCGCGTTCGGTGATCTTGCCTTCGGTCAGGACGACGATGAGGTCGGCGTCGCGGACGGAGCCGAGGCGGTGGGAGATCAGGACGCTGGTCCGGCCTTGGCGATGGCGGCGCAGGGACGCGTGGACGGCGTGTTCGGCGTCCGCGTCCAGGCCCGAACTCGGTTCGTCCAGCAGGAGCAGGTCGCGGTTCTGGCGCAGGAACGCGCGGGCCAGCGCCAGGCGCTGCCACTGGCCGCCCGAGAGGGCGACGCCGGCGTCCTCGTCGTGGCCGACGAAGATCTTGCTGAGCATCGTGTCGTAGCCGCGCGGCAGCGCCTCGACCGCCTCGTGGATCCCGGCCCGCCGCGCCGCCTCCCGGATCCGGTGCGCGTCGCCCTCGCTGCTCAGGTCGCCCAGCATGATGTTCTCGGACGCCGTCAGGTCGTACTCCATGAAGTCCTGGAAGACGACGCCGATGTGCTCGCGGAGTTCGGCGGGGGCCATGTCGCGGAGGTCCACGCCGTCCCAGTGGATCGAGCCCTTGTCCGGGTCGTACAGGCGGCACAGGAGTTTGACCAGCGTGCTCTTTCCCGCGCCGTTCACTCCCACCAGGGCGACGCTCTGGCCGTGCGGGATGTGCAGGTCGACGCCGCGCAGGATCCACGGGTGTTCCTCGCTGTAGCGGAACCACACATCGCGCAGCTCGATCCCGTGCCGCAGCGGCGGGACCGGACGCCGGCCGGGACGCGGGGGCATGTCCGGTTCGGCTTCCACGATGGCGGCGAAGTGGCCGAAGAGCAGCAGGGCGTTGTGCGCGTCCGCCCACCGGTCGATGACGGCCGTCAGCGACGCCTGAACACCGGCGACCGCGGCGATGAACACCGTCACGTCGCCGGCGGTGATGTCACCCGACGCGGCGGACAGCACCGCCCACACGAGGCCCCCGCCCGCGACGGCGCTGCCGATCAGGGCCAGCAGTCCCTGGCGGCGCAGGGTTTTGAGGTCGAGCCGCCGTTCGGCCTCGTTGGCCGAGCGGATCTCGCCGAGCATCCGGGCGCGGAAGAAGCCGCCCAGCCCGAACAGCCGCGCTTCCTTGGCCGCCTCCGGCCTGGTCAGCAGCTCCCCGTAGAAGATCTCGCGCCGCATCGCGGGGCTGACCTTCCACATCGTGCGGGCCCGTTCCCGGCTCAGCCCGAGCTGGATCCAGAGCGCGGGCAGCGCCGCCAGGAAGAGCACCAGGACCAGTGCCGGGTTGATCACCAGCAGGGTTGCGACGAAACCCGACATCGTGATGATCGACTGCGCGATGGCCAGGCTGCCGAGGATCAGCCGGTCCGGCGCGCGCTGGCTGGACTCGTGCGCCAGCCGCAGCGTGTCCTGGAAGGCGGGGTCCTCCAGCCGGCGCAGCCCCGCGTGCGAGTCGACGGCGGCGAACAGGCGGTCGACGACCAGGGTGCGCACCGCCCGGCGCAGTTGGGCCTGCGCGTACGTCGCGGCGTGCGGCAGCACGATGACGCACAGCCCGCTCGCGGCGAGTCCGGTGGCGAGCGCGGGCAGGACGTGCCGGTTCCCGCCGCCGGCGAGCGCGTCCAGGACGAGTTTCGTGAGCCAGGCCGTCGCGACCGGCGCGAGCCCGGTGAGCACGGCGAGCAGCATCGACGCGGCCGTCGCGGCGCGGTGCGCCCGCCATGCCAGCGCGGCGACGACGAGAGGCCGGCGCCCGGCCGTGCGGGGCGGGTCGGTCATGCGCACGCGGGCAGGACGACGCCGGTCGGCACGAGGCCGGCCGGAGCCGTCCGTTCGGACATCAGGAGTACGACGCGGCCGACTGCGACGAGGACGGCCAGTCCCAGTGTGCGGCGGGCGGGCGGCGTGACGTACTCCATGACGATTCGGCCGTCGTCAGTGGCAGTAGGTCTTACCGGCGTAGATGCAGCAGTAGGAGCCCCATTGGTCCCACCAGCAGGCCTCGGCGCGGGCGGTCGTGTTCGGCAGGAGCCTGCCGAGCATCCGGTCGCCCAGATGGTTGAGTGCACGGATCACGAGGATCTCCTCACAGGTCGAGCCGGAACGTTCCAGCTGCGGATACCGAGGATGGCGCCTATCAAGATGATCACCGCGGCTGATCCAGAAGCTAAGTGTTGTTGATCATTTTCGGCAAGGGGCGATGTCCACCGGGGCGCGCTGTTGTGGACTGTGCGATCGAACGCATCGTGATCTTGGCGGTTCTTGCCATCGGGACGGCTATTGACTCCGGGGCGACGTGATGTTCAGGCGGCGTACCATCACGCCCAGTAGCCGGTCGCCGGAGAACAGGCCGCGCCGGCGGGAGTCGATGCTGTCCGGATTGTCGCCGAAGACGGCGAGCGTTCCGGGCGGCACGATGTCGCCGTCCCCGGGGACGCCGGGCGGCAGCCGGTCGCCGGGTAGCGCGGCGGCGCGCTTGACGTTCCAGATCCGGCCGTCGGGACCCGCGGGGCCCGGCAGGTAGGGGCCGTCCAGCGGCGGTTCCAGGACGACGACGTCCCCGCGGCGCACCCGGGGGAGGGAGCGGCGCCGCACCAGGACGCGGTCGCCATCGCGCAGCGTGGGTTCCATGCTCGTCCCGCTGACGGCGACGACCACCAGGTTCTTGCGCGCCCAGGCGAGCGCCACCAGCGCACCCACCGCCGCCAGGCACGTCCCGCCCAGCGGCCATCCTCGTGAAATCGACATCCGGCCCATGGCCGACCGATGGTAGTCCTGTTGATCAGCTCAGGGCCGGGCTCATCGGCGGCTGAGGTAGGTGAGGACCGCGAGGACGCGGCGGTGGCCGCTGTCGGCCGGTGAGAGGCCGAGCTTGGTGAAGATGTTGCCGATGTGCTTGTGGACGGCGTTCTCGGTGATGACGAGCCGCGCCGCGATGGTGGCGTTGTCCTTTCCTTCGGCCATCAGGGCGAGCACTTCGCGTTCGCGCGGTGTGAGGTCGGCGATCGGGTCGGGGGCGTGCCGGGTGAGGAGTTGCGCGATCACTTCGGGGTCCATGACGGTGCCGCCTGCGGCGACCCGCCGCAGGGCGTCGACGAACTCACTCACCCGGCTCACCCGGTCTTTGAGGAGGTAGCCGACGCCGCCGCGTTCATCGGAGATCAGCTCGCCGGCGTACTGCTGCTCGACGTACTGGGAGAGCACGAGGACCGGTAGGCCGGGGTGCCGGCGGCGGGCCTGGAGTGCGGCGTGGATGCCCTCGTCGCGAAAGGTCGGCGGCAGCCGTACGTCGACGATGGTGACGTCCGGCCGGTGTTCGGTGACGGCGGCGATGAAGCCGGGGGCGTCCTGGGTGATCGCGGCGACGTCGAAGCCCCTGGCGGTCAGCAGGAGTTCCAGCCCGCTGGACAGCAGGACGTTGTCCTCGGCGATCACGACCCGCACGGCAGGCTCACAGTGATCGTGGTCGGACCGCCGGCGGGGCTGTGAAGGCGCAGAGTGCCGTCGAGTGCCAGGACGCGGTGGCGGATTCCGGCGATGCCGGTGCCCAGCGTCTCGTCGACGCCGCCGATCCCATCGTCGGTGACCTCGATCGACAGCCGGTCACCGACGCGTACGACCCGGACCGTGGTCCGGGTGGCCCGGCTGTGCTTGGCGGCGTTGGTGAGCGCCTCGGCGATCGTGAAGTAGGCCACGGCCTCGACCGCGGCGGGGACCGCGCCGAGGTCGCCGATATCCAGGGTGGTGTCGATCGCCGATCGGCTCCCCAGGGCGGTCAGCGCCCCGGCGAGTCCGCGATCGGCGAGGATCGGCGGGTAGATCGTCCGGATCACCTCGCGAAGCTCCACCATGGCCTCCTCGGTGTTCTCATGCGCCTCCCGCAGGAGCCTGCCCACCAGCTCGGGGTCCTCGCCCAGCGACTCACGGGCCACGCCCAGCCGCATCGCGATGGCCACCAGCCGGGCCTGGGTGCCGTCGTGCAGGTCGCGTTCGATCCGGCGGAGCTCCGCGCCGTGCGCGTTCAGGGCGCCGGCCCGCGTCTCGGTCAGCGTCTCCACCCGCTGCGCCAGCCGCTCCGCGGCCGAGGGGGACAGCAACGCGACACAGATCCGGGCGTGCAGGCGCGCCAGCGGGGGAACCAGCCCATAGGTCAGGGCCGCCAAGACGACGAACTGCGCGGTCCCCAGGGTCAACGCCGTGCCCCATCCGGACAGGGGAACACCGGCGGCGAAGCCGCCCGCGCGGGTGCCGGGGGGCAACGCCCACCACAAGGGCACCGTGACGGCCGTGGCCACCGCGTTGCCCGCGCACATCACCACGACGAGTCCGAACGCCAGACCGGTCACGATGTAGGTGCCCAGCCACCCGAGAATCCGCCACGCGCCGACACGGACCGGGCCGGAACGCGGACGTCCCAGCAGCCGGTCGGCGCGGCGGCGATGCCAGGACGCCCAGGGGCGGGCCATCGCCGGGACGATGAGTACGGGCAGCCCGAGTAGGGCGACCGCAGCGGTGAGCAGGCTTGCCAGCAGATAGCCCAGACCGCGCAACGTCGCCGAAAGCCGACCGGCCCCATGGTGGTTCATCCGCACAATTCTGAGCCCTGGCGGTCGAGCCCGGCACTACAGCCCACTACCCCTTTTTCTCACTAGGGCGCTGTATCGTCCGCCTCCCCGGGCCGGACCTAGCGTCAACGCCCATGACGACTTCACCGATGCACGCACCGCGGCGGCGCGGCCGGTCCATCCGACGGAACCTGGCCCTGGCCGCCATCGTGGCCGGAACCCTTTCCACCGGCTGCACGTCCGGCGCGAGCGCCGCCCCACAGCACGACGACCAGGCCCGGCTCCGGCGCGACGCCGACGCGATCACCGCACTCGGCGTGACGGGAGTGCAGGCCCGCGTGGTCACCCCGGACGGCCGGAACCTGACCGCCACCAGCGGCGTCGCCGACCTGACGAACCGGCGGCCGGTCTCCCCGGACGGCTACTTCCGGATCGCCAGCGTCACCAAGACGTTCGTGGCCACCGTGATCCTGCAACTGGCCGGCGACGGCAGGCTCTCCCTGGACGACACGGTCGAGCGATGGCTGCCCGGCGTGGTGCACGGACACGGCAACGACGGCCGCGCGATCACCATCCGCCAACTGCTCCAGCACACCAGCGGCATCCACGACGACTACCCCGACTACACCTCGGCGGAGGACTTCTACCAGCACCGTTACGACACCTACACCCCCGAGCAGATCGTCGCCCGGGCGATGCGCCACCGCCCGGACTTCCGGCCCGGGAAGGACTGGAGTTACTCCAACACCGGCTACGCCCTGCTCGGCATGATCATCCAGCGGGTCACCGGGCACCCGTGGCATGAGGAGGTACGGGATCGGATCGTCCGGCCGCTCGGCCTCCGTCACACCTTCTCGCCGGGCACGTCACCCAAGCTGCCCCAGCCACACGCCGAGACCTACCAGCGGTTCAAGCCCGGCGAACCACTCGTGGACGTCACCGAACAGGTCAGCCTGGTCAGCAATGGAGAGGCCGGACTCGTCTCCACCACCGCCGATCTCAACCGATTCTTCCGCGCCCTGCTCGGCGGCCGGCTCCTGCCCCCGACACAGCTGGCGTGGATGAAGCGGACCATTCCAGTCGGCAAGGCGTTCGAACCGCTCATGCCGGGCGCCCGTGACGGGCTGGGGGTCTTCTCCCGCCCGCTGTCGTGCGGCGGCACGTATTGGGGGCACGAGGGCGGCGATTCCGGCTGGATCACCGCCACCGGCGTCACCGCCGACGGCCGGCGCGGCGTCACGGTCTCCCTGTCGGGCGCGAACGCCGAATCGGACGACCACGTCCTGCACATAGAACAGGCCGAGAGCAAGCTGATCGACGACGCCCTGTGCCCGGCCCCGGGCCGTACGACGGACTGACGGGCGCAGACGACACCCGGCCCCGGCGATTCCGGACGGATGATGCGAAGTCATGGCCAGGTCGAGCGCTGTCGAGGTTCGGCGGCGTACCGAATGCTCGGTGAAGCGCTCCAGCCGGCACGCGCTTTGCCATCGTTCGTCCCATTTGCGCCGTGCTTTACCGAGCCTTTCGCTCGAGGCCGGCGCGGAAGGCGGTCACTGGAGACGACGGGATCACCGGCCGCCGCTGCGGCTATTGCCGCATCGGTTCGCAAGCATCCGGTACGACCCCACATGACCATCCCAAGGAAGAAACGGATAATCTCCACAGGTCCCGTCGCCCGTCAAGCATCTACAGAAACGTCGTCTGCGCCGGCGAGGTCGCGATGTCCGCCCATTCCGGAACCAGCCGATGCGTTTCTTCGGCGAGGTGATTCAGCTCTCCGGAGCGGCCACTGGAAAGGTTCTCGACGTACTCGGATATGCCCGAGCGGAAAATGGACGGCTTCTTGAACGTGGCATCCTGTCGGTATTCCATTGTGTCACCTCAGAAACGAGAGGTCGTAGCGCGCCGAAGCGGGACAATCGGTGATGGAACAGGGCATCGAGCATCACGATGCGGATGACGCAGAGTGACCGGGTAGTCGTGCCATTCCGACGCGCGCTGGTCACCGTACTCGGTGTGGTTTTACGGCTCTGTGCTGGTCAACGGGCAGGTGCCCGGCTTGGGCGATAGCGGCTCTAGCGGGATTTCGTCCGCTCAGGCAATATCGGGGCACGGAGTCGCACATCATCCAGCGGTGTCCGCACCACAGTGCGGCGCACCACGACCCAGGCCATGACCGGGCCGGGCGTCCGTGCCCGGCGGCGTCCGCGCCGCCTCCCGGTCGAGGCCGGCGACGGGCGGCCCCGGCGCGGCGAGACCCGCGAGCGCGCCGGACGCCCGGAGAAGGAGGAGACTTGGAAACGGCCGGATTCGTCCAGCTGCTGACCCCGTCGGGAGAGCGCGTCGAGCACGACGAGTACGCCATCGACCCCTCGCCCGAAGAACTGCGCGGGCTCTACCAGGACATGCTGCTCACCCGCAGCTTCGACGCGGAGGCGATCAAACTGCAGCGCCAGGGCGAGCTGGCGCTGTGGCCCTCGCTTGAGGGGCAGGAGGCCGCGCAGATCGGTTCGGGTCGCGCCCTGCGCGACGACGACTACGTCTTCCCCTGCTACCGCGAGCACGGCGTCGCCTGGTGCCGGGGCATGGACCCGCTCGACATGATGGGCCTGTGGCGCGGGGTCAACGGCGGCTGGGACGGCCGTACCCACAACTTCCACCCGTACACGATCGTCATCGGCCCCTCCGTGCTGCACTCGGTCGGGTTCGCCATCGGCATCACGATGGACGCCGCCGACTCCGCCGTGATGACCTACTTCGGCGACGGCGGGACCAGCCAGGGCGACGTGTCGGAGGCATTCGTCTTCGCCGCGGTGAACCAGGCCCCGGTGGTCTTCTTCTGCCAGAACAACCAGCTCGCCATCTCCACGCCGGTGAACAACCAGGCCCGTACGCCGATCTTCCGCCGGGCCGAGGGCTTCGGCTTCCCCGGCGTGCGCGTCGACGGCAACGACGTGCTGGCCGTCCTCGCCGTCACGCGCGCCGCGCTGGACCGCGCGCGCACCGGCCAGGGGCCGACGCTGATCGAGGCGTTCACCTACCGGATGGGCAGCCACACCACGTCCGACGACGCCGCCCGCTACCGCCTCGACAGCGAACTGGAGGAATGGCGGCGCAAGGACCCGATCACCCGGCTGCGCAAGCTCCTCGTCGCCGAGGGCCACGCCGACGACGCGTTCTTCGCCGAGGTGGACGCGGAGGCACAGCGGCTGCTCAAGCGCCTGCGCGACGGCGTACGGAACATGCCGGACCCCGCGCCCGGCGAGATCTTCGAGTACGTCTACGGCGACCCGCACTCGCTGCTCGACGGCGAGCGGGACGAGTACACGCGGTACCTCGCGTCGTTCGAGACGTGAGGTGACCGCGTCTCTCGGCTGAGCGCGAGGTCGGCGACCCGGCGGGCCAGCAGGCGGGCGGGATCGACGACCGGGACGGGAACGCCGGTGCCGTCCAGGGCCAGGACGAGTTCGGTGCACGCGGTGACGATCCGCTCCGCGCCGCGATCGGTGAGGGAACGGCAGACCTCCGCCAGCGCCCGCCGGTGGGCCGGGCCGGCGCCACCGCTCTTGACGGCGCCGATGGCGGCCATGACCTGCCGCTGACCGGGCTCGTCCGGCTCGATCACCGCGACACCGCGGTGCCGCAGCGCGTCCGCGTACAGACCCGCGCGCAGGGTGCCCGAGGTGGCCAGCACGCCGACGCCGCGGACCCCGTCGGCGGCGAGGGCGTCGGCGGTGACCTCGATGATGCTCACCAGCTCCAGCCCGGCCTCGTCCGCCAGGCGCGGGACGAAGGCATGCGCGGTGTTGCAGGGCACGGCGAGCACCTCGCACCCCGCCCGCCTCAGCCCTTCGATGCCACGCCGCAGGTACGGGGTCGGGTCCTCGCCGTCGCCGAGCAGGCTCTGGGAGCGGTCGGGGACGCGGGGGTCGCCCCAGATCACGACGGGCACGTGCGCCTGGTCGCAGGCGGCCGCCGTCTCCTCGACGAGCTTGCCATAGAAGTCGACGGTGGCCGCCGGGCCCATGCCGCCCAGGACGCCGACCAGACGAGGGCCGCTCACTCTGCCTCCCCGCTCACTCTGCTTCCCCGACCAACCGACCCCGACCGACCTCCCGGGTCTCCCCGACCGGCCTCCAGGGCACCGCCGACGATGGCGCGGCCGGGAAGCGCGGCGGGGACCACGGCGCCATCGCGCACCACGGCCTGCCCGCCGACGAACACGTGCGTGAAACCGACCGAGGACCTCGCCGGGGCGGTACGTCGACCGGTCGGTGACCGCGGCGAGATCGAAGACCACGAGGTCGGCGTCGTAGCCCGCCCGCACGCGGCCCTTGCGGGCCATCGCCGGGCGGCGGCCTGGAGGAACGTCGCGGGCAGCAGCGAGCACCGGCGCAGCGCCTCCCGCAGCGACAGCGCGGCGGTCTCCCGCACCATCGTGCGCAGGAACCGCGCGAACGTACCGGAGCTGCGCGGATGGGAGAGCGCGTCGGACGGCAGGGGACGGTCGCCGTCGATGGGCGTGCCGCCCGCGTCCGTGAAGGGAATGGCGTCCGAGGCGATCGCGGTGTCGTCGAGCAGCAGCGCGCGCCGGAGCACGGCGAGATCCGGTTCGGAAGCCTCGTCGAGGTAGTGGACGACGACCAGCGCGCCGGGGGTGTCGTGCCGGATCCGGCGGAGCCGGTCCGCGTCCGCCGGACGTTCGCCCGTGGCCACGACGACCAGGTCCGAGGGGCGGAGGCCGAGGCGGGGGAGACGCTCCGGTTCCAGGAACGGCGCCCCGACCGCGGTCATCCCCGCGCCGTACGGGTAGGTCTCGGTCGTGACGTCGAGCCCGCGCGCGCGTGCGCCGTCGATCAGCTCCGCGACCTCGTCGACGGCCCGCAGCGAGGTGGAGTTCAGGTGGCACAGGTGCATGTGCGCGCCGGTCGCCGCCGCTGCCGCGACGATCTCGGCCGCGCCTTCCAACGCGCTCTCCGGCCCGCCGTGGGCCTTGAAGCGCGCGTGCGTGAAGGTCGGCACGTTCAGGCGCGCGGCGGTGTCCGCGACCCGCAGGTACTCGGCCCGCCCGGTCCGTGGGGCGTAGCCGAGCAGTACGCCGATGCCGAGCGCGCCCGCGCCGATCTCCTCCTCGAGACGGCCGATGATCCGGGAGAGTTCGGCGGGGTCCGCCGGTCGCCGCAGGCCGGTGCTCGTGCCGATGCCCGCCGCGAAGCCGAGAGGGCCGGGGCCGGGCGTCTCACCATCCAGGACGGCCATCCTGGCCTGCGCCCACGAGGCCGAGTACCCGTAGTTGACGGGGCGGCCCTCCGCCGCCGCGACCGCGAGCGCGCGGGCCACGTCGCCCGCGCCGGACTCCAGTTCCAGCGCGGTGGTGACCCCGTCCAGCGCCTGGAGCCGCAGGGACGGGATGGTCTGCGCGTGGCTGTGCAGGTCGACGAACCCGGCGGTGACCACGTGACCGGACACGTCGAGCGTCCGGGATGCCCGGAGGCCGGATGACTCGCCGACGGCCGCGACCGTGCCGCCGCTGATGGCGACGGCCGTGACCGTGTCCAGGCCGGACTCGGGGTCGACGACCCGCCCGCCGGCCAGCAGCAGGTCGCAGTCGCGGAACCGGGTCATCGACGGGTGCCCTCTCCCTCACGGCGAGCCGGGGACGGCCGCCGGGCACAAGGATCGAGGTATACCGTGAGCGCGGCACTCGGACGCAGGAATACGACATCGCGGGGCTGAACATGCAGGATTCCGGCTTCGCGTCACCGCGGCTGCTGGCGGAGACCGACCTCGAGCTCATCGACGCGCTCCAGATCGACCCGCGCGCGAGCTGGGTCGACGTCGGGGCGGCGATCGGCGCGGACCCGGTGACGGCGGCGCGGCGCTGGCAGCGGCTGAACGACGCGGGGGAGGCGTGGACCACCGTCGCCCTGGGACGGCGCCAGATGAACGCGATGAGCATGGCGTTCCTGGAGATCGACTGCGCGGCCGGAGCGGCGGTGGAGGTCGCGCACACGCTCGCGACGGTGGAGCACCTGATCACCGTTCAGCACCTTGCCGCCGGTCCCGACCTGTTCGTGATCGCCGTCGCCGCGTCGATGCCGGCGCTGGCGGACTACCTGCTCACGGACCTGCCGCGGGTGCCCGGCGTGGCGAAGGTGCGCGCCCACGTCGCCACGCGCGTCTTCGAGGCGTCGCGCCGCTGGCGGCTGCGCGTGCTGTCGCCCCGATCCGTGCGCGCGCTGGCCGGACGCCCCGGACGCCCCGGACCGCCGGCGGCCGGCGGTCCGATGGACGAGACCGACCGGCTCCTGTTCAGGGCCCTGCTCGCGGACGGCCGCGCGGGTCACACCGAGCTCGCGAGAGCCGTCGGCAGGTCCGAGCGCACGGTACGGCGCAGGATGTCACGCCTGGTCGCGGCCGGTGACATCGACTTCCGCTGCGACCTGGCGCGTTCGCACGCGGGCTGGCACTCCTCGGCGGTGCTGTGGTTGCGGATGCCGGACGGACTGCTGGAGGAGACGGGGCGGGCGCTGCTCGACTGGCCGGAGACGCGGACCTGCGCGGCGCTCGCCGGATCCCGCAACATGCTCCTCACCGTCGGCCTGCACACGGTCTCCGACCTGCACCCGCTGGTGGTGCGTCTGGAGGAGCGGTTCCCGTACGTGCGCGTCGACGACCGGCAGCTCGTCCTGCGGCAGTCGAAACTGTACGGGCGGCTCCTCGACCCCACCGGCCGCGCCGTCGGCGTCGTCCCGGTGGACCCGTGGAGCCTGTCGTCGCATGCGCGGGGTTCAGCGTGGCGCGGGAATCGTGCCGCCACGGCCCTCCCGGCACAGGCCGACCCGCAGCACGTCGGACTCGCTGCGGCCGACGATCTGCAGGTCGCCGACGGCCAGGGCGGGTAGGCCGAGCGCGGAAACGACGGAGGTGATCCGGCCCACCTCGCCGCGGACGGCGGCCTCGTCGCACCCGACCCGCGGCGCGGGGCCGCCGAGCGTCGGCGCCACCACGACGTCGATGCCGGACATCGCCGCGGCGAACCTCTCCCGGACGGCCGAGAGCTCCGCGACGGCCCGGCGGGGGTCCCGATGGCCGATCCCGGCGGCGTCGTCCAGCTTCCGCCGCACGCCGGTGCTGTAGCTCGCGGCGTTCGCCGGGTACGTGCCCTCGTGGGTGCGCCGGGCCTGCGCGCCGACGATCGTCCAGTACGCGGGGAGGACCTCGTACGGCAGGGCGATCTCCCGGACCTCGGCGCCCAGGTCGGCGAACTCACCGGCCTGCGCGCACCCGTCGGCGACGCCGACGACCAGCCCCGACAGCGAGCGCGGCGGCTCGACGGCCGTACCGGACAGGACCCCCACCCGCGCGCCTCGTGTTCCACGTTCAAGGACCTCCTGACGCCCGCGCCGGCCCGGCCCGCCGGTGTCCCGAGCGGCCGGCATCGTCACCGGGCGAAGGATCGTACGGTCACACCGCCAGCGCGTCCAGCAGGAACCGCAGGCGGGGGGTCTCGCGTTCGGGGCGGACGAGGGTGAAGATGCTGCGGCTGGTGTTCAGCCACGGCACGTCGGCGACCACGACGTCCGGACCGTGCCCGCGCAGCGCGAGGTCGGGGACGAACGCCGCGCCCATCCCCGCCTCGATCATGGCGATCGTGATCTTGAAGTCGTCGGAGTGGCCGGCCACCCTGGGGTGCAGGTTCCAGCGGGCGAACACGCCGTCGAAGAAGGTGGCGTCGCTGCTGCCCGGGTGGTGCGTGATCCACGGCAGGTCGGCGAGCTGCTCGACCCGGTAGGGCGACAGGTCGGGCCAGCAGCGGGGGAGGACGAGCTTGTAGCGGTCCTCGGCGTTCCAGCGCCGGTCCAGCGCCGACGGCCACGACAGGCCGACGTTGCCCACCTGGTAGACGATCGCCGCGTCCATCTCGCCACCGGCGCCGAGGTGCGGGATGAGCTGGGAGGACTCGGCGACCGAGACCCTGATGCCGGCGCGTTCCGCGGGCTCCATCCGCCGCAGGACGCCGGTCAGCACGTCGATGAGGCTGGGGAAGACGCCCAGATGGATCTGCCGCTCGCTGTTGCGGTGCACGGCCTGGACGGTCGCGACCATGCGCTCAAGGTCGATGAGCACGATCTCGGCCTGCCTGGCCAGCACCCGGGCGGCGCTGGTGGGCAGCACGCTGTGGGCGGAGCGGTCGAACAGCTTCACGCCCATCTTCCGCTCCAGCGCGGCCATCTGCTGGGAGACGGCCGAGGAGGTGTACCCGAGCCGGTTGGCCGCGGCGGCGAAGGAGCCGAGCTGAACGACCTCACGGAGCGTGCGCAGGTGTTCGGGTTTAAGGATAAGAACTCCTTGTGCTCACGGTTGCTAAATGTCGTCTTTCTAGCGCTTTCGCCTTCTTTTCGCCACTCCTACAGTGATGGCCACTGTCACTCGAGCCTGTGAGCGTCACATGAGCATTCGCGTGTACCGCAACGCCGCCATCCATACCGGAGCCAGCGGCGATCCGCCGGCCGAGGCCATGGCCGTGGACGGCGAGCGGCTGCTGGCCGTCGGCACGGAGATGGAGGTGCGCGCGGCCGCGGGTCCGAAAGCGGAGCTGATCGACCTGGAGGGCGCCGCGGTGCTCCCCGGCCTGTACGACGCCCACATCCACACCGCCCAGTACGCCCAGAGCCTGGACTCGGTCGACCTGCGCGACGTGCGCTCCCTCGACGACGCGCTGGCGAAGGTGGCCGCCCACGCGGCGCGGCTGCGACCGGGCGCCTGGCTGTTCGGCGGCCGATGGAACAGCAACACCTGGGACCCGCCGGCGCAGCCGGACCGGTACGCGCTCGACTCGGTCTGCCCCGAGTTGCCGGTCGCGCTGCCCAGCGTGGACGGCCACACGGTGTGGGCCAACTCCGCGGCCCTGCGGCTCGTCGGCATCGACGCCGACACCCCCGACCCGGTCGGCGGCGAGATCGTCCGGGACGCGAACGGGGAGCCGACCGGCATCCTGCGCGAGTCGGCGTCCTACCCGCTGCGCGACCGCATGGTCTCCGCCGACCTGCGCGACCAGCTTCGCGCCGCGCAGGAGGAACTGCTCGCGCTCGGCCTGACCAGCGTGCACGACATCGACGGCGAGGACTGCCGGGCCGCCTACCTGGACCTGCACACGGCCGGCGAGCTGAAGCTGCGCGTGCACAAGGCGATCCCGATGGTCCACCTGGAGGCGGCCATCGCCGAGGGCCGCCGTACCGGGCAGGGCGACGACTGGTTCCGCACCGGACCCGTGAAGATCTTCAGCGACGGGGCGCTGGGCTCGCACACCTGCCACATGAGCGAGTCCTTCGCCGGCGAGCAGGGCAACGTCGGCATCGCCGTCACGCCGTACGACGACCTGGTCACGCTGTTCGCCCGGGCCGCGGGCGCCGGCATCGCGGTGGCCACGCACGCCATCGGCGACCAGGCCAACCACCTGGTCATCGACGCGTACGAGGCGATCGGCCGCACGGCGGGGCTGCGGCACCGCATCGAGCACGCCCAGCACCTGCGGCCCGGTGACCTGCCCAGGATGGCCCGGCTCGGCGTCGTCGCGTCGATGCAGCCCGTGCACTGCACGAGCGACATCGACCTGGTCGACTCCCTGCTGGCCGGCCAGGAACTGGCCTCGTACGCCTGGCGCGGGATGCTGAACGCCGGCGTCGCGCTGGCCTTCGGCTCCGACGCTCCCGTCGAGCACCCCAATCCGTTCGCCGCGCTGTACGCCGCGGTGACCCGTACCCGCCCCGACGGCGACCCCGCCGGTGGCTGGCAGCCCGAGCAACGGCTGAGCATGGCCGAGGCCATCACCGCCCACACCCTGGGCGCGGCCTACGCCGCGGGCGAGGAGGACCACAAGGGTGTCCTCGCGCCGGGCAGGCTCGCCGACTTCATCGCGGTGGACACCGACCCCTACCGGGAGCCGGCGGACGCGGTGCTGCGCACCAAGGTCCTGACCACCGTCGTCGGCGGCGACGTCCGCTGGCGGCGAATCTGAAGGAGCGCCCCCGTTGCACACCCGAATCCTCACCACGCTCGCCGCCGGTGTTCTGCTGGCGGCCACGGCGGCCTGCGGCGCCAAGTCCCTGGACTCCGGCGCGTCCGACCGGGCGTCCGTCGTCCTGGACAAGGCTCCCACCGAGGAGAAGGCGGCCGACGTCATCAACGCCATCACCCCGGACAAGGACCTGGCGGCCAAGGCGCCGGCGAGCCTGAGGTCCGGCGGGCTGAAGGTCGTCTCGTCCATCGGCTACCCGCCGATGGAGCTGTTCGCCAGTGACGGCAAGACGCCGATCGGCTTCGACCCCGCCCTCGCCAGGGCCATCGCCAGGAAACTCGGCGTCAAGGTGACCATCACCGACGAGGAGTTCAACTCCCAGATCCCCGGCGTGCTCTCCGGCCGCTACGACTTCGTCATCTCCTCGATGTCCGACACACCGGAACGCGAGGGTCAGATCACCTTCGTCGACTACGTACGGGCCGGCGCCGGGCTGGTGATCAAGAAGGGGAACCCGGCCGGCATCGCCGGGCCGAAGGACCTGTGCGGCAAGACGGTGTCCGTCGTGGACAACGGATCGTCGATGAACCTGGCCGAGCGGTACGCCGCCGACTGCAAGAAGGCCGGCTCCGCCGCGATCGACATCCTGAAGTTCCCCGGCGACCAGGAGGCCCTGCTCCAGGTCAGCGGCGGGCGCGCGCAGGCCAGCGTCACCGACTACGTGGTGGCCGCCAGCAAGGCCGCCGATCCCAAGCTCGCGGTCGACGCGGTCGCGCTCGACGGCACCGAGAGCCCCTGGGGCATCGGGATCAGGCCGGACAACAAGCAGCTCATCGAGTCCGTCAAGGGCGCGCTGGACTCGCTCATCCGCGGCGGTGAGTACGGCAGGCTGCTCAAGGCGTGGAACCTGGACCGGCTGGCCGTCCGGTCCGCCGTGGTCAACGGCGGTAAGTGACGATGCGCACCGAACCGATCGCCGACCCGTCGGGCACGCTCGTCCCCGTCGCGCGGACCTGGCACTGGGGCCGCTGGCTGGCCGCGGCCGTCGCGCTCGCGGTGGCCGGCTGGCTGGTCTACCTGGTCGTGGACAACCCACGCCTGCACTGGGACAAGGTCGCCGAATACCTCTTCAACGACCGGATCCTCGCCGGGATCTGGGTCACCATCGAGATCTCCCTGCTGGCGACGGCCCTCGGGCTCGTGCTGGGCGTGGTGATCGCGATCGCGCGGCTGTCGCACAACCCGGTGCTGAGCTGGATGGCCACGTTCTACATCTGGTTCTTCCGCGGCACGCCCGTGCTCGTGCAGCTCATCTTCTGGTACAACCTGGCCTTCCTGTTCCCCGAACTGGTGCTCAAGATCCCGTTCACCATGATCGGTCTCAAGTGGGACACCAACCAGGTGATGACCGGCTTCACCGCGGCCATGCTGGGCCTCGGGCTGAACCTTGCGGCCTACTTCGCCGAGACCGTGCGCGCCGGCATCCAGGCCGTCGACCACGGCCAGACGGAGGCGGCGTACGCGCTCGGCATGACCCCGGCCAAGCGGATGCGGGTCATCGTGCTGCCGCAGGCGCTGCGCATCATCATCCCGCCGACCGGCAACGAGTTCATCTCCATGCTGAAGACCACCTCGCTCGTCTACGTGGTCGCCGGGCACGACCTGATGACCAATGCCAGCCAGATCTACAAGGCGAACAATCTGATCATGGAGCTGCTGATCGTGGCGAGCCTGTGGTACATGCTCATGACCGCCGTGGCGACGTTCCTGCAGGGCAGGCTGGAGCGCCGATTCGGGTCCGAGGCCGTGCGGCTGGTGCGCGCCGGCGGCCTGGCCGCCCGGATCCTGCCGAAGGCGGCCGCGTGAACCCCGTCGTGGAGGCCTCGGGCGTCCGGATGAGCTACGGCGACGTGCAGGTTCTCAACGGCGTGGACTTCAGCGTGGCCGCCGGCGAGGTGAGCTGCGTCATCGGCCCGTCGGGCTCGGGCAAGTCCACGTTCCTGCGGTGCCTTAACGGCCTGGAGCCGGTGCTCGGCGGCAGCCTGCGGGTGCTCGGCGAGGAGGTCGGGTACGGCCTGCGCGACGGCAGGTACCACCCCTGGACGCCCAAGGAGTTCGCCGCCTTCCGCAGGAACATCGGCATGGTGTTCCAGCGCTTCAACCTGTTCGCCCACCAGAGCGCGCTGGAGAACGTCGCCTGCGGCCCCGTCCACGTGCTGGGCACTCCGGCGGACCGGGCACGGGTGCTGGCGATGGACCATCTGGACCGGGTGGGCCTGGCCGACCACGCGCACAAGCGGCCGCATCAGCTCTCCGGCGGCCAGCAGCAGCGGGTGGCGATCGCCCGGGCGCTGGCGATGAACCCGGCGCTGATGCTGTTCGACGAGCCGACCTCCGCGCTGGACCCGGAACTGGTCGACGAGGTCCTGGAGGTCATGAAGAGGCTGGCCGCCGACGGGATGACGATGGTCGTGGTGACCCACGAGATCGCCTTCGCCAGGGAGGTCGGCGACCGGCTGTCCTTCTTCGCCGACGGCGTGGTCGTCGAGCGGGGCCGCCCCGGCGAGATCCTGGCCGACCCCGGCCACGCCCGGACCAGGGCGTTCCTGTCCAGCGTGCTCGGCTCGAGGGCGCACCAGGAGCCCTGAGGGGCCGTACGGCGGCCGCCGGTCGAAGTGCCTCGTCCTGACGCAGCCCTTAACGCAAGGTTCGGACATACTTCACCAGACGCCACTATTCAGCCACGTCTCCGGCATTCACCCTCTGGCGGGGCACCGCCCCAGGGCCCCACACCCGACCCCTCCGGAGGTCCCAGTGATGCCACGCGCCGGAAGAAGACCGGCCCGCCGTACCCTCGCCGCCCTCGCGTCCGCGCTCGGCCTCGGGCCGCCGCGGCCGGGGTGTGGGCCGGGACCGGCGGCACCGCGAACGCCGCGGGCAGCGTCCCGACTCCCGACCACACCGTGGTCGTGATGCTGGAGAACCACGCCTATAGCCAGATCATCGGCAGTTCCAGCGCGCCGTACATCAACTCCCTCAAGACCGGCGGCGCCGTCCTCACCGCCTCCTACGCCCTCACCCACCCCAGTCAGCCCAACTACTTCGCCATCTTCTCCGGCTCGACGCAGGGCATCACGGACGACAGCTGCTACACCCCTGGGTTCAGCTCCGCCCCGAACCTCGCGTCCGAGCTGGCGGCCGCGGGCAAGTCCTGGGCCAGCTACAACGAGTCGCTGCCGAGCCAGGGCTCGACCACGTGCAGCAGTGGCGACCACGCCCGCAAGCACAACCCGTGGTTCGGGTTCGCATACCGGACTTTTCGTCGCGCGTGACCTCGCGCGGGCATGTCGCCGGATCCGGTGTGACTGGGGTTAAGTCAGCAACCCCATGTCGCATACTCCTCCGTTATGGAACTCGATATCCGGCATCTTCGGATGATCTGCGCGATCGCGGAGACAGGCAGCCTCACCCGGGCCGCCGCCCGGATGGGACTGTCGCAGCCCGCCATGACGAATCAGCTCCATCGGATCGAAGAACTCCTCGGCGGGGAACTCTTCGTCCGGACGCGCAGCGGGACGGAGCCGACCCCGCTGGGACGTCAGGTCATCTCCCGTGCCCGCATCGTCCTGTCAGAGATGGACACTCTGTTCGGTGACCTGCCCGGTCTCGCCGGACAGGTGCGGAGCATCCGGCTCGGCTCGGTCCACGTGGCCTGCGTCGCCAGCCTCATCGGCCGGGTCGCGGAGGAGCTTCCCGAGGCCGAGACGTCTCTGCGCATCGAGCCGTCGGCCGCGCTGCTGACCGACGCGCTCACCCGCGGCGACCTGGACGCGGCGCTCGTCGGCGTCATCGAGGGTTACGGCGTCCCGATGGCGGCGCCGATCGCGAGCCGCACGCTGGTGCCCCGATATCCGATCTTCGTCGCCTTGTCGGCCGCCCACATGCTCGCCGATCGTGTGGAGATCGAGTTGGCCGATCTCAAGGACGAGTGCTGGATCAGCCCTCCGGGCGCCGACGACGGCTCGCTCGCGGCGCTGCGCTCGACCTGCCGGGCGGCGGGCTTCGAACCCAACGTGCGGTACGACGCGCCGAGCGGTGAAGCCCAGCCGCTGGTCGCGCCGGGGTACGGGGTGCGGTTGGTGGACCCGACCTGGCCGGCTCAGCCGGGCACCGTCGTCCGCCCGCTGGCCGGCGATCCGCAGGTCGGGCGGCTGATGGTGGCCTGGCGCCGCGACCGGCTGAGCGACGGCACCGCCGCCGCGCTCTATCGGGGCGTGGCCCGGGCCTACACGGACCATGTGACCGACAATCCGGTCTTTCAGCGCTGGTGGGAGGCCCACCCGGCGATCCATCCGCTGATCTGACACCGGCGGGACGGCGCCGGCTCAGGGGAGGTCGGCGGGGAGGAGCAGGCCGAGGTCGTGGGCCGGCACGGGGTCTCCGGAACGTTCGCGGGCGGCGATCCGGCGGGCCTGTGCGGTGCGCGTCGCCTCCAGCAGCTCGCGGACCTCACGGCCGTGGCCGCGCGCGAAGGTCCCGGCGTCGGCCTCCAGGTGCGCGCAGTTCTCCGTACAGGCGGGCGACGGTGGTCTTGCCGGTGCCGGGGGACCGGAGAAGACCAGATGCCCGGCGAACGGCTCGCTGGACAGACCCTCCTGCCGGCGCCGCCGCTCGGTGGCCAGCAGGTCGAACATGTCGTGGATGCGCTGCTTCACCTGGGTGAGGCCGACCATGCCGTCCATGCGTTCGAGCAGCGCGGCCACCCGGGCGTCGTCCCGGCCGTCTCAGCGCCGCAGACCGACAGGACTCGCTACGAGTCGCGCAGGCGGCGGCCGACGTCGACGTGGTCGTGCAGGGTGACCTCGGCGGCGGTGTCGGTGCCGTCCGCGCGCAGCACGGTGCCCGGCTGCCGCACGGCGGCGGCCGACCAGCCGAGCGCCGAGCGCAGCGCCTCCGGCCCGCGCCCGCCCGCGGCGAGGAAGCCGGCGAGCAGGGCGTCGCCCGCGCCGACGGTGCTGCGGGTCTCCGCGACGTACGCCTCGCCGTGCACGGCCTCGCCGCCTTCGACGAGCACCGCACCGTCCGGGCCGAGGCTGGCGAGGACGGACTTCGCGCCCCGGTCCTGCAGGACACGGGCCGCGGCGAGGGCGTCGCCCAGGGTCTCGACCGGACGGCCGGCCGCCTCGGCGAGCTCGGCCGCGTTCGGCTTGATCAGGTCGGGGCCGGCCGCCAGGACGGCCGTCAGCGACGGCCCGGAGCTGTCCACGGCGATGCGCGCGGAGGTGCCGCGCGCGGCGGCCACCATGTCGGCGTAGAAATCCGCGGGCGTGCCGACCGGCAGGCTGCCGCAGCCGACGATCCACTCGGCCTCCTCACCGATCGCGGCGACCGCGTCGATGAGGGCCTTGAGCTCGGCCTCCGACAGCTCCGGACCGGGCTCGTTCACCTTGGTGACCGTGCCGTCGGGCTCCAGGACGCTGACGTTGCTGCGGATCTCGCCGTCGATCGGGACGGGGACGTAGTCCAGGTCCGCCGCGCGCAGCATCGCCTCCAGTCGCGCGCCCTCGGCGCCGCCGATGGGCAGGACGGCCCGGGTGGCGTAGCCGTGGCCGCGCAGGGCGAGGGACACGTTGACGCCCTTGCCGCTGGGCTCGCTCCAACTGCTCGTGGCCCGCAGGACGTCCCCGTGGGTCATGCGCTCCACGGTGAGGGTCCGGTCCACGCTCGGATTCGGCGTGACGGTCACGATCATGCCCGTATCACTTTCACTCCCCCGTCCTCGAGCCTGCGGACGTCGGCGTCCGGCATGCCGGTGTCGGTGATCAGAAGGTCGATCTCGGCCAGATCCCCGTACTTGAACAGGCTGATCCGGCCGAGCTTGCTGTGGTCGGTGAGCAGGACGCGTCGGCGGGCGGCCTTGAGCATGAGCCGCTTCACGGTCGCCTCCGACTCGTCCGGGGTGCGCAGGCCGTCCTCCGCGGTGAAGCCGTTGGTGCCGAGGAAGGCCACGTCCACGCGGATCTCCGAGAGGGCGCGGACGGCCCAGTTGTCGACCTCGGCGAACGTGCGGCTGCGGATCCGGCCGCCGAGCGTGTGCACGGTCAGCCGGGGCCGCGTCGTCAGTGTCATCGCGATGGTCAGGGTGTTGGTGAACACCGCGAGGTCGCGGTCGGCGGGCATGACCTCGGCGAGGCAGGACGTGGTGGACCCCGCGTCGATCAGCACGGACCCCTCCGCGGGGACCTCGGCGAGGGCGGCCCGGCCGATTCGGCGCTTCTCGTCGGTGTACTCGGTGCGCGCCCCGACGGCCGGCTCGAACGACAGGTCCTCCACGGCGACCGCGCCGCCGTGCACGCGGTGCAGCAGCCCCTGCCGTTCGAGCTCGGTGAGGTCCTTGCGGATCGTCTCGGTCGACACGGCGAGGCGGTCGGCCATGTCCGTGACGTCGATGCGTCCCGTGTCGCGCAGCGTCCGCAGCAGGAGCTGGCGGCGCTGCGCGGCGTACGGAGGGCGTCCGGCCCGTCGGGCGGAGTCACCAGTCGGTGCCACCACGGTCCCTTCTCTTCGAGGCGGGCCGAGGCCCGCGGCTAGCAGGTGGTCTTGTAGACGGCCTGCCGTCCTGTGTCGGTCGACAAGTCATCCTTGGTGATCGTCGTGGTCGTTGTCCCGATTTCAGCCGTCGGCTTCTTGCCGGTGAGGGACGCGACGAGCTGGTCGACCGCCTGGGTGCCGATCTGGTACGGCTGCTGGGCCACGAGTGCCTGCACGTCCCCGCGCTGCAGCTGCTGCACCTGGACGGGGCCGGCGTCGAAGCCGACGACCTTGACCTTGCTCTGCTTGCCGGCGTTGCGCAGGCCGGTGGCCGCGCCCTCGGCGGCGAACTGGTTGGTGGCGAACACGCCGGTCAGGTCGGGGTGGGCGGCCAGCGTGGCGGAGATGATCGACGCGGCCTTGGCCGGGCTGTTGTCGTTGATCTGCGCGCCGAGGTACTGGATGCCGGAGTACTTCTTGATCTCCTGCTCGAACCCGTGCTGCCGGTCGTCGGAGGTCGAGGCGCCCGCCTTGAAAGCGATGACCAGCACCTTGCCCTTCTGCCCGATCAGCTTGGCCAGGGCGTCCGCGGCCGCCGCGCCGCCCGCCTTGTTGTCGGTCGACACCCCGGTGACGGCGAGGCCGCTCTGCGCGAGGGTGGTGTCCACCAGGCCGACCGTGATCCCGGCCTGCTTGGCCCGCAGCAGCGGCGGCACCATCGCCTTGGCGTCGGTCGGGGCGATCAGCAGCCCGGCCGGCTTCTTGGCGATGACCCCGTTGACGATCGGGGTCTGCAGCGACGCGTCGAACTGCTGCGGCGCCTGCATGTCGACCTTCATGCCGTTCTTGGCGGCCTCCGCCTGGATGCCGCACTGCATCGTGATGTAGAAGCTGTCTCCGGAGACGCCCGGCACGAAGGAGATGGTCTTCCCCTTCACGCTTCCGCCGGTCGTACCGGATCCGGAGCCTCCGCCGCTGCTGCAGGCGGCCAGGCCGACTGCCAGCGCCGCGGCCGCTCCGAGCACACCGATGGTCCGCATTGATTCCTCCTGTAGGACTAAGGCCGTTCCCGGGCGGCCCGGCGCATCTGGTCGAGGTAGACGGCGGCGATCAGAACGACTCCGACCGCGACCTGCTGCCAGAACGCCTGGACGCCGAGTACGACGAAGCCGTTCTGCAGCACGGTGGGGATGAAGACGCCGATGACGGTGCCGATCATGAGTCCGCGGCCGCCGAAGAGGCTGGTGCCGCCGATCACGACCGCCGCGATGGTGGACAGGTTGTCGGTGGCATGGCCACCGAGGGTCGTCGTGGCGAACCGCGCCAGCGACAGGTAACCGGCCAGGCCGGCGAGCAGCCCGGCGACGGCGTACACCTTGATGAGGTGACGGGCGGAGTCGACGCCCGTACGCCGCAGCGCCTCCTTGTTGGACCCGGCCGCGTACGTGTAACGCCCGAACCGGGTCTGCGACAGGATGACGCCGCCGATGACGGCCACGACGAGCGCGATCACCACGAGCCAGGGCACCCCGGCGACGGTGCCGGAGCCGACGCTCATGACCAGGTTGAACGGCACGTCGCGCACGTCGACGCCGTTCGTGATGAGCAGCGCGACGCCCTGGGAGGCGCCCATCGTGCCGAGGGTGACGATCAGCGCGGGGATCCGCGCCTTCGCCACGAGGAAGCCGTTGACCAGGCCCCACGCCAGCCCGGCCACCAGCGCGGCGAGCAGGCCGACCAGCAGGACGCCGACGGACTGCCCGCCGAGCCCGTGCATGACCTTGGCGGAGATGACGCCGGCGAACACCAGCACGCCGCTGACCGACAGGTCGATGCCGGCGGTGAGGATGACGTACGTCGCGCCGACCGCCAGGACGAGCAGGACGGCGGCGTCGGAGGCGATGTTGACGATGTTCCCCGAGGTCGGGAACGCGTGCGGGCGCAGGACCGAGAAGACCACGCACAGCAGCACCAGCGCGCCGAAGATCCGGGTCGTCTCGCCGCGGCGCAGGCGGTCCGCGACGGTCCGCCAGGAACGGTCGGCGGCCGGCGGCCGCGAGTCCGCGGCCTTGGTCTGGGCGGTCGTCATGCGGCACGCTCCTCTGCGGTTCCGCTGGTCATCGCGGCGACGAGGTCTTCGACGGTGGCGTCGGCCGCGTTGAACCGGGCCACCCGGGCGCCGAGCCGCAGCACCTCCACCCGGTCCGCGACCTCGAGCACCTGGGGCATGTTGTGGCTGATCAGCACGACCGCGATCCCCGCGTCGCGGACCCGGCGGATCAGCTCGAGCACCTGCTGGGTCTGCACGACCCCGAGCGCGGCGGTCGGCTCGTCCATGAAGATCACGCGGCGGGCCCACATCGCGGCCCGCGCCACGGCGACGCTCTGGCGCTGGCCGCCGGACAGGGCGGCGACGGGCGCGGCGGCGTCCTTCAGATGTACGCCGAGGCGCTCCATCTCCCCAGTGGTGTCGCGGGCCATCGCGCGCTTGTCGAGGAAGCCGAGGCGGCCGAGCAGCCCGCGCCGGAACACCTCGCGGCCCAGGAAGAGGTTGGCCGCCGGGTCCAGGTCCGAGGCGAGGGCCAGGTCCTGGTACACGGTCTCGATGCCGAGGTCGCGGGCGGCGTGCGGGCTGTCGAGCCGTACGGGGTCGCCCTCGACGAGGATCTGCCCGGCGTTCGGCTGGTCCGCACCCGACAGGATCTTCACCAGCGTGCTCTTGCCGGCTCCGTTGTCGCCGATGAGGGCGACGATCTCGCCGCGGTACACCGTGAAGTCGGCTCCGCGCAGGGCCTGGACCTGCCCGAAGCTCCTTTCGATGCCGCGGGCCTCCAGCAGTGGTTCGGTCATTCGTTCCTCCCTGGGATGGCGGGGCACAGTCCCGCCGCCTGCCCGGCGAGCAGGGCCGCGCCGCGGGCGCCCGCCTGTCCGGCCGTGCTCCGGCGTGCGTTGCCGAAGGCGCGGCGGTGCAGCTCGACCATCGCCTCGCTGTTCGACCAGCCCCCGGTCATCACCACTTCGCGGTGTGCACCGGCGGCGCCGGTCACGATCTTCTGTAGGGCCGCCGCCCCCGACGTGGCCTCGTCGAGCGCCGCCCGCCAGACGGCGGCCGGGGTCGCGTTCCGCCCCGCGCCGCTGACCGTCGCGGTGCCGTCCCCGGCGAGCCGTACGCGCAGCGGGCCGGGGTCGGTCCGCAGCGCCGCCCGGTCGAGTTCCGGCAGGTCGTCGCGGTCCCGGCCGAGCAGCCGCAGCACGTGCTGGAGCAGCAGCCCGCCGCGCGTCGCGCCGAGCACCGACAGCCGGTCCGGTAGGACGTGCCGGCCCACGGTCACCCCGTGGCGCGTCAACTCGACCACCGCCGCCTCGGCGAGCGGCACGGGCACCGTACGGACCAGGGCCTCGGCGGTCCCGCACGAGTCGAGGACGTCGCCGTCGCCGGTGGCCTCCGCGCCCACCGCCGCGGCCAGGTGGTCGTGGCCGGCGAGGGTGAGCACGGCCCCCGCGAGGCGGTCACCGGCGCGGTCGGCGGCGACCCGCCCCAGCGAGGTTCCGCCCGCCACGGTCGGCGGGAGCAGCGCCGGGTCCATCCCGGACCACTCCAGCGTCGGCTCCCACCAGTTCCCCTCGCGCAGGTGGAACCAGCCCGTACGGGAGGCGAGGGAGAACTCCGACGCGGGTTCGCCGCCCAGGGCGTACACCACCCACTCGGCGACGTGCAGCCGGCGGACGGCCCGATCGAGGCCGCCGTGGTCGCGCAGCCAGCGGTGCTTGGTCAGCGACCACTGGGTGCCGAGCGGTAGCCCGGTCGCGGCGGCGAAGGTCTCCGCGCCGAGGTCCGCGTCCAGCCGGGCGGCCTGCTCGCTGTCCCGGCTGTCGTGCCAGGCGATGAGCGGGGCCACCGGCCGGTCGTCCCCGTCGAGGTACACCCCCGCCTCGGCCATGCTCGCCACGCCCAGCGCGGCGACCCGACCCTCGGGGGCCGACGTCAGCGCGTCATTCAGCGCGGCCTGCACGGCGGCGAGCACGCGCGCGGGGTCGGTCTCGGTGCCGTTCGGGGTGCTGCTCCAGGTCAGAGCGGCACTCCCGTGGGCGACCTCCCGTCCATCGGCCGTACAGACGGCCGCCTTGACGGAGCTGGTCCCCACGTCGACACCTACGAGCAGGTCAGGCACGAGAGAACACCACCGGGGCTTGA
Source organism: Actinoallomurus sp. NPDC052274 (assembly GCF_040679475.1). Lineage (NCBI taxonomy): Bacteria > Bacillati > Actinomycetota > Actinomycetes > Streptosporangiales > Thermomonosporaceae > Actinoallomurus > Actinoallomurus sp. NPDC052274. Next base: position 196,799 of record NZ_JBFAUT010000001.1, read on the forward strand.
GTTTCATCCTGGTTAATTGGGGGTTACATGGTTATAGTTGGGATTCGTTGGGATCGTCAAGAGCGGACATCAAGGGACATTCCGCCCAGGGAGGGTGCTCGCCCGTGTCACTGAGCCGTACCGGCGACCTGGTCGCCGCCGCACGCGAGGCCGGCGAAGGCGTCGGCGCCTTCAACGTCATCACCGTCGAGCACGCCGAGGGCATCGTGGCCGGCGCCGAGCTCGCCGGCGCCCCGGCCATCCTGCAGATCAGCCAGAACGCGGTCCGCCACCATCTGGGCCGCGTCGAGCCGCTCGCGGCCGCCTGCGCGCTGATCGCGGAGGCGGCGCGCGTACCGATCGCCCTCCACCTCGACCACGTCGACGACCTCGGCCTGCTGCACCGGGCCGCCGACGCGGGCTTCAGCTCGGTGATGTACGACGCCTCGCACCTGGAGTACGCGGACAACCTCACCGCGACCCGGTCGGCGGCGGACTGGGCGCACGAGCACGGCCTCTGGCTCGAGGCGGAGCTCGGCGAGGTCGGCGGCAAGGACGGCGTGCACTCGCCGACCGCGCGCACCGATCCGGGGGAGGCGGTCGCCTACGTGGCCGACACGGGAGTGGACGCCCTCGCGGTCGCGGTGGGCAGCTCGCACGCCATGACCACCAAGAGCGCGAGCCTCGACATCGGGCTCGTGGCGAAGCTGCGCGCCGCCGTCCCGGTGCCGCTGGTCCTGCACGGCTCCAGCGGCGTCCTGGAGGAGGACCTGCGCCGGGCCGTCGCCGCCGGCCTCACCAAGATCAACGTCGGCACTCAGCTCAACGTCGCCTTCACCGCCGCCGTGCGCCGGAGCCTGACCGATGAGACGCTGACCGACCCGCGCAAGTACCTCCGCCCCGCCCGCGAGGCGGTGACCGAGACGATCGCGCAGATCATCCGCACCCTCACCACCCGCTGACCGCTCACACGGACGGCGCCGAACGCACCTCCTGCCGAGCCCCGGCCCGCGATGATGGGGTGTGAGTACGAGCCCGGACCATGACCCGGAAACCGTTCAGGCGCTTCAACGCCACGTCTTCGGGACCGGCGAATCGCCGGTCCCCGACCTGGCGCCGGAGAACGCGAAAGCGATCCGGCGGTACGTTGTTCGGAAACCCTGGAAGCCGCGCTATCTCAAGCTCCTGGGCGGGCTGTCCGGTCTCGACCACCGGTTCGAGAAGGCCCTCGTCAGGGACGCCCGTAAGATCAGCGATGAAGACCTGGACCGGCTCCTGTCGTGCGGGTGGCGCCCCCGTCTCGTCGCCGCCTGGCTGATCGGGATCGACCGTCGTGTCCGCTACCGCCAACGCCTCGGCGACCTGCTATTGGACAGCGAGGCTCCCTACGCGGGCCAGGGCTACTGCTTCGCCCTCGCCCGCTTCGCACAGGACGAGGACGCCGAGATCCTCGTCTCCTACCTGGACCGTTACCTGCCCCGACGAGAGTGCTACTACGACCAGGACTGGGCCATCGGTGCGCTGCTGTATCTCGACGACCGGCTCGGCACCCGCCACGCCGACCGATTCCTCGACACGGGCTTGTGGCGGTCCTCGGCGTTCGCGGACGTCGACCCGGCCGACTGCCGGAACCTGATCACCGGTCTCTGCGCGACGGTCGGCGAACTGGCCGATCCTCGCCCCCAGGGCAGGGGAGGGCGAGGCGCCGGCGCTTAGCCGTGCCATCGGCGTGGGCGTTCCGATCGCGTACCGGGGAATGCCCGACCGCGGAGCTATCGCCTCCATGCCGAGGCATCGGTCGGCCACCCGCTGGTGAACTCGGCGTGCTGACCGATGATCTAACAGGTGAATACCTCATTGGTGGATGGTCGCTTTCGGCTAGTGATCCCTGGAAACGCATGAGGCTGTGTGGAACGATGATCACCATTATGGCCAAGTGAATTGGGGGCCGGGCCGATGACGACCACGCATGTGTCCGATGACGCCAGGGACGCCGGTGATTCATCGCTCGAGGATGCCGATGTGCGGCGCATCCGACGGGTCATGGAGTTCACCCGCTCGTTGAGCACCGGCCGAGTGCTCGCCGAAATCCTGCCCGATGGCACGCCCGGGCACCTCGTCGCGGACATCGCGCGACACTGCCGCTTCGTGCACGGCTCGGTCATGGTCTTCCCGTCCGGCCGGCCGGAGGCCTTCCTCGCCCGGCTGGCGGAAATGGGACTGACCGCCGCGCCGCCCCAGCCGAGCACCGTCGTACGCGACAGGGTGGCCCGTGGATATGGCATTCCCGAAGAGGACGTGCCGATCCAGATCGTGCACGCCTCGATTACCGGCGGTGAACCCGATCACGGCGGCGAAGTCGAGATCTTCGTCTGCCCGGCGGGGTCCGGTGAGCGATTCGAACGGCTGATGGACGACGAACGCCGGGCCGACAACGAGACGCATTTCGCGCTCCACGTGCCCGAGCCGGACGTGACGGAGCGGCTGTGGAAGCTGCTCACCGGCCCCGGCGGAATGACGCCCGACGGCGGCGGCTTCAACCCCCACGAAGGTTCGGCCGGCCGCACCGTACTGTACTTCCGCACCGAGGGCCGGGTCCGGCCCCAGGGGTGGCCGCGCCGGCTGGAGCTGCTCGTCGACGGCCGGCTCGAGCTGTTGGCCACCCACTTGCGGTCGGCGGAATCGTCTCGTCCGGTCCACACCGAGCCGGAGCCGCCCGCCGACGAGGAGGCGACGCGGCAGATGTTCGAGATGCTGACCGGCGCGTGGACCACGCAGGCCCTGTGCGCGGCCGCGGAGCTGGGAATCGCCGACCACCTGAGTTCGCAGCCGGCGACCAGCGCCGAGCTCGCCATGCTGACGAACGCCGACGCCGACCTGCTGCACCGGGTGCTGCGCTACCTCGCCTCACTCGGCGTCGTGCGCCGGGACGGCGAGCGGTGGGAGCTGACCCGGCTCGGGAGGACGTTGCGGACCGGAGCACTGCGCGACGTCGCCCGGCTGTACGGCGGGATCTTCTACCGCAGCTTCGGCTCCCTCGCGCATGCCGTCCGTACGGGCGAGAACGCGTTCGAGCACGCGCTGGGCCTGCCGCCCTTCGACTACCTCAACGAGCATCCCGAGCAGGCCCGCGTCTTCCACGGCGCCATGGCGGCCGGGTCGTCGTGGTTCAGCGGGGTTCCCGAGGTGGTCGACTTCACCGACGCGGGCACCGTCGTCGACGTCGCCGGCGGCCACGGCGACCTGCTCCGCCACGTCCTGACGGCGGCTCCCGCCGCTCGCGGAGTGCTGTTCGACCAGCCCGCGATCGCCGACGCGGCCCGCGAGGTACTCGAGAAGGACGGCCTGCTCGACCGGTGCGAGGTCGTCGGCGGCGACTTCACCGAGCGGGTGCCGGAGGGCGGCGACGTCTACCTACTCTCCCGCATCCTCCACGACTGGGACGACGAGCAGTGCCTGAAGATTTTGGCGAACTGCCGCCGGGCCATGGCGGAGACCGCCCGGTTGGTCATCATCGAACGCCCCATTCCGACGGACGGCACCCCGTCCCTGGCCATCGCCTGGGACGTGCACATGGCCGTCAACAACATGGGCGGCCGGGAACGCACCGACGAGGAGTACCGCCGGCTGCTGCGCGCGGCCGGCTTCGACCTGGTCGACATCACGCCGCTCGCCTTGGACATGGCGGCCCTGACGGCCATTCCGACCGGTGGCACGGACTGACGCGAGAAGTCGAGCGCCCCAATTCCCACTTATGCTTCTGCTGCCCCAATTGTCCCAATATGGAACGGATGTGCCAGATGCGTAGGCTGAAGCAGAGGGCGGTGCTCGCCCTCGCCGTCACGGGCATGCTCGCCGGGTCGGTGGCTGTGAGCAGCCCGGCGGAGGCGGTGGCGTCACCGGCCGAGGCGTGCGGCAGCAACTATCACGAGATCGACCACCATGACCTGGGGAGCGTCGCGACCATCCACTTGCTGTACAACGGGACCACTGACTGTGTGGTCACGTCGAAGAAGGTCAACCTCGGGACCCCCACCCACGTGCTCGCCGCGATCGCCAAGGTGGAATCCGACGGCTCGTATTCGTTCATCAACGACCCGCCGTCCACCAGCACCAAGTACGCCTACTACGCCGGTCCGGTGAAGGTGAACGCTCCGCACACGTGCATCGTCTGGGGAGGCGCGGCAGACCCCGGCTGGGTGATGTGGTACTCCCAGCCCTCACACTGCGGCTGATATCGCCGAACACGCGAGCGGTTCCACGATCAGATTGCTGATCATGGAACCGCTTCCGTGCTCCAGGCGCTAGATCTTGTGATTACGGAGGAAGTCGGCGACGGCGAGGGTGGCATGGACCTGGGCCTCGGCGTGCAACTGGCGGATGACCTGCTGCTGACCGGGCACCGCGGGGTCCAGTTCACCGGCGGAGGAGAGCAGGTGTTCGGCGGCGTCGTAATGTTCCTGTCCCGTCATGGCGTGATTACTGCCCAGTGACGCCGTCTTCTACCGGCCCGGCGGCCGGCAGGTGCATGGCCCCTCGCGTCGGCCTGAATCGTCCAGGATCGGCCATCTTGTAGCGGCGACATCACTGCAAAAAATCTTTACTCTCGCTGGGCACCCCAGGCGGCCTTGCCTGGGGCTGATCTCAGCGGAGCGTGTATGAACCTGCGCAAGAAGGCATCGGCCGTCGCGGCGGCCGGTGCGCTGGCCACCACCCTCGCCGCGGGCGGTCTGCCCGCGGCGGCACAGGCGGCGTCGGCGCCTGCGGCGGATGACACCCCGATCACCCATGAGGAGAACCCGCGGGTGCCCGAGGGCGCGGCGTGGACGCAGGCGTACTTCCCGTCCTCCGACGGCAGCGGTGTCGTGCTGCACGCGGATGTGCTGCGTCCGGCGAACCTGCCGTCCGGAGCCAGGACCCCGGTGATCCTCTCGGTGGGCCCCTACTTCGCGCACGCGGGGCAGACCGGTCCCGAAGGGTGGGACCGGGTCGGACCGTCGGCGCGCTTCCAGGACTTCGTCGACGGCGCCCGCCTGATGGCGCGCGGCTACACCTTCGTGATGGTCGACCTGCGCGGCTTCGGCGGGAGCACGGGGTGCCTGGACTGGGTCGGACCGGGGGAGCAGGCCGACGTCCGGGCCGCCATCGACTGGGCGGCCAGCCGGCCCTGGTCGACCGGAAAGGTCGGCATGTACGGCAAGTCGTACGACGCCGTCACCGGGTTGGTGGGCAATGACCTGAAGCGGCCGAGCCTGAAGGCGGTCGTCGCGCAGGAGCCCGTCTGGAACATGTACAACTACCTGTTCAGCAACAGGGTCCCCCGCCCGAACGTCACCGGCACGCCGCTCGCGTACAACTCGATCGCGACGATGCCGCCGATGGCCGACGACAGCGACCGGTACAAGGCGGCCGCGGAGTACGAGAACAGCCATCCGGAGTGCCTGAGCGACAACCTGACCAACAACAACAATCCAGACCCGAACTCGGCGTACTGGAGGGCCCGCGACCTGGCCGCCCACGCGCGCGGCACCAGCACGCCGCTGTTCGTGACCCAGGGCTTCATCGAGCCCAACACCAAGCCCGAGGACATCGAGGAGTACCTGGGCAACCACCATGGCCGGGAACGCGGCTGGCTCGGCCAGTGGGAACACGTACGGGGCAACGACACCGACGCGAACGGCCGGCTGTCGCAGGGACGTGCCGGCTGGTTCGACGAGGTGATGCGGTTCTACGACCAGTACCTCCGCGGCGTCCAACCGTCGGTGACCGACCCGGCGTACGCCGTCGAGGACAGCCTCGGCCACTGGCGCGCCCAGCGGACCTGGCCCGTGACCACGACGTCCTACGACGCGCGGCTCTCCTCCGGCCGGTACGTCGACGACGGCAGTGCCCCGGCGCCCGCGGCTTCGGCGGCGAACCGTGGCCGCTGGGACATGGAGCGGGCACCGCGGATCGAGCCGCTATCCGGTGCCGAGAAGGACGCCGCCAAGCGGAGCGACACCGCCGCCTCCAGCTTCTGGACCTGGTCCACGCCCGCGTCCCGGACGCTTCGGCTCACGGCTACGCCGCGGATCACGCTCAACGCGAGCACGACCGGGAACGTGATGGTGCGCCTGTGGGACGTCGCCCCGGACGGCACGGCGACGATGTTCGACGAGAACGTCGCACTGCTGCAGAGGAAGGGCCGGATCTCCTTCGACCTGAAGGGGACCGACTGGACCTTCCAGCGAGGGCACCGGCTGGGGGTCCAGATCGGGACGATCAGCTCCAACGGCTGGTGGGACGTTCCGTCGGGTCACACGGTGGCGGTCTCCGGCGCGCGGCTCGCCCTGGACGTGCTGGACGCCCGGTCGGACGTGCCGACCCAGGGTGACCGCTCGCCGTACCTGGACCAGTACCTCGCGGCGTACACCACGACGCTCACCGACGTCGGCCCCGGCACCTTCCCGCTGACGGCGTCCCGCGACCGCTGACCGGCCGGCGCTTCGCAGACGAGCGGCTGCCCGGCACCCGCTGATGCGCGCGCCGGGCAGCCAAGCCGTCGTTCTCGAGCGGCGCGAGGGGGAAGCACCCGTGTCCCTCATCACGGGTGCTTCCCCTCACCGAGACGGCGGCAGGATGACTGGGGGATAACGCAGCCGCCGCCGTCCCGGAGCTTGTAGACGGGGTAAGCGGTGTGGTCAGCGGGCGTGGCCACCACGGGTGGAGCGAGCTACCGACCGCAGTGCTTGCGCCCGATACCTCGGCACTTCGGGCACGAGCGGCCGAGGCTGGTGATGAGGCCGCTGCCTTGGCACCGGCTACAGGGACCGAAGAGGTAGACGGCGAGGCCCCACAGGGCGAACACGATGGCGAGCGCGATGAAGGCCCGGACGCCCTCGCTCACAGCGCGCACCTCTGCTCGGCCCAGACGAGCTTGCCGCCCTCGCGGCAGTGGACCGCCGACCAATTGACGCACAGACACTCGATGATCCCGAGGCCCCGGCCGTTCGTGTCGAGAGCATTCGCTTGGCGCTTGGTCGGCAGGACCGGGTTGATGTCCCAGACCTCGGTGAACAGGCTGGGCCGGTTCAGCCGCAGCCGGAGCTTGACGCAGCCGATGTCGCTCGCGCCGGTTGTCTGCTGGAAGACTTCGGTGGCCTTGATGGCATTGGTGACGAGCTCGCTCGTGATGAGGACGGTGCTCTCGACCAGTTCGTCGGGGAGACGCCAGTGCAGGGTGACTTCCGCCACGAGCCGCCGGGCGAGCGAGACCGCGTTGGGGACGGCCGCCAGCGTTACCGCCTCGTGCCGATGGATGGGAAAGCACGCCTGGTGCGGGGTCACGACAAGTCCTCCACTCTGGCGTGGGAGAGCTCGCCGCGTACTCGAAGGAGATAGGGACGCCCCGGTCGGGGTTGGTTCGGCACGGAGACCACCGCCTTCGCCAGTCGCCTGGCGCGCTTACGAATTGTGAGTACGTCGAACGCTGTCGCAGGATACGTTTGCGTATGATGCGGCAGCGGGTGAGACCAGAATGCAGACGACCAAAATTGATCGCAACATACGTCGGCGTATCATTCCGATGATCTTGCGGTCTTGTCCCCATTCGACCCCAATGTCTGCGGTTAGGTCCGTCCCGAATGAGAGGAAAAGGCATGGCCGGAATTCCGAATCCGACCGTTAAGCGCAAGCGCCTCGGCATTGAGCTGCGTCGCCTCCGGGAGCAGGCCGGCCTCACCTGCGAACAGGTCGGTGAACGGCTCGACTGCTCCGGCACCCGTATCAGCCGCATCGAGACCGGCCGCATCAGCGCGGGGCCAGGTGACGTACGCGAGCTTCTGGACGTCTACGGCATCGAGGGCGAAGAGGCTGCGGCCATGGTGAAGCTGGCCCGTGACGCCCGCAAGAAGGGCTGGTGGCATACCTACGGCCTGACGATGCCGAACTGGTTCGAGGCCTACGTGGGCTTCGAAGCCGAAGCCACCACCTTCCGCGACTTCCAGCCGCTCTACATCCCCGGCCTGCTCCAAACGCCGGATTACGCCCGCGCCGTACTGCAGGCCGCACCCAACAGCGGCGAGTCCGAGGATCTCGACCAGCGGGTGGACCTACGCATCAAGCGCCAAGCCATCCTCACCCAGCCGAGCCCGCCGCAACTGTGGTTCGTCCTCAGCGAGACCGCGCTCCGGGTAGAGGTCGGTATGCCGGCGATCATGGCCGCGCAGCTCCGCCACCTCGTCGGCTTGGCGAACCATCCCAACATCAAGCTGCAGGTCCTACCGTTCACCGCCGCCGCCCACGTCAACCCGGTGACCGGCTTCCGCATCCTTGAGTTCCCGGACTCGCGTGACCCGACCGTCGTCTACGTGGAGCACCTCACTGGCGCCCTCTTCCTGGAACACGAGGAGGAGATCAGCCAGTACGCCACGATCTTCGACCACCTGCGCGCCGAAGCCCTCGGCATCTCCCAGTCGATTCAGCTGATCTCCCGCATCGCAGACGAGATAGCCTGAAGTCTGACTTGAACGATCTGAAGGAGGTGCGGGATGACAGCAACCGGGCCCGACATGGACTCTTCCCGTGCCATCTGGCGCAAAAGCACGCGCAGCAACGGCGGCGAAGGCGCGTGCGTCGAAATGGCCGTCCTCAACGAGGACGCCGACGACGAGTAACACCTCACCCCCGAGAAGCCCTGACCACGCTTCGGCGGCCAGGGCTTCCTTATTCGGTGCGGATCGTTGATCGGGTAACTGTGTAGGCCATCGGCAGGTCGCATCAGGACATGACCTGTCCTACGGAAGGGGCCCGTTGATCCGCTCGACGTGTCGCGCTTCGCCGCGATCACCAGCTCAGATTTCCCCCGGACCGTCTGGCCGAGCTGCGCACGATAGCGCTACGCGCCATTGAGGTAGCCAACGCCACCTACACGCACGAAAGGTCATCGAGGCGGCCCACAACGACGGACGTGTCATCGCCACCGTGAGTAACAACTCGCGCCGAGCCGCCACGCGCTACCTCACCCGAGCGATGGTCAAGCATCTGGTGGGACTGAAGTGACAACATCTACCGGGACACGACAAACGGCCAGACCTGCCGGGAGAGGACTTCTTTACGTCTCCAAGAGCGCCGCTACGCGCCGCCAGCCGGACCGACGCAGCGGGCGTGCGGCCTGTGCCGGCCGGTCCCGCTGTGCCGGTCCGGCGGAGGTGTCCTGAGCACGGGCTCTCCCGACGGTATGAACGGGCACGGCGAGGTAGGCCAAAAGTGGCCATCTCTGGCATACCACCGCATTGGATAGCTAAGGTTGCGCTCCACCCTCCACGCTCCACGGACTTCTAAGGTCTGTCACTGCTTGGAGGACGTCGCCTCAAGCAACGCGGGAGAGGTAGTGCCGGGTTTTACCGCAGACTCGCTGCCCACGGCCATCACTAGCTTGTTCGAGATGAACAACTACGTGGTCGAAGGCCCAGTGATGATTCACGGTGCCGAAGTCGACCTAGTTGCTACTCCCCTCGCTGATCCCTTCGGGTCGAAGATTTACATTGAGGCAACAATTGAGTATGTCGACAACGAAAAATATCGAAAAGATGTAGGCAAGCTGGCAATGCTCGGTGAGCTAGAAAGAGATGCAAAGAAGCTCATCGTCTCCTCTAGGGGATTCTCTCTTCCTGTCAAAGAGCGGGCCAGCAAGACTCGTATCGAGACGCTTACTTTCGACGATCTGTTCGCTCGGTTTGAGCGCTTTGACCCTTACATAAATTCCGTCTTGAATGAGGGTGCACTAGCAAAAGAGCTGGAAAGTTTGAACTCCATTTACGAAGAGCCAAACTTTGAGGACTCGCTCGGAGTTCATCAGGCAACCGACTGGCTATCACGGTGGCGCACTAGTGCCACAGAGGACAGTCGCTGGCTCATCATTGCTGGAGAGTATGGAACAGGAAAGAGCGCCCTCACCAAAGTCCTTCAGCGCAGATGGACGGAGGATTATAGGGCAGACGCCAAGCTCGCCTTGCCTTTTCGAATAGAATTGAGAGATTTTACGAGGCAGTTCGATGCTCGTGGCCTACTCCATCATTTTCTTGACAATAGCGGCTTGGGTCATATTCCTATAGAGTTCGTCTTTAAGCTGATTCGCAGTGGCCGCGTGCTCCTTTTGCTAGACGGATATGACGAAATGGCGCAATATCTGTCGGCCAGAGAGCGGCGCGTGTGTCTAGAAGCTTTGGCGCAGCTATCTAGTGACGGTGCCCAGGGAATCCTGACAAGCCGACCGAATTATTTCTCAGAAGTCGAGGAGTTTCACGTCTTCGACATCCTGTACGCCTCACTCGAACGCGGTCGGATGACTCTGACTCACGAATCCCAGTCTCTTGTGAACAAGGAGCGAGAACTCGACAGCTTCATTGAAAGTCATTTCTTGCATCGGCATGAACGAAATCTTCAAGATCTCACGCCTCGTCAAACTGAAGAATTGGTAAGGCGGGTTCTTGCGCATGACTCAGAAGGTCAGGCTGCTGTGCTTTCGGTGCTGCGACGTGTCTTTCGCACAACTGACGAGGGGGCGTCGCTATCGCTATCCGGCAAGCCGGTGATCATCGCTTATCTTCTCGATGTTGTTGAGCAGCTGAAGGAGAACCCCAGACTTGAACAAACGCCTCTGACCGAGTGGGAAGTCTACAAGTTGGTAGTTGACGAGCTGATGATCAGGGATTTTCGTCAGGCGGGGCATGTGCTTCCTGACAGGCGGCGCTCCTTCTTGCGGATGCTAAGCGAGTGGCTGTCTCGCAAAGAGAGCCTGGTCATCGGTGAAGCCGAGTTCCGTGAGCTAATCAAGAAGGATTTCGCGAATGACCTGCGATATCGAAACGCGGAAGATAAGAACCGTCAGGTTGAGGAATACTTCGAAGATCTACGTCGCTCTGGAACGCTCACTAGATCATCCGATGCGAGCAAGCCGGGATGGCGTTTCTCTCATAACTCCTTGAGGGAGTTTCTGCTCTGCGAGCATTTGCTTTCGCGGCTAGAGCGTAGACGCTTTCCAGAAGAGCGAGTTCCTATCACTGATGCTATGCGCTTGTTTGTAAGATCTCGAGACCGGGCAGATCTCAAAAAACTGTTCAGTGACTTCATGCAAGTATGGGGAACGCGCGCTGGAAACATGGGGGCGGGGAGAATTCTAACTCTCCTATGGGATGGGTTGCTCGAACTATACTCAGGTGATGACGACCCCGTAAGGCAGGTGCTCGTTCGACTCGGTGACGGTTCAATCGCATTGAACGACTGTTCCCTGGAGCGCATCAGCCTCAATGTTCGAGGGAGGCCATCCGATCTGTCTAAGGCGAACTGCAGAGGTGCAGAGTGGCAAGGTATTGATGCGGGGAACACCAAGTTCGAAGGAGCGAATTTTAGGGAGTCCATCCTTGAATCAGTTAGTTTCGAGGATGCCGACCTCGCCGATTCAGATTTCCGTGACTCTCTCATAGTTGATTTGAATATTGTAGGTGCTAACATTGCTGGCGCCGACTTTCGTGGGATTGCTGAAGACTCTTCATTTCTAGTCGAAGGAAGTGACGGTCGTTCGCGTAGAATTGACGGCCTGGAGGCTCTGGGATTTCTTTCTTATCGGGGTGCCGAGACGGATGCAGTCAGCCCGTTTCTTGTCTTTCAGTACCATCCAAAATTTGCTATCGTTGAAAAGATATGCACCAAGCTGAGCGAGCAGAACCTAAGGCAGCGCTTGGGGGTAGTGCAGAAGGGTTCTGCAAGGCAGGATGTAGACTTCGCCAAATCTTTCCTCTCCTATCTGGAAAAAAATAAGCTAGTGAGAAGTCCCGGCGGCAGGTCGGACCTTGTAGCAGCAACTCCGGAGGGGCGGCGAGTATTTACTGCCCTAATTGAGCACAAGCAACTGGAGCCAGTGCTGACCAGGTTTTTGTCCGAAGTTTGATCCTGGCCTAATTAACGGCCGCGTGCAGAGCCAGGTACGGGTGAACGCGCAGCGGCTGGTCGGACGTCGTCGATCGACGCCGCTTGCTCGTGTGGTCTGAGCGCTTCGGCCAGCTGTGCGATTGGATCGGCGGGGATGTGGTGATGGGATTGTCCGGCCGGCCAGGTCGAGAATCGGTCGTCCGGCCAGCGCGGGACTACGTGGAAGTGCAGATGCGGGACCGACTGTTCTGAGCCGGGACCACTGGCGTGAAGGACGTTCACGCCGCTGGCGTCCAAGGCGGTGCGCATGGCCATGGCCAGGTGCTGGACCAATGCCATGGCGTCGGCGAGCGGGCCGGGTGGCGTGTCGAAGATATCGGCGTAGTGCTCCGTTGGGATGACCAGCGTGTGTCCTGGGGCGAGAGGGCGCAGCGGCGCGAACGCGGCGACGGAGGACTGACGAGTGACCCAGCGCGCGGTGCCCGACTTGAGCAGTTCACAGAAGACGCACCTCATGACCGGCGATACTGCCACTGTCGGACAACGGAGACTCGGCCGATGGCGGCGACTCACGTCGGCGACTCCTGATGCCGTGATGACATTCGTCGGTGTAGTCCGTCGGCGGGTTTTCGTGATCCCTGGCATTCGCTGGCCTCTAGAAGCACCATCTACCAGTGATCATGGCTTACGGCCCAGCGATCGCCCCGTCGGCCACCTTGTGCGCAGTCGTCACCCGCTGAGCAGGAACCGGACGGCGGACGATAGGTGCTCTCTCGGCACGGGTCCGTTGCCTCCGAGAGAAGGGAAAGCATCCGCTTCCCCCCTCGCGGGTGCTTGCCCCTCTGCTCGGCCCAGACGAGCTTGCCGCCCTCGCGGCAGTGGGCCGCCGACCAGCTGACGCACAGGCACTCGATGATGCCGAGGCCGCGGCCGTTCGCGTCGAGAGCATTCGCTTGGCGCTTGGTCCGCAGGATCACGTGGCTCCCGGGACGACGGCCTCCGGCCCGGGTCAGTGGATGGAATAGATTGATTCAGGAACGCGGGCGGCGCCGTGACCTGGCGGTTCGGCGAGGGGTGAGTGGCGCGTTCTATTTCGGTGAGTCGCGGATGGTGTGAGGTCGGGTTCAGTGGTCAGAGGGCGTGTGGTCAAGTTCGATGAGGTTCGCGGGTACGGGTTCGTCGCGCCCGACGACGGCGGCGACGACGTGTTCGTCCACGCGAACGACCTTCTCGTCGACAAGCGTGTGTTCACTCCGGGTGCGAGCGTCGAGTTCGAGGTGATGGACAGCGGCCGCGGCCGCAAGGGCTATGACGTACGGGTCGTGGCCGCGGCGGAGAAGCAGGGCGGGGCGCCCGAGCTGACGGGCTCGCCGGAGCGGGCGGCCGAGGCGCCGCGCGTCGAGGAGGGCACCTGTGAGTTGCTGTCCGCCGCGGAGCTTCGCAACGAGCTCACCGAGGCGTTCATCAAGGCGGCTCCCGAGCTGACGGGCGCGCAGATCATGCGCCTGCGGGACGGGGTCATCGCGCTCGCCGCCGGGTACGGCTGGATCGAGGATTGAGCCCGACGGTCAGGCGGGGTCGAGGCCGGCGGCGACCGCCTCCGGATGGGTGATGAGCAGGTGGTGACCCGCTCCCGCGACGGTGGACACGGGGACATCGCCGGTGTCGCCGACCAGCGGGTCGAGCTCGCCCACGATGAGCCGTACCGGCACGGGCGCGGCGGCCAGCAGGTGCCGCAGCGACGCGCGTTCGGCGGGCCGGTGGGCGAGGGCCAGCCGCCGGGCGGTCCGCCGGGCCACTCCGGGTCGGCGCAGGTGCGCGTGGGCGCTCTCGATCGCCGGATGCGGCGACGGGGCGCCGAGCAGCGCCGTGGTCAGCCGCTCGGGGGAGCTGCGGCTCAGTAGCGGCGTGGCGAGCGCGGGCACGCGGAGGAACCGGGGCGCGGGCCGTTGCAGGAAGTACGGCGAGACGAGGATGAGACGGTCGACCCGGTCGGGGTGCGCGGCGGCGAAGCGAAGCGCGGGCGCGGCGGCGGCGGAGTGCGCGACGATCACCGGGCGGGTCTGCAGGGGAGTGAGCAGCTCGGCGAGCCATTCGGCCTCGGTGGCGGTCGGCACGCCGGAGCGGCCGAGGCCGGGCAGGTCGGGGACCAGGGCGGGCGCGGCCAGCTCGCCGATCATCCCTGCCCAGGCCTCGCCGTCCAGCGGCAGGCCGTGCAGCAGGACATAACGAGGCGCGGTCCGTTCGCCGGCCAGGTAGGTACGCGCCCCGGCGACCTCGTGGAATCCACCGGGTAGCGGCGATTCGGCTGCCCCGAACCGGTCCGCGACCAGCCGGTCGGCCCAGTGCCGCAGAGCGGCCCGCACGGGCGGCCGGGTCAGCCCCGCGGCGGCCGCGACCTTGTCGGCCGAGCCGGTGTCATACCGGTCCTCGGTCAGGAAGGTGAGCGTCTCCGGTTCCACTCGGCTCACCGCCCGCGGCAGGCGCCGTACGATCGGCAACGGCACCAGCCGGCGTGGGGCGCGGACACCGAGATGTTCGGCCAGCAGGCGGACCAGCTCGGGAAGGTCAGGCGTCGCGTCGTCCAGTATCCAGTGCAGACCGCCCGGCTTCGGATCGTGCTCGGGGATCGCCGCCGTCAAGCGGGCGAAGTAGTCCACCGGGACCACCGGGACGAAGGTGCGGGACGTGCCGGCCAGGGCGGGCAGCCGTCCCGCCCAGAGGTTCTGGACCAGTTCGGCCAGGCCGATGTACTGGCCGGCCTCCCCGGTGCCGGAGTGGCCGATCACCGTGCTGGGGTTCACGACGGTCAGCGGCACCCCCTGCCGCGCGGCGGCGACCCGCACCGCCGCGTCCGCCTCGGTCTTCGACGCGTCGTAGGCGCCCCTGGCACGGTAGAGCGCGTCGAGTTCGGCGGCCGGGATCGGGTACGCAGGCGCCGGGTCCAGCCCGACGCGGTAGCCGGACACGTGGATCAGTCTGCGCAGCCTCGGCCGGGTCGCCGCCCAGTCCAGGACGTGCAGGGCCCCGTCGACGTTGGCCTTCCGTGCCGTCTCCCGGTCGAGGCCGAACCGGTACACCGCGGCCGTGTTGAACACGTCTCGCACGTCGCCGAGCGTCTCGTCGTCGGCGGCCGTCAGCCCGAGTCCGGGTTCGGTGATCTCGCCCCGGACCATCGTCAGGCGCGTCGGGTCGGCGCCGTGCGCACGCACCCAGTCCCGCAACTCCGTTTCCCGCCCCCGGACGATCGCGGCGACCGCCCGGTTCTGTTCGAGCAGCTCGAGTACCAGCCAGCGACCGAGGAGACCGGTCGCACCGATGACCACCGCGTCCATGAGCCCACCTTTATCTAGACCGATCTACATATTTTTACGCGAAAAAAAACTCAGCCGAGCACCGCGGCGATCCGGCGGCCTACTCGGTCGATCGGCTCCCGGCTGCGCTGTGCGCGGGCGAGGACCAGGGCGCCCTCGATCAGCGCCAGCACCGTGGTGGCCACGTCTTCGGCCTCCGTCGCCTCGCGTCCGTCCGCGCGCAGCCGGTCGGCCAGCCGCCGCTGCCAGCCCGCGTACACTTCGGCCGTGATCTGCTGCAGGGCGTCGTTGGACGAGGCGACCTCCAGTGCCACGGTGGCCACCGGGCAGCCCTTCGCGAAACCCGACGCCGTCATGCGCTCGGCCAGCGCGTCCAACAGGGCGTGCACCAGCGCCGGCACGCCGGCCGCCTCCTCGGCCAGCTCCGCGAGCAGACCGTCCACCTCCCGGCCGGCCCCGGTCAGCGCTTCGCCGACCAACTGGTCCTTGCCGCCGGGGAAGTGGTGGTAGAGCGAGCCGCGCGGCGCGCCGCTCAGCGCGAGCACCTCGTTCAGCCCGGTGCCGTGGTAGCCCTTCGCCTCGGTGAGGGTCCGGGCCGCCTCGATCACCCGGGCCCGTGTCTCGTCGCCCTTCGCCGCCATGCGCTTGACAATAGACCGATCTACATAAAAAGGCCAGCCGTCACAGGGGAGACGCCGCCGATGGAAGGTCCGGGTTCTGGCGCAGCGCGTCGACGACCAGGTTGACCGCGGTCCTCGACGCGGATCCGCGCCGGACCGCCGCGGCGATGGTGCGCGTGACCGGCGCGGCGAGTGTCTGGGTGGCGACCCGGTACCGCGGGTCCACGGCGAGGCCGGGCAGCAGGGCGATCGACAGCCCGGCCTCGACGTGCTGCAGGGCCATCAGGTAGTTGCTGAACCGGCACACCACCCGCGGCTCGAACCCGGACTGCCGGCACAGCCTGGTCGCGAGATTCGCCATGTAGGACTGGGGGATGTCGAACGCCCAGGACTCGTCCACGCAGGCGGCGAGATCGATCGGGCCCCGCCGTGCCAGCGGGTGCGCGGGCGGCACCACGAGCACGATCTGGTCGGTCGCCAACGGCACGATGTCCACGTCCGGGTCCAGGGGAACCTCGACGAAGTCCGTGGTCGTGATGACGATGTCGGCGTCGCCGGCCCGCAGCGCCTGCATGCTCTGGTGCGGCTCGACCTCCAGCAGCTCGACGTCGACGTGCGGATGCGAGCGCGCGATCCGGGTCACCACCGGCACGGCCAGCCCGTGGATCGCGCTCTGGAAGGCCCCCAGCCGTACCGACCCGGCCGGCTCCTCGCCGAGACCGCGCAGCTCCGCCTCGACCGCGTCCATGTGGTCGAGGATCGCCCGCGCCCGCCGCGCGAGGATCAGCCCGGCGGGCGTCAGCCGGACCCGCCGTCCGGTCCGTTCGAGCAGCCGCGTACGCGTCTCGGCCTCGAGCACCGCGAGCTGCTGCGAGACGCTCGACGCGCTCAGGTGGGCGGCGACCGCCACGGCCCGGATGGTGCCGAGAGCGTCCAGCTGGCTCAACAAGCGCAGGCGCACCGGATTCAGTGTCATGCCGCCATCTTTGTTCGGTTCTTCCGAACAGGAAAGCCGGAATTATGAGATGGACGTGTCGCTCGGACGTCTCCTAGCGTCGTGAGCATGACCGCTCCGACCACAATTCCGGCGTCCTCGGCCGACACGTTCTGGGCCGACGCCGACCGGTACCTCACGCGCTACGCCGGCGCCGGCGACTTCACGCGTAAGATCATCGATCGCGCCGAGGGCAGCGTCCTGTTCACCGAGGACGGCGAGGAGATCCTCGACTTCACCTCCGGTCAGATGAGCGCGATCCTCGGCCACTCGCATCCCGAGATCGTCGCCACCGTGCGGCGGCAGGTGGCACACCTCGACCACCTGTACAGCGGCATGCTGAGCCGCCCCGTCGTCGACCTCGCCCGGCGACTGGCCGAGACGCTCCCGGCGCCGTTGGAGAAGGCGCTGCTGCTGACGACCGGCGCCGAGTCGAACGAGGCGGCCATCCGGATGGCCAAACTCGTCACCGGCAAGCACGAGATCGTGTCGTTCGCCCGGTCCTGGCACGGGATGACCAACGCCGCCGCGAACGCCACCTACAGCGCGGGTCGTAAAGGCTACGGCCCCGCCGTGCCGGGGAACTTCGCCCTCCCGGTGCCCAACGCGTACCGGCCGGACTTCACCACCGCCGACGGCGAGCTCGACTGGCGGCGCCAACTGGACTTCGGCTTCGAGCTGATCGACGCCCAGTCGGTCGGCAGCCTCGCCGCGTGCATCGTCGAGCCGATCCTCAGCGCCGGCGGGATCATCGAACCGCCCGTCGGATACTTCGCCGCCCTGCACGAGAAGTGCCGCGAGCGGGGCATGCTGCTGATCCTCGACGAGGCGCAGACCGGGCTCTGCCGCACCGGGAACTGGTACGCCTTCCAACGGGACGGGATCGTCCCCGACATCCTCACGCTCTCCAAGACGCTCGGTGCCGGCCTTCCCCTCGCGGCCGTGCTCACCAGCGCCGAGATCGAGCAGGAGGCGCACGACCGCGGCTTCCTGTTCTTTACCACGCACGTGGCCGACCCCCTGGTGGCGGCCGTCGGCAACACCGTCCTCGACGTCCTGGCCCGGGAGCGGCTCGACGAGAGGGCGGCGGAGCTCGGTGGGTTCCTGCGCCGGGGCCTCGAGGCGATCGCCGAGCGGCACCCGGTCGTCGGGGACATCCGTGGCCGCGGCCTGCTGGTCGGCCTGGAGCTCGTCCTGGACCGGGAGACCAAGCAGGGGTCGGACGAACTCGGCGCGCTGGTCACTCGGCGCTGCCTCGAACTCGGCCTGCACATGAACATCGTGCAGCTCCCCGGCATGGGCGGGACCTTCCGGATCGCGCCGCCGCTGACCGCCACCGAGGAGGAGCTCTCGCGGGGCCTGGCCATCCTGGACGAGGCCATCGGCGACGCGACCACCCGGCTCGGCTGACCTAACCACCGATCCCGCGAACTCATCCGCTGAGGAGGGCGAGCAGGCCCGCGCAGGTCAGGGCGATCATCGTGACGGCGAGCGGGATCTGCCCCCGGACCGCGCGGGCCGGGGGGGGGTGCGCAGGGCCAGGTCGTGCGCGGCGATGGTGGCGGCGATGTGGCCGAGCACGATGGCGTTCACCTGGACGAGCGCGGTGAGCCAGGACGGCACGGCGGCGTAGTCGACGCGGCGTCCGGTGGAGCCGAGCAGGTTCAGCCCGGTGCCGTACGGGTCGCTGGCCAGGATGACCGTCATCTGGCCCTCGAGCAGGAAGAAGGAGAAGTAGTGCGCGACGGTGTACCCGAGCGCGATGGGCAGTAGCGTCGCGGCGAACCGTACGGGCGGCGCGCCTGGGGGCTCGCCGGTCACGGCGGCGGTGACGCGCATCGCGCCCAGGTACAGCGCGGCGACGACGCCGATCGCGGCGGCCAGCCCCAGGGAGCCCGCCGTCAGGCTGCGCGGGTCGACGTTGTCCCGCCAGTAGGTCGTACGGGTGATGCCGTCGAATCCGGTGGATCCGATCAGCACGCAGGCCACGGCGACCAGGCCGGGTTCGGGGTCGCCGCGCGTCAGCCCGGTCAGCGGCGTCCGCAGGACGAGGGTGCCGTCGTCGCGCCGGCCGATCGGGCAGATCCGGGCCAGCAGTGCGGAGTACGCCTCGAAGCCGTCGCCGAACGCGAACCAGGACGCGCCGTACACCGTCGCGAGGACGAGGTTGACCAGCGCGTACCCGAGGATGAGGAGGCCGACCAGGCGCGGGTCGGACCGGTCGGGCGCGACCAGCTCGAACCACACGAACCCGGTGAGCCAGGCGGCCGCCGGCCAGTAGCCCAGGCGCCGGGGATGGGCGCGGCCGGACGCGCCCGTGAGCCGGCCCAGTGCCGCGTGCAGGGTGCGCAGCGGGTTCACCCGCCGCCAGACCGGGCCCAACAGCACGCTGGCCGGCACCAGACCCACCCAGAACGTCACGAACAACGCCCACGGCGCGAAGTTGCGCTGGTCGGTCGGCGGCCCGGTCAGGGCCACCAGGACGACGACGGCCGTGGCCAGGAGCGTGATGACGCGTCCGGCGGCCGTCAGGGCGCGGGCGTCCAGCGCGCGGGCGAGCCGGGCGGGCAGCGGCCGGCCGTCGTCGGGGGATAGGCGCGGCCGCCGCCACGCGACGGTGAGAGCGAGGAACGACGCGGCGATCGCGGCTCCGCCGCCGAGGATGGCCGTGAGCCCGTCCATCGGCAGATCGGTGCGCCCGCCGAGCCCGTGCGCGAGGACGGTGGCGTGCACGGTCAGTCGACCTTGAGCTCGAACGCCCGCGCACCCGACTTGTGCAGCTCCGCCTCGAACACCCCCGGCTGGTCCGCGACGAACCGCAGGACACCCGGTACGCCGGGCCTCAGCTCCAGTTCGCGGTCGTAGCCGTGGAGGTGGAACTCGTCGGCGGCGTCACTGGTGACGTCGATCTCCACCGTCCGGCCGCGGCGTACGGTGACCCGCGGGCTCGCCGTCCGCACCTTCCCGCCGGTCACGGTCACGGTGACCTTGACCGCGGGCGCGGCGGTCGCGGTGGCCTGCGGGGCAGGGGCCTTGCTCCCGCACCCGACCGTGGTGAGGAGCGCTGCGGCCGCCGTCGCGGCCAGAACCCGCCGACGTGACATGACTCTCCTTCCGCCCAATGTGACATCGATCAATGTAACAGTAGAAGATGTCATAGTTTGTGGACGCCTACCAGCGGCCTGAGGAGTGCGTGTGGTGCAGCAGCTGATTCAGCCGGCCCGCGGAACGGCGATGGGCCTCCTCGCCGTCCAGTCGAAACCGGCCGGGGGAGGCGCCCTCGGCCAGGTGCTGATCGCGAGCGGCGCGGCCGCCGTGCTGACCGCCGCGCTGCTCGTCCTGGGCATCGGTCACCGGAGCGGCCGGATCCGGCTGCTGAGCCGCCTGGCCGCCTGGTCCGAACGCGGGCCCGGCCGGGGGCTGCCGGGCTGGGCGGCCCTGCCCTCGCTCGTGTCACTCGTGTCGCTGGTGACCGCGCTGCTAGGGATGTATTGGGACATCTCGCTGCACATCTCCCGCGGTCGTGACGCCGGGCCGCTGGCCAACATCGCCCACTATCCGATCCTCATCGGCCTGTTCGGCATCTTCACCGCGGGTGTCCTGGCGGTGGTGCTGCCCCTGGGGGAGAGGCTCGGAGCCGGCGCGGTGCGCATCACCCGCGACTGGTACGCGCCGGCCGGGGGAGTGCTGCTGGCCGGCGCCGGCTTCTACGCCCTGCTCGGCTTCCCGCTCGACGACATGTGGCACCGGATCTTCGGCCAGGACGTCACGCTGTGGGGCCCGACCCACCTGATGCTCATCGGCGGCGCCGGGCTGTCCCTGGTCGCCCTCATGATCCTCGAACGGGAGGGACGCGCGCACCGCGGCGACGTGGCCGTCCGCCCCTGGGCCCGCCACGCGCGGCGTGCGGCCATGGTCGGCGGGTTGCTGATCGGGCTGTCGGTGTTCCAGGCCGAGTACGACTTCGGCGTCCCGCAGTTCCGGCTCGTGCACCAGCCGTTCATGATCGCGGTCGCCGCCGGGTGCGCCCTCGTGGTGGCGCGGCTGTGGATCGGCCGGGGCGGGGCCCTGTCGTCGGTCGTCTTCTACATGCTCGTACGCGGCGGGGTCTCGCTCGTCGTCGCCGGGATCATCGGACAGCTGTGGGCCGCGGTACCCCTCTACTTCGCCGAGGCCGTGTGCGTCGAGCTCGCCGCGACGGTGCTGGCCCGCCGGCCGCTGGCGTTCGGCGCGGGCGGCGGCGTGCTGATCGGCACGGCCGGATTCGGCGCGGAGTACGCCTGGAGTCACGCCGTGATGCGCCTGCCCTGGACCGGCGACATCGTCCTGGAAGGCATGATCATGGCGGTCGTCGGCGGTGTCGCCGGTGGCCTGCTCGGCGCCCTGCTGTTCCTCGGCCTGCAGGGACGGCTGCCCCGCCCGGCCGTCGCCCGTACGGTCTTCGCCGCGTCGCTCGTCGCGATCGCCGCCGCCGTGACGAACGGGCTGCTCGTCACCGTGCCGAAGGACGTACGGGTGTCCGTCACGCTCACCGACCTCCGCGGCGACGCCGCGCACCGTACCGCCGGTGCCCGGATCACCATCGCCCCTGCCGACGCCGTCAAGGACCCGGCCTGGGTGACCGTGACCGCCTGGCAGGGCGGCGGTCTGCACGTCGACCGGCTGACCGCGCTCGGCGGCGGCACCTACCGGACGACCGGCCCGATGCCGCTGTCCGGTCAGTGGAAGACCCTGGTCCGGCTGCATGACGGGCGGTCGATGGGCGCGGTGCCGATCTACCTGCCCGACGACCCCGCGATCGGAGCCAAGCGCATGCCGGCCCGGCCGCAGTCCACCCGGACGGTCCAGAACGAGCGCCGGGTCCTGCAGCGCGAGCTCAAGAGCGGTGTCCCCGGCTGGCTGTGGACCGTCGCCTCCGCGGTCGTCCTGTGCTGCTCGCTGACCCTGATCATCGCGCTCGGCTGGGGCGTCGCCCGGGTCTCCCGCCGGCTCCCCGCGGTGGCGGAGGCGCAGCGGTGAACGGGGTGGTTAACGCGGCCGTGAGCGGGGCGGGGACGCCGCTCGCGACGCACTCGGCGGTCACCGCGATCCCCTTCTTCGTGCCGACGATCGTCGTCGTCGCGATCATCGTCGTGGTGGTCTGGCGGGACCGCCGCCGGCACCCCGGCGAAGACGACCACCGCCCGCACCCGGGCGGGGATGACGGTCGCCCGCACCCCGGTGAAGACGATCGTCGCCCGCGGTCCGGCGAGGACGAGGCGCCGGGTTCCGGGACCGGGAGGGACGGGCCGTCGGCGAGGTAGGGTCTCAGCCCTCGTCGCCCTCGGCGGCCTCCGGTGTCCGGCGGGTGTCGCGGGCCACGGCGGCGGCGAGCTCGTCGCCCAGCGCCGCGCGCACCTCGGCCTCCATGCAGCGGGCCAGCAGCCCCTCGACCGCCAGCTGCGCGAGGGGCCGGAGCCGCTGAACGAACGTCGCGGCCTCGGCGATCTGCTCGCCGCTGACCAGGCGCTCGGCGCTGAGGTCGCCGTGGACGCGCGCCAGGTCGACGAAGCGCCGGGCGATCACCGCGCAGTCCTCCCGGATCCGTCCGGCGATCTCGAACACCGCGGGCAGCGGAATCCCCGCCGCCACCAGTTCGGTGCCGACGTGCAGCAACCGCGGACTGGGGACCTTGTAGCGGTCGTCGCCCTCGGCCTCGAGGAAGCCGTGCTCCTCCGCGAGCCGCAGGAGCGCCGGGGCGTCCTCGCTCTCCGGATCGACGGCGAACAGCTTGACGAGCTCGGCGGCGTCCAGGTGACCGGGGATCTCGTCCGACCAGGGGTCGGTGAGCACCTTTTCGAGGCCGAGCAGGTCGCTGAGGTTCCGGCCGCGTTCCCAGGCCGAGATCAGCTCGGCGATGGTGGCGAGGGTGTACCCCCGGCCCAGGAGCTGGCCGATCAGCCGCAGCCGGGCCAGATGAGACTCGTCGTACAGCCCGACCCGACCCTGCAGCCGGGGCGGCGGAAGCAGCCCGCGATCCTGGTACGCCCGGATGTTGCGCACCGTCGAACCGGCGGCATGGGCGAGCTCATCGATTCTGAAAACGGACATGCCACCGCATCTGTCGTTCGGGATCGGCCTTACCTACGGATGCTACCGGCGTGCCCTGCGCGAGAACCCGTGCACACGGCCGTACGGAGGCCGCGCCGTCGCAAATGGCTGCAAGAAACAAGCAGAACATCGGTTTTAGTGGACAAAGCAACGAAAAGTCGTCCGAAGAGCCTTGTGGAGGGGGCAACGGCGGTTTAGTGTCGCCTCACCCGAACGGTGGCCGGCCCCCCGTCTCGACCGTTTCTTCAGCCCTCCGAGAGAAGCGAGCACTCGATGTCACGGAGCATCCCAGGCCCTGTCATGAGGTGGTACGGCCGGCCGTCGCGGTCCATCGCGGCCGCGGTCGCGGTGGTGACCGCGGCCACCGTCGGGCTCGGCGGTGCGCTCGGCGGCACGGCCGTCGCCGGCGCGGGCGACGCCGCCGCCCCGGTCGTGACGCGCGCCGCCCTCGACCCCTCCCTCGTCGCGGGCCGGGGCGCGAACGTCGACTTCGCCGAGCAGGAGGCGGAGAACGCCCGTACGAACGGCACGGTGATCGGCCCGGACCGCACCCCGTACACGCTGCCCTCGGAGGCGTCCGGCCGGAAGGCCGTCAAACTGACGCCGGGGCAGTACGTCGAGTTCACGCTGCCCGCCCGGGCGAACGCCCTCACCGTCCGCTACAGCATCCCGGACGCAGCGCGGGGCGGCGGCATCACCGCGCCGCTCGACGTCTCGGTGAACGGCGCGAAGCGGAAGGTCATGACGCTGACCTCCCAGTACGCGTGGCTGTACAACCAGTATCCGTTCTCGAACGACCCGAACGCCGACCTGCTCCACCCCGACTGGTGGATCACCGAGTGCTCCTGCGTCCCCAACGCCACGACACCGGCCCCGACGATCACCAAGCCGTTCCGCCCCAGCCACTTCTACGACGAGCAGCGGCTCCTGCTCGGCCGCACGTACCACGCGGGCGACAGGGTGCGGCTGACGGTCCCGGCCGGGAGCAACGCGGCGTGGACGGTCGTCGACCTGCTGGACTCCCAGCTCGTCGGGGCGCCGCGCGTCGTGCCCGGCGCGGCGAACGTGCTGGCGTTCGGCGCCGACCCGCTCGGCCGGCGGGACTCCGCGGCGGCGTTCGACCAGGCGATCGCCTTCGCCAAGCGGGCGCGACTCAAGGTCTACGTCCCGCCGGGCACGTACCAGGTGAACCGGCACATCGTCGTCGACGACGTGACGATCGAGGGCGCCGGAAGCTGGTACACGATCATCAAGGGGCACGAGGTCGCCCTCGGCTCCCCGGCCCCCGACGGCTCCGTCCACACCGGCGTCGGCTTCTACGGCAGGGACGCGTCGGCGGGCGGCAGCCACAACGTCCACCTGTCCGGCTTCGCGATCGAGGGCGACGTCCGCGAGCGCGTCGACACCGACCAGGTGAACGGCGTCGGCGGGGCCATGAGCGACTCGACGATCGACGGCCTGTACGTCCACCACACCAAGGTGGGCATGTGGTTCGACGGGCCGATGACGAACCTGCGGGTCACGAACAACGTCATCGCCGACCAGGTCGCCGACGGTCTCAACTTCCACACCGGTGTCACGAACTCGGTCGTGACCGGCAACTTCCTGCGCAACACCGGTGACGACGGCCTCGCCATGTGGTCCGAGAAGACCGCCGACGCCCGGAACACGTTCGACCACAACACGGTGCAGACGCCGGTCCTGGCGAACGGCGTCGCGATCTACGGCGGCGCCGACAACACCGTCTCGGACAACCTCATCGCCGACCCGATCCGGGAGGGCAGCGCCATCCACGCCGGGTCCCGCTTCGGCGCGGAGGCGTTCACCGGGCGCCTGTCGGTCGCGGACAACACGACGGTCCGCTCCGGGACGTACGACCTGAACTGGAAGATCGGCCTGGGCGCCGTCTGGTTCTACGCGCTCGAGAAGAGCATCGACGCGGACATCGAGGTGGTCGGGGACCACTTCCTCGACAGCACCTACAACGCGATCATGTTCGTCAGCGACTGGCCGGTCAAGGACCGGTACTCGATCACCAACGTCCACTTCAAGGACCTCCGGATCGACGGCACGGGCACCTCGGTGGTCAGCGCGCGGGCGGCCGGGTCCGCGTCGTTCCAGAACGTCGTCGCCCGGGGCGTCGGCGCGGTCGGCGTCAACAACTGCGGGTCGTTCAACTTCCCGTCCACGGGCTCGGAGTTCACGCTGACGGATCTGGGCGGCAACTCCGGCGGCGGCACGACCGGCCCCTGGCTCGCGCCGTGGGAACTGCCGAACACCATCACCTGCGACGACAACCCGCCGGTCGTCGCGCCTCCGGCGCCGTCGACCTGGTGACGCCTGCCGTCGGGGGCCGGCGGCCGGTCACACCGAGGTGCGCGGGGCGAGCAGGGCGATCGAGGACCGCACCGCCACCTCGGTGATGTCACCGATCCGGCCGCCGTCCTCGACGGTGGTGGCGGTGAGTTCGCGCAGCCCGCCGAGCAGCATGACCACGACCTGCCGCGACGCCGGCCCGGCCCCCGCGGCGCGCCACTCCGCGGTGTCGCAGAGCGTCTGGATCACCGTGATGAACGCCTCCATCACCTCGCGTTGCAGGCGGCGCGCCGCGTCGCCGAGGGACGGCACGTCACGGATCCAGCTCAGCATGATGGCGGGCTCGGACTCGGCGCACGCGATCCAGGTCTCGACCGCCTGCCGGACCTGGGTGGGCCAGGGGGCGGTCTGGTCGACGGCGGCCGAGATCTGCCGGATCATCTCGGCGTTGGCGGCGGTGAGCAGCGCGATGAAGCACTCGTCCTTGTCGGTGAAGTGCTCGTAGAAGGTGCGCCGTGAGGTCCGCGCGCGGCGCACGACGTCGGCGACCGTGGTGTTGCGGTATCCCTTCTCCACGATCGATGTGGAGAGCCCGTCGAGCAGTCGCCGACGGAACCCGCCGGGGTCGTCGGAGGCGGGGGTCCCGGAGGCGGTGGGCACCTCCGCCTGAGCGCGCAGTCGCCACACGGTCGTCACGCTGTCACCTCTCGTCGGGGCGAGGCCTTGAACCGGATGGTACATCGGCGTACCGTCGCGGTACGGCCGCGTACCACGCGAGAGAGGTGCTGCTCCATGACGACCGTGACGCTCCCGCCGGGTCCGTCGTCCCCGCGGTTCGTGCAGGGCGCGTTCGCGGCGGCCGCCCGGTCGCGCGGAATGCGACGGCTGCGCGCCCGTTACGGTGACTCCTTCACCGTCAACGTGCCGATCTTCGGCCGGGCGGTGGTCATCAGCGATCCCGCCGAGATCCGGCAACTGTTCACCGCCGGCCCCGACCTCATCGAGAACGTGCAGCCCAATCTCGGGCGGGTGCTCGGCTCCGGCTCGCTCTTCGCCCTCACCGGGGAGGAGCACCGCAAACAGCGCAAGCTGCTGGTCCCGCCGTTCCACGGTCGCCGGCTGGCGGCCTACGAGAGGATCATCGAGGAGGAGACCGTACGGGAGACGGCGTCCTGGCCGGAGGGCCGGGCGTTCGCGACCCTGCCCTCGATGATGCGGATCACCCTGGGCGCCATCCTGCGCGCGGTCTTCGGTGCCGACGGCGCCGAGCTCACCGAGCTGCGCACGCTGCTGCCGCCGTGGGTCGCCTACGGCTCCCGGCTGGCCGTGCTGCCGATTCCGAAGACCGACCTCGGGCGGTGGAGCCCGTGGGGCCGGTTCCGGATCGCGCGCAGCCGGTACGACGCGATCGTCGCCCGGCTGATCGACCGGGCGGCGGGGGAGGACCTCGACGGACGCGACGACGTCCTCGCGCTGCTGCTGCAGAGCCGGTACGACGACGGCTCGCCGATGAGCCGCGCCCAGATCGCCGATGAGCTGCTCACCCTGCTCGTCGCCGGACACGAGACGACCGCGACGACCCTCGCCTGGGTGATCGAACGGCTTCGCCGCCATCCCGCGATCCTGCGGGACCTCGCCGAGGAGGCCGACGCGGGCGGCGGCGCGCTGCGCGAGGCGACGATCACCGAGGTGCAGCGCACGCGTCCCGTCATCGACCTCGTCGGGCGCCACGTCAAGGTCGACGGCTACCGGCTCGGCCGGTGGACGCTGCCCAAGGGGTGCACCGTGCTGGTCGGCATCAACCTGTTGCACGCCGACGAGTCGGTGTTCCCGAACCCGCGCGCCTTCGACCCGTCCCGCTTCCTCGACGCCAGGCCGGACCTCTACGAGTGGATCCCGTTCGGGGGCGGCCGGCGGCGGTGCATCGGCGCGGCGTTCGCGAGCATGGAGATGAACGTCGTTCTGCGCACCGTGCTGCGCGACTTCACGCTGACACCGACCGCCGAGCCGGACGAGCGATGGCACTCGCGCGGCATCGCCAACGCCCCGGCCAAGGGCGGCCGGGCGGTCGTGCGCCGCCGGAATCCTCGCGCCGTGCCGTCCGCGCCGGGTGCGGCGGCCCGAGCGGGGACATGAGCGAGCGCGACGGCGGCCACGGCATGCTGGGAATGTCCGGGCTCAGCGCCGTCGTCAGCGGTGAGAGGGAGAAGCGCAGTGAAGGTACAGATCGACTCCGGTCGCTGCCAGGGGCACGGCCGCTGCTATGACCTCGCCCCCGGCCTGTTCGGGGACGACGACGAGGGCTTCGGGACGGTCCTCGGCGACGGCACCGTGCCGCCGGACGGGGCGGAGGACGCGCGGCGCGCGGCCGTCAACTGTCCCGAACGCGCGATCGACCTGGTCGAAGGGGACTGACATGACGGTAGACGACCGGTTCACCGAGGACTACCGGGACGCGCGGGGGGACCGGCCTCTCGGCATCCGGAACGAGATCGTCACCGGCCCGGTCGCGGACTGGGCGACCGACTTCTCCCACATGGAACCGGAGTGGGCCGCGGACCCGTACCCGATCCAGGACGACCTGCGGCAGCGCTGCCCGATCGCCCGTACGGAGCGGTTCGGCGGCGGATGGCTGCCGACGCGCTACGAGGAGGTCGCGGCGATCGCCTACGACACCGAGCGCTTCTCCTCCCGGTCGGTCGTCATGAGCAACTTCCGGCCGCCTCGTGAGATCGCCCCGATGGGCGCCGTGCCGCCGATCTCCTCCGACCCGCCGTTCCACCAGCACGCGCGCAAGCTGCTGCTCCCGGCGTTCACCAAGACCGCCGTCTCCAGGCTCGAGCCGGCGACCCGCGCGTTCTGCCACTCGCTCGTCGACGCGTTCGAAGGCCGGGACGTCGTCGACGCCGCCCGCGACTACGCCCAGCACATCCCCGTGCGCGTCATCGCGGACCTGCTGGGCTTCCCCGAGGAGGAGGGGCCGCGCTTCCGGGAGTTCGTCGAGAACACGCTCGAAGGCGTCAACCTGCCGCCGGAGGAGCGGATCGCGCGGATGGACCGGCTGTTCGACTACCTGCTCCTCCAGATCCGCGACCACGTCGAGTCCCCCCGCGACGACCTGACGACTCATCTCCTGAACGCCGAACTTGGCGGGCGGAAACTGGAGCCGTCGCACGTGGCGGGCACGATGGCGCTGCTGCTGATCGCCGGGATCGACACGACCTGGAGCGCGATCGGCGCCTCGTTGTGGCACCTGGCCAAGACGCCCGCGGACCGGGAGCGTCTCGTCGCCGAACGCGCGCTGCTGCCGACGGCGATGGAGGAGTTCCTGCGGGCGTACGCTCCGGTCACGATGGCGCGGCTGGTGAAAGAGGACATGCACTGGCACGGCGTGGACATGAGGGCCGAGGACTGGGTGCTGCTGTCGTTCCCCGCGGCCAACCGTGACCCCGCGCAGTTCGACCGGCCGGACGAGGTCGTCATCGACCGGGAGGTCAACCGGCACGCCGCGTTCGGCCTGGGCGTCCACCGTTGCGTGGGTTCGCACCTGGCGCGCATGGAGCTGCGGGTCGCCCTCGAGGTCTGGCTGGAGCGGATCCCGGCGTTCACCCTGGAGGACCCGGACGCGGTCACGTGGGCGGCGGGCCAGGTCCGCGGCCCCCGTACGCTCCCGGTCCGCATCGGCTGACGGCCGCCTCCGGAGCGGCCGGGCAGGGGGCCGCGCGCCGGGGTGCCGCGTCCGGCGAGCGCCGTCGTCGCGGACGGCCTCGTCCGGCCGCGATGAGCCCTTGTTCGAACAAAGCCGACCAGGTACAAACAAGGCGGCGCCCCGATTTCGAACGCGTTCGCTCAGCAGCCCCCGTCACGCTGGAGCCCCGCCATGCGTCGAATCCTCCGTGCCCTCATCGTGCTGGCCGTCGGCACGGTCGGCCTGAACCCGCCCCCTGCCACCGCCGCGACGCCGGTCGTCGCCACCCAGACCCCGCCGATGGGCTGGAACAGCTGGAACAAGTTCGGCTGCAACATCAACGAGTCCCTGATCAAGGGGATCGCCGACTCCATGGTCGCGGTCGGCCTGGACCGGCTCGGCTACAAGTACGTCAACATCGACGACTGCTGGATGGCCGGCACCCGGGACTCCGCCGGTCGTCTCCAAGCGGATCCGACCCGCTTCCCGTCGGGGATCAAGGCGGTGGCCGACTACGTCCACGGCAAGGGCCTGAAGCTCGGCATCTACGAGTCCGCCGGTACCGCCACCTGCCAGGGACTGCCCGGCAGCCTCGACCACGAGACCACGGACGCCGCCAGTTTCGCCGCCTGGGGCGTCGACTACCTCAAGTACGACAACTGCAACAACCAGGGCCGACCAGCCGCGCAGCGCTACAAGACGATGGGCGACGCGCTCAAGGCCACCGGCCGGCCCATCGTGTACAGCCTCTGCGACTGGGGTCAGGACCAGCCGTGGATCTTCGGCCCGGCCACCGGCGGCAGCCTCTGGCGGACGACCGGCGACATCAGCGACTCCTGGGCGAGCATGACCTCGATCCTCGACCAGCAGGCCGGACTCGAGCCGTTCTCCCACCCGGGCGCGTGGAACGACCCGGACATGCTGGAGGTCGGCAACGGCGGCATGACCGACACCGAGTACCGTGCCCACTTCTCGCTCTGGGCGCTGCTCAACGCGCCGCTGATCCTCGGCAACGACCTGCGCTCGATGAGCGCCGCCACCAAGGCCGTCATCACGAATCCCGACGTGATCGCGGTCGACCAGGACTGGGGCGGTTCCCAGGGCCGCCGGATGCGCGACCTCGGCGGCGGCCTGCAGGTGTGGGCCAAGCCGATGTCGGACGGCTCGGTCGCGGCCGTACTCCTCAACCGGTCCGGCTCGACCGCGACCATCACCACGAGCGCGGCGGAACTCGGGCTGGGCGGGTCGAGTTCGTACGCTCTGAAGGACCTGTGGAGCGGTGCCACCTCGACCAGCACGGGGAGCGTCGCGGCGAGCGTGCCGAGCCACGGCGTGGTGATGTACCGCGTCACCCGGACAGGGACTCCGCAGGCCGCCCGCCCCGCCGGCACCTACCAGGTGAGCGACCTCACCTGGCTGACGTCCAGTAACGGCTGGGGCCCGGTCGAGCGGGACGCCTCGAACGGCGAGCAGGCCGCCGGCGACGGGCACACGCTGACGATCGGCTCCACCACGTACGCGAAGGGCCTCGGCGCGCACGCCGACTCGGCCGTCCACCTGTGGCTGGGCGGATCCTGCAGCCGGTTCAGCGCCGACGTCGGCATCGACTCGGAGGTGGGCTCGGGCCACGGCAGCGTCCGGTTCGCGGTGTACGGCGACGGCCGGCTGCTGGGCTACAGCGACGTGAAGTCGTACGGCGCCGCGACCCGGCTCGTCGTGCCGACCGGCGGTGCCCGGACGCTCGAGCTGCGGGTCACCGACGCCCGAGACGGCGTCGACTACGACCACGCGGACTGGGGCGGCGCCCAGATCACCTGCGGTACGCCGGGCACCGCGAAGGACCTCTCGTGGACCACGGCGACCAACGGCTGGGGCCCGGCCGAACACGACCAGTCCAACGGCGAGCAGGCGGCCGGGGACGGCGGCGTCCTGACCGTCGGTGGCGCGTCGTACCCGAAGGGCGTCGGCGCCCACGCGGCCGGGGACATCACCGTGAACGCGTCCGGTTGCACCCGTTTCACCGCGGCGGTCGGCGTGGACGCGGAGACCGGCGGGCGGGGCAGCGTCACGTTCTCCGTAGTCGGCGACGGGGTGACCCTGGCCTCGACCGGCACGCTCACCCCGGGGGCCGCCACGACGATCGACGTGGACGTCACCGGCCGCTCCACCCTGCACCTGGTCACCGGCGACGGAGGCGACGGCAACACCTACGACCACGCCGACTGGGCGGGCGCCACGCTCACCTGCTGATCGACGGTCGATCCGGCTCCTCGCCCCGCACGGCGGCAGGGCGAGGAGCCCGGACCGCT
The DNA here is from genome assembly GCF_040679475.1 of Actinoallomurus sp. NPDC052274. Taxonomy (NCBI): domain Bacteria; kingdom Bacillati; phylum Actinomycetota; class Actinomycetes; order Streptosporangiales; family Thermomonosporaceae; genus Actinoallomurus; species Actinoallomurus sp. NPDC052274. The sequence goes on from NZ_JBFAUT010000001.1 coordinate 228,019, forward strand.
CACGCCGCCCGCCAGGGCCGGTCCGGTGGACGGACATTCATCGGACAGCCCTACGCAGGCCACTCGGGGGCGCGCTTGTCCAGGAACGCGCGCATGCCCTCCCGAGCCTCGGGCGTCTGGCTCGCGGCGGCCATCACTTCGATCGCGTACGTGTACGCGTCCGCCTCCGGCCGGTCGAGCTGGGCGTACATCGCCTGCTTGCCGAGCGCCTTGCTGCGCGGGCTGCCCTGCGTGGCGCGCTCGAGCAGCTCACGGGTGGCCTTCTCCAGCTCCTCCCCGGGCACGGCGCGGTTGATCAGACCCCATTCGAGGGCGGTCGCGGCGTCGATGGCGTCTCCGGTGAGGGCCATCTCCATGGCCCGCTTGCGCCCGATGTTGCGTGCGATGGGGACCATCGGCGTGTGGCAGAACCAGCCGCCCTTCCCGCCGGGGGCGGCGAACCGCGCGGTCCGCTCGGCGACCGCGAGGTCGCAGGCGGCCACGAGCTGGCAGCCGGCCGCCGTCGCCATGCCGTGCACCTGGGCGATCACGACCTGGGGCACCGCGTGGAGCGTGTCCATCAGCTCCCGGCACGCGAGCAGGATCTCCCGGGTGGTGGCGAGGTCGGCGCCGGCCAGATCGGCGAAGTCGTGCCCGGCGGAGAACACCGGACCGTTGCCGGCCAGCACGATCCCGCGCGCGTCGGTCTCCCCGACCTGGCGGAACGCCGCCGTCAGCGCCCGCATGTGCGACAGGGACAGCGCGTTGCGCCGCTCCGGGCGGTTCATGGTGATGATCCCGAAGGGACCGTCCGTCTCGATGAGGACCTCGTCGACGCTCATGGTTCGACGCTACGTCCCCGAGCCCCCGTACGGCCACGCCGGCACCGGCCCGCGTCCGGCCGGCGGTCGCTGCGGAACACGGTCTGCGTCCCTGCTCCCGGTCAGCGGGCGAGGGTGGCGGTGAGGACGCGGGGGGCGTCGGCGAGGACCATGCCGGCGGCGCCGCGGACCTCCGCGTGGTCGCCGAGGCGCCCGCCGGTGACCCGGACGGACTCGGCGGCGGGGGCCAGCGCGTAACGGCGGATGGCGCGGGTCATCGGCCGGAACAGGCGGTCACCCGCGGCCGCCAGGTCGCCGCCGACCACGATGAGCTCCGGATCGAGCATGGTGACGAGGTTCGCGAGGACCCGGCCGATCTCCTCGGCGGCGTCCTCCAGCGCGCGGACGGCGCCCCGGTCACCGCTCTTGATGAGCGGGAGCAGGTCGGAGACGGCCACCGGATATCCCCAGCTCGTCTCCAGGAGACGGGCGATGGCGATCGGGCTGGCCACGGTCTCCAGGCAACCGCGATTGCCGCACCGGCAGACCCGCCCGTCCGGCGTCGCCCGGATGTGGCCGATCTCGCCGGCGAGGCCGCCGGAGCCGCGCAGGTGCCGGCCGCCGGAGATGATCCCGGCGCCGATCCCGGCCGACAGCCGGATGTAGATCATGTCGTCGACGTTGCGGGCCGCGCCGTACATGCGCTCGGCGAGGGCTCCCGCGTTGGCGTCGTTGGCCAGCCGTGTCGGCAGGCCGGTGCGCCGCTCGAGCTCGGCGCCGGGCTGGACGCCGACCCAACCGGGCATGATCCCGTGCGCCTCCAGGACCCCATCGGGGTCGCGTACCGGGGCGGCGATGTCGACGCCGAGGCCGAGCACGCGCCGTGCGTCGACGTTCCGTTCCCGCAGCGCGCGGTGGACGAGGTCGGCGGCCAGGTCGAGCGTCTTGTCAGGCGCCCGGTCCACGTCCGTGGCGACGGCGTCGTCCCAGATGGGCGCCCCGCTCAGGTCGCACAGCGCCACCCGGACGTGCTGGTGGCCGATGTCGGCTCCGACGGCGTAGGCCGCCGAGGCGCGGACGGTGATGATCTGTGCCGGCCGGCCGGTGGGCCGTGTCTGGTCGTCCGGCTCGCTCTCCTCCACCAGACCGGCCGCCAGCAGGTCCGCGACGAGTGAGGAGACGGTGGCCCGGGACAGGCCGGTGACCTGGACCAGTTCGGAGCGGCTCGTGCCGTCGGTGTCGAAGAGCGCCCGCAGGACCCGGAGCCGGCCCACCTCGCGCAGGTTCAGTGGGGTATCGATCGCTGACTCCTCGCACTTCATTCGGTTTCAGGCTAATGAAGCTGTCCGCAGGCGGACACTGGGTTGACTTGCGCTTAATGTCATCGTAACTATGGCCTGCGTCAGGTAACAACCCCGCAATGTACGCCTAAACCTGGCAATGCTGCGCTGTCGTGCACCGTACGCGGGAGTCGATCCGGTCCGGTCGGGGGCTCGACCCACGAAGGGAGGACGGTGGCGCCGTCGGCGACGGCGCATGGTTCTACCTCCGCCAGCTTCATGATCAGGAGTCACCCTGATGGCACAACCCACGTCCTCGTGGCGGCGCATCCTCGTGGCCGCCGCGTCTTCATTCGCCTGCGCGATCGGTCTGGCCGGTATCTCGGCGACGCCGGCGCTGGCGGACACGACGCCGATCTACCTGGACACGCACTACTCGTTCGCGGAGCGAGCCGCGGACCTGGTCTCGCGGATGACGCTGGACGAGAAGGCCGCCCAGTTGCACACCAACGACGCGCCGGCGATCCCGCGGCTGGGCGTCCAGCGGTACACCTACTGGAATGAGGGCCAGCACGGCGTCAACACGCTCGGGGCGAACACGAACCACGGTTCCGCCTCCGGTGGCGTGCACGCCACCAGCTTCCCGACCAACTTCGCCTCGTCGATGTCGTGGGACCCCCAGCTGATCTACGAGGAGACCACGGCGATCTCCGATGAGGCGCGCGGTTTCCTGGACAAGTCGCTGTGGGGCGCAGGGCAGAACAACCTCGGCCCGGACAAGAACGACTACGGCTCGCTGACGTACTGGGCGCCGACCGTCAACCTGGACCGGGACCCGCGGTGGGGCCGGACCGATGAGGCCTTCGGGGAGGACCCGTACTTCGCCGGGCGGATGGCCGGCGCGTTCGTCAACGGCTACCAGGGCCAGACGCAGACCGGGAAGTCCACCACGCCGTACCTGAAGGTCGCCGCCACCGCCAAGCACTACGCGCTCAACGACACCGAGAAGGACCGCACGGGCATCAGCTCGGACACCGATGACCGGACGCTGCGGGAGTACTACACCGCCCAGTTCCGGGACCTGATCGAGAAGGACCACGTGTCCGGGCTGATGACGTCCTACAACGCCATCAACGGCACGCCGGCCGTCGCCGACACCTACACCGCCAACCAACTCGCCCAGCGGACGTACGGGTTCGACGGCTACATCACCTCCGACTGCGGCGCGGTCGGCACGACGTGGCGTCTCCCGCCGGGCGGGCACGACTGGGCGCCGCCCGGCTGGACCACCGACCATCAGGGCAACCCCACCTGGACCAACACCGCGACCGGAGCGAAGCTGTCCGGCCAGGCGGGCGGGCAGGCGTACGCGCTGCGCGCCGGCACCGACGTCAACTGCACCGGTGACGAGGCCACCGCGCAGAACATCCGGGACGCGATCGACGCCGGTGTGCTGAGCGAGGGCGTCGTGGACACCGCGCTGGTGCATCTGTTCACCGTCCGGATGGAGACCGGGGAGTTCGACCCGCCGAACCGGGTGAAGTACACCAAGATCACCAAGGATGTCATCCAGAGCCCCGAGCACCAGGCCCTGGCCACGAAGGTCGCCGACAACTCGCTCGTGCTGCTCAAGAACGACGCCGCGCCGGGGACGAAGAGCCCCCTTCTGCCGCTCAACGCCTCGAAGCTGAACAAGGTCGTGATCCTGGGCGACCAGGCGAACACGGTGAACCTGGGCAACTACTCGGGTGAGCCGACGCTGCAGGTCAGCGCGGTCAAGGGCATCACCGCCGCGGTCAAGGCCGCCAACCCGGACGCCTCGATCGTCTTCGACGACGCCAAGACCTCGACCACGGCCACCACGCCCGCGGTGCTCAGCGACCAGACCAAGGCCGACATCACGTCCGCGGACCTGGTCATCGTGTTCGTCGGCACCGACCACGGCGTCGCCGACGAGGGCAAGGACCGGACCACCCTCGCGATCCCGGGCAACTACCACTCGCTGATCGACCAGGCCACGGCGCTGGGCAACGACAAGATGGCCCTGGTGATGCAGACGGGCGGCCCGGTCAAGATCGACGACGTCCAGGCGAAGTTCCCCGCGATCGTCTTCAGCGGGTTCAACGGCGAGAGCCAGGGCACCGCGCTCGCCGACGTGCTGACGGGCCGGCAGAACCCGGCCGGGCACCTGAACTTCACCTGGTACAAGGACGACTCCCAGCTGCCGGCGATGTCGAACTACAACATCACCACGGCGGGCACCGGTGGCCTCGGCCGGACCTACCGGTACTTCACCGGCACCCCGACCTACCCCTTCGGCTACGGCAGGAGCTACACGAGCTTCGCCTACTCCCACATACGGGCGAACGGCGCCTCCGCGACCGCGAACGGTAAGGTCACCGTCCGGTTCGACGTCACCAACACCGGCCACGTCGCCGGCGCCACGGTCGCCCAGTTGTACGCCGCGACCCCCTTCAGCGTCCCCGGCCTCGAGATGCCGAAGAAACGTCTCGTGGGCTTCAAGAAGACCGCGGTGCTGCGGCCCGGCGCCACCGAGCGCGTCTCCATCACCGTCGACGTCGCCGACCTGGCCGTCTGGGATGCCAAGGCGATGCGCTCGTTCGTGCCGAACGGCACCTACCGGTTCCAGGTCGGGGCCGACGCGGCCGACATCGCCGCCGCGCCGGCGGTGAAGATCACCGGGCAGATCACCCCGAAGGTCCAGTACGTCACCGTGCAGCCCGAGTCGGTGCAGTACAAGGTCGGCGACACCATCGACCTGACCGGCAAGAACCAGTGGATCAAGGACGACACCGACCACAGCAAGGAGCAGCGCAACATCGAGGTGACGGCCGACAACATCGTCGAGGCCGTCAACAACGACCAGTCCTTCGCCGACCTCACCCACGCGAAGGTCCACTACGGCAGCAGCGACCCGCACGTGGCCACGGTCGACGCCGGCGGGCACGTCAAGGTGGTCGGCTCCGGCGTCACGACCCTCACCGCGAAGGTGGGCGGGGTCACCGGTTCGGCGGTCATCACCGCCAAGTACCCGTACTCCGTCACCGCGCCCTCGACCGTCGAACCCGGCGACGGCCTCACCGCCACGACGACGTTCACCAACTCCGGCCCGAACGCGCTGAGCGACGTGACGATGTCGCTCACCACACCGGACGGCTGGACCGCGGAGGCCACCTCCCCGGCCACCTTCGCCCAGGTCACCGCCGGTCAGACGGTGAAGACCACCTGGACGGTCAAGGTCCCGGCCGACGCGCCGCGCAACGGCTACGACCTGCAGGCCAAGGTCACCTACACCGACAAGGGCGGCGAGCGGAGCGGGGACGCGGCCACCAACGTCGGGATCCCCTACGCCTCCCTGGCCGCCGCCTACAACAACACCGCCATCAGCGATGACGCCCGGCCGTCGGAGGGCAATCTCGACGGTGGCGGCCTCAGCCTGTCGGCCCAGGCACTCGCCGCGGCAGGCATTACACCGGGTGGCAAGGTCGCCCACGGCGGGTTCACCTTCACCTGGCCGGACGTCCCGGCGGGCAAGCCGGACAACGTCCTCGGAAGCGGGCAGGCGTTCGACTTCTCGGGGTCGGGGTCTCAGCTCGCGTTCCTGGGGCTGGCGAACAACGGCACTGCCTCGGGCAGTGGGCTGATCACCTATACCGACGGCACGATCCAGCCGTATTCGATCAGCTTCCCCGACTGGTGGGCGAGCGGCGGGGACACCGTCGCCACCTTCCCCTACATCAACAACCAGTCGGGGAAGCAGAACCAGACCGTCCACCTCTACATGTCCACCGTCAAGTTGCAGGCGGGCAAGCAGGTGCAGTTCATCACCCTGCCCAACGTCGGCACGGGCGGCAGCGGCGCCAACGCGATGCACGTCTTCGCCGTCGCGACCGACGGATAGCGGCCAAGGGCCGGGCGGTCGGCACCACCGCCGACCGCCCGGCCCCGTCGGGGTCACCTTCGTGAGAACCACCTCGCGTGCTCCCCGGCGAGTGACGCGGGCGATAGACCAGGAGGCTCGTGGTGCGACCACGAAGCGGCAGATGGAACGGGCTCGGGATCGCGGCGATGGGACTGGTGGTGTGCGTACTGGGCACCCCGTCCGCGGTCGCCGTCACGCCCGTACGACCGGGACCGGCCACGCCGGTGTCCGATCCGACCGACTACGTCAACCCGTTCATCGGCACCAAGAAGGGCGTCGACTGGGAGAACACGTTCCCCGGCGCGACGGCGCCGTTCGGGATGGTGCAGTTCAGTCCCGACACGCCGTCCGGGCCGACCGGCTACTCCTACACCGATGACGCCATCAAGGGCTTCAGCCTCACCCACTTCTCGGGTGGCTGCTCGTCGTTCGGCGACCTCCCGATCCTGCCGGTGACCGGCACGATCGGAACGAACCCGGCCGGGCGCACCGAGCACTTCTCGCACGACGAGGAGCACGCCGCGCCCGGTTCGTACTCCGTGCGGCTCACCGACTCCAACGTCCAGGTCGAGCTGGGCGCCACCGAACGGACGGGGATCGCGTCGTTCCGCTACCCGGCCGGCAGCCGGGCCCAGGTGCTCGTCAAGTCGGGCACCAGCCTCGGCGGCGACCTGGCCGCCGATGTCACGGTGGTCGGCGACCGTGAACTGACCGGCACCGCGACGGCCCACGGGCTGTGCAACAACTCCAAGTACACGGTCTACTTCGACGTCACCTTCGACCGGCCGTTCACCGCGCACGGCGCCTGGCAGGGCGGCACGGTCACGCCCGGCTCGTCGAGCGCGACCGGCTCCGGCTCCGGCGCCTACCTGACCTTCGACACGTCCGCCGACAGTACGGTGACCGCCAGGATCGGCCTGTCGTACGTCAGCACCGCCGGCGCGGCGAAGAACGCGGCGGCCGAGATCCCCGGCTGGAACGCCGCACGCGTCCAGAACGACACGCGCGCGGCGTGGCGCACCCTGCTGCGCAAGGTCGCCGTCGGCGGCGCGTCCGCCGACGAACTCACCCTCTTCTACACCTCGCTGTACCGGTGCTTCCAGGCGCCGAGCGTCTTCAACGACGTGGACGGCCGGTACATCGGCTTCGACGACGCCGTCCACCGGGTGCCCGCCGGGCACACGCAGTACGAGATGTTCTCCGACTGGGACATCTACCGGTCGCTGGCGCCGCTGCAGGCCATGCTGTACCCCGACCGCGCCGGAGACATGGCGAACTCACTGCTGCGCGACGCCGAGCAGCAGGGCGGTTGGTGGCCGAAGTGGCCGGCGCAGAACATGACCGGCAACGTGATGAACGGCGACAACGGCGTGCCGTTGTTCGCCCAGTACGTCGCGTTCGGCGCCAGGGGAGTGGACGTCGCCGGCGCGCTGCCCATCATGAAGAAGGGCGCCACCCGGTCGGAGAAGATCGGCTGGGGCTGGGTGGAACGGCCGGGCGTGGAGGACTACGTCCGGCTCGGATACGCGCCCAACAACGCGGACTCCCAGGGCGACCATGGGTTGCAGGGCGGGTCGGAGACCCTCGAGTGGGCGATCGACGACTTCGCCATCTCCCGGCTCGCCGCGGCGATCGGCGACCGCGCCACCGCCACCGAGTACGCCGAGCGCGGCCAGAACTGGCAGCACATCTTCGACCCGAGCACGGGCTACCTGCGGCCGCGCGACGCCTACGGCGCCTTCCCCGCCGGTCCCGGCTTCCAGAGACCGCCGGCCGGGGTCTTCGGCCAGGACGGCTACGACGAAGGCAACGCTGCGCAGTACAACTGGCTGGTCCCGCAGGACCTCGCGGGTCTCGTCACCGCGATGGGCGGCAGGGACAAGGTGATCCCGCGGCTGGACGACTTCTTCAGCGAGCTGAACGTCGGTGGCAACGACCCGTACGACTGGGCGGGCAACGAGATCGACACCGCCGCGCCGTGGGTGTACGACTACGTCGGGCAGCCGTGGAAGACCCAGAAGGTCACCCGGCGCATCGAGACCGAGCTGTTCACGACCGCGCCGGACGGGCTCCCCGGCAACGACGACCTCGGCGCGCTGTCCTCCGAATACGTGTGGGCGGCGCTCGGCATGATGCCGGCCACCCCCGGCACCCCGACCCTGGCGCTGAACAGCCCGCTGGTGAAACGCGCCGTGATCAGCCTCGGCACCGGCCGGAAGATCACCATCGACGCGCCGCGGGCCGCCGACGACGCGCCGTACATCACGGGCATGCGGCTGAACGGCCGGCCGCATGAGTCCACCGCCCTGCCCGCGTCGTTCGCCACGCGCGGCGGCGCGCTGGACATCGACCTGTCCACCCGTCCCGACACCCACTGGGCCACCGGCGACAAGGCCGCACCCCCGTCCTACCGGGCCCATGAGGTGCCGGCGGTCGGCTACATCACCCCGACCGGCACCCAGGTGATCCGCGGCGGCACGAGCCTGCCGGCCACGGTCGGCGTCGCCACGCTCGCCGGGCACGCCGGCAAGGTCCGCTGGACGGCCACGTCCGATGTCGCGGGGGTGAGCGTGACCCCCTTGTCCGGCACGTTGGACCTCACCCATGCCGACACCGCCCACGTGCCGGTGACGATCGCCGTCGCACAGGGCACGGCGTCGGGCTACCACCCGGTCAAGGTGACGTTCCACGCCGCCGACGGGACGGCGCTGCCGGGCGGCGCGGTCGTGGTGACCGTACCGGCGGCCGACGGCGCCGCCACCGCCTGCGACACGCTCGGCAGCACCGATACCGAATGCGGGCTGCGGCTGCGCGACAACGGCGACGGCCACACCACGCCCGTCACCGTCGGCGGCCGCTCCGGGCGCTCGACCACGGACGGTTCGCCCTACGAGTACTTCGACGTCGACAACACCATCGTCCCAGGCGGCCACTACACGGCGACGGTGACGATCGACTACTACGACCACGGCACCGGCGGTTGGAGCCTGCAGTACGACTCCACCGAGGGTGCCTACAAGCAGAGCCCGTCGGTCGCCAAGACCGGCACCGACACGTGGAAGACCGCGACATTCACCGTCGACGACGCGGCCTTCGGCAACCGCGAGAACGCCGGATCCGACTTCCGCCTGGCCAACGGCGGAGACACCGGCACCATCGGGCGGGTCCACGTCACGGTGTCCGGCGACAACGTGCTCGCCCTCCACCTCTGCCCCGACGACAAGTGAGATGAACGGAGTCGCCATGGGAATGTCACGCCGCGCGTTCATTCGTGGCTTCGCCGCCGGCGGGTCGGCCGCCGTCGGCCTGGCCGCGCTCGGCATCGATGTGAGACCCGCCGCTGCGAGCTCGGCCGCCGCCAGCCCGGCCGGCGACGTGGTCGGCAAGATCACCGTCGGCTACCAGGGGTGGTTCGCCTGCACGGGCGACGGCGCCCCGATCAACGGCTGGTGGCACTGGAGTCAGAACTGGAGCCAGGCGCCCTCGCCGTCCAACAACAACATCAAGGCCTGGCCGGACATGCGCGAGTACGCCAAGGCGTACCCGACCGCGTACGCCGACCTGAACGGCGGCGGGGCCGCGACGCTGTTCTCCTCCTACGACCAGCAGACCGTCGACACCCACTTCGCGTGGATGAAGCAGTACGGCTGCGACACCGCCGCCCTGCAGCGCTTCAACCCCAACGGCGGCGAGGGCGCCACGCGCGACGCGATGGCGCAGAAGGTGCGCAGCGCCGCCGAGTCGCACGGCGTGAAGTTCTACATCATGTACGACGTCACCGGCTGGACGAACATGCAGTCGGAGATCAAGACCGACTGGACGAACAAGATGTCCGCGTACACGGCCTCGTCCGCGTACGCGCGCCAGAACGGCAAACCGGTCGTGTGCATCTGGGGCTTCGGTTTCAACGACTCCAACCATCCCTGGAGCGCGTCGGCCTGCCTCGACGTCGTCAACTGGTTCAAGGGCCAAGGCTGTTACGTCATCGGCGGGGTGCCGCGCGAATGGCACGTCGGCGGCGGCGGTGGCCGCTCGGGGTACGACGGCGTCTACCTGGCGATGAACATGATCAGCCCCTGGATGGTCGGCGCGATCGGCAGCGCCGCCGACTCCGACAACGCCTACACCACCTACACCGTGCCCGACCAGGCCTACTGCAACGCCAACGGCATCGACTACCAGCCGTGCGTGCTGCCCGGCGACGTGTCGGTGCCGAACCAGCGCGCGCACGGCGACTTCATGTGGCGCCAGTTCTACAACATGGTCCGGGCGGGCGCGCAGGGCATCTACATCTCGATGTTCGACGAGTACGGCGAAGGCAACCAGATCGCCAAGACCGCCGAGAACGCCGCCATGGTCCCGTCCGGTTCCGGCCTGCGGGCGCTGGACGAGGACGGCACGGCCTGCTCGTCGGACTACTACCTGCGGCTCACCGGGGACGGCGGCCGGATGCTGAAGGGCCAGATCGGCCTGACGGCCACCCGGCCCACCCAGCCTGTGGTCACCGGCGGCACCCAGGTGATCAGCCTGCGCTCCCGCGCGAACAACGACTACGTCACCGCCGAGAACGCGGGCGCCTCCGCGCTGATCGCGAACCGTACGGCGATCGGCACCTGGGAGCAGTTCGACCTGGTCGACGCGGGCGGCGGCGCGATCGCGCTGCGCGCCCACGCCGACGACCAGTACGTCTGCGCCGACAACGCGGGCGCCTCACCGCTGATCGCGAACCGCACGGCGATCGGCCAGTGGGAGTCGTTCCGCCTGATCCACAACGCGAACGGCACCGTCAGTCTGCTCGCGCTGGCCAACAACATGTACGTCACCGCGGAGAACGCGGGCGCTTCACCGCTGATCGCGAACCGTACGGCGATCGGCCAGTGGGAGCAGTTCGACCTCGTCGTGTCCTGACGTGACCGCTCATAGCCGCCCATGGCCAGAGGAGATTCCATCGTCATGCACATCTACGCCGACAAGGCCCGGTCGGCGGGATGGGCCGCCGCCGCCGTACTCGTCGCCGGAACGTTCACCGCACCGGCGGTAGCGGCTCCGGTACGGGCGCCCGCCGCTCAGCCCGCGGCCGACTCCTGGACCGGAACCTGGTCCGCCTCGCCGCAGAGCACCGGCGCTTCGTTCAACCAGCAGACGCTGCGCCAGATCGTGCACACCAGCATCGGAGGCACCGCGGCCCGGGTGCAACTGTCCAACGCTTTCGGCAGCAAGCCACTGGTGATCTCGGACGTGCACATCGCCCAGTCCACATCGGGCTCCGGCATCTCGACGAATACCGACAAGCAGGTCACCTTCGGCGGTCAGAGCTCGGTCACGATCCCGGCCGGCGGCACCGCGATCAGTGACTCCATCCCCGTCGCCGTCCCCGCCCTGTCCAACGTCGCCGTCAGCGTCTATCTGCCACAGGCGACCGGACCGGCCACCGGCCACTCCCAGGGCACCCAGACCAACTACATCGCCGGCGGTGATGTCAGCGGCTCCGCGACGCTGAGCGGCGCGCAGACCACCGGAAGCTACGCCTTTCTCGCCAACCTGGATGTGCAGAATCCGGCGGCCCAGGGTGCGGTGGTGACGCTCGGCGCGTCGATCACCGACGGCGTCGCCTCCGGGGCGAACGACAACCGGCGCTGGCCCAACGACCTGGCGCAGCGGCTGAACGCCAGTGGGCGGACGATCGGCGTGCTCAACCAGGGCATCAGCGGCAACCAACTGCTCAAGGACGGAGCCGGTCAGAGCGCGCTCAACCGGTTCGACCGCGACGTGCTCGCCCAGCCCGGCGTGCGCTGGGTGATCTTCGCCGACGACCCGATCAACGATCTGGGATCCAGCCAGGCGAACGCCGACGATCTCATCAACGGCATCAAGCAGCTGATCTCCCGCGCCCACCAGAAGGGCATCTCCTTCCTCTGCGCCACGCTCACGCCCTACCAAGGCGCGTCGTACTGGACACAGACCGGCGAGAACGGCCGGGAGGCGATCAACTCCTTCATCCGCGGCGCGGGCAGCGGCTGCGACGCCGTCGTCGATCAGGACACGGCCACCCACGACCCCGCCAATCCCACCCGCTACCTGCCCGCCTACGACAGCGGCGACCATCTGCACCCGAATGAGACCGGCCTGCAGGCCATCGCCGACTCCGTCGACCTCGGCATCTTCGGTCAGGCACCGTCATCCGGGCCGGTGATCAGCCTGCGCGCGCACGCGAACAACGAGTACGTCACGGCCGAGAACGCCGGTGCCCAGCCGTTGATCGCCAACCGCACCGCGATCGGCTCCTGGGAGCAGTTCGACGAGGTCGACCGGGGCAACGGAGACATCGCCCTCCGCGCTCATGCGAACGGCGAGTACGTCACCGCCGAGAACGCGGGCGCCCAGCCGTTGATCGCCAACCGCACCGCCATCGGTCCCTGGGAGACATTCCAGCTGATCCACAACAGTGACGGCAGCATCAGCCTGCGCGCCCAGGCCGACAACGAGTACGTCACCGCCGAGAACGCCGGTGCCCAACCGCTGATCGCCAACCGCACCGCCATCGGCCCCTGGGAGGAATTCGACCTGATCACGAACTGACACGCGATATCGGTTGATGTCAGACAAAATCTCCAGGGATGGCGAGGGTGAAGGCGGGACGCTCAGGGGCGATTACGTCGACTTCATGCCTTAAATCAAGTTATAAGCGCCGATCTTGCCGTGGTTCCGTCGACCGTGCTTGCTAACCTCGGGAGGTAAACGCCGACATCGAGGAGTCAGTGATCGATACCCCGCTCAACCTTCGAGAGGTGGGGCGGCTCCGGGTGCTCGAGGCGCTGCACCACGTGGGTCATACGAGCCGTTCGCAACTCACCAGGCTCACCGGGCTGTCCAGGGCGACCGTCTCCTCGATCGTCAGCGACCTGCTGGCCGCGGGCCTGATCAGGGAGGAGCCCGACACGTCGGGTTCGCGGGACCGGCCGACCGGCCGGCCGGCGCAGCCACTGACGCTCCTCTCCTCCGCCGCCTACGCGGTCGCCGCCGACATCGGCCACCAGCACGTCCGGGTCGCCGTATGCGACCTTCACGGACACCCGATCTGGGACACCGCCGTGGCCAACGACACCGATCGAGCGCCTCACGAGACCCTCGACCGAACCGCCGACCTGATCCATCAGGCCCTCCGGGAGAAGGACATCCCCACCGGCGACGTCCTGGGGTTGGGCGTCGACATCGCCGCTCCGGTTCGCACCGCCGACGGAGCCTTGGAAGCGCGCGGCATCATGCCCGGTTGGGTGGGGCTTCGGCCGGGTCGTGAGCTGGAGCAGCGGACCGGTCTGACCACCTGGGTCGCCAACAACGCCGATGCCGGCGCTCTCGCCGAGCGCATGTACGGCGCCGGGCGCGGCACGGCCGACATGATCTACATCAGGCTCTCCACCGGCGTCGGCGCGGGAATCGTCAGCGGCGGTCGGCCGCTGACCGGCGCGGGGGGCCTGGCCGGCGAATTCGGCCACATCGCGGTCGACCCGCGCGGCCGTATCTGCCGATGCGGAAATCGCGGATGCCTGGAGACGGTGGCGGGCCCGGCCGCCGTCGCCAGGCTCCTGGAGGACAGCCGGGGCCACCGCGTCACCGTGCCGGATCTGCTGCGGCTGATCGAGGAGGGCGATCGGGGGGCCGTCCGCGCCCTGGAAGACGCGGCCGAGCACGTCGGCCGTGTCCTGGCCGACCTCGTCACCCTGCTGAATCCCGAGTTCATCGTCGTCGGCGGTGAGTTCGCGGCCGTCGGGCCGAGGCTGTTCGGGCCGATGGAGCGGGCGATCCGGCGTCACGCCCTGGCGCCCGCGGCGGAGGACGTCACCGTCGTACCGGGTGAACTCGGCGACCAGGCCGAGGTGCGAGGTGCCGCCGGCATGGTCCTCGCCCACGCCCCCCGGATACTCGCCGAACGCTTCGTCTCCGCCGAACGCCGGGGGGATCATCACGACCCGATCGGCGCTGCCTGAGCGGGTCCCGGGTCGGCTCGGTCACGGGGGCTCCAGGCCGCCGTCGGGACGGCGGACCTGGGCCGCCCAGCGCTCGTGGAGGAACTTGGTCGGCGGATACCTGACGGCCGCCTTCTCATCGAGGTCGACACCCCAGCCCGGAGCGTTCGACGGATACAGGTGGCCGTCGCGGACGACCGGTGTTCCGGGGAAGACCTCGTGGGTCGCGTCGTTGTAGGTGTGCGATTCCTGGTACCCGAAGGCCGGGGTCGAGATGTCGACCGCCAGATTGGCCGCGACGCCGACGGGGGAGATGTCGCCCGGGGAGTGGAACGCCGTACGCACGCCGAACAGCTCGGCCAGCGCGACGAGCTTGCGCGTCGGAGTCAGCCCGCCGACGGCGGAGGTGTGCAGGCGCAGCAGGTCGACGCCACCGTGGCGGATCAACCGCGCCGCGTCGGTCACCGCGCCGATCTGCTCGCCGACCGCGATCGGCACCGGAGAGGCGGCGCGTACCTCCGGGAGCCGGTCGTAGTGCTCCGGGGCGACGACGTCCTCGAGGAACGACAGCCGGTAGGGCTCCAACGCGCGGGCGAGCACGACGGCCTGTTTGGGCGTCAGCCGGCTGTGCACGTCGTGCATGAGGTTCACGCCGTCGCCGAGGCGGTCGCGTGCCGCCGCGAACAGGCCGGGTGTCGCGCGCAGATAGCGTTCGGCGTCCCAGCCGTCCGGATGCGGTGACCGCGGATAGCCTCCGGGTGTCCCCGGTGCCCCGTAGGTGCCGAGGCCGGGGCCGCCGACCTGGAGCCGGACATTGCGGTAGCCCTGGTCGATGAGCGCCTCGGCCTGCTCGAGCGTCTCCTCGATCGTCGCCCCGGCCGCGTGGGAGTAGACCTCGACGGCGGCTCGGCTGCGACCGCCGAGAAGTTCGTAGACGGGCATGCCGGCTCGTTTGCCGGCGATGTCCCACAGGGCCTGGTCGATTCCGGACAGAGCGTTGTTCAGCACCGGACCGCCCCGCCAGTAGGACGAGTAGTGGATCAGCCGCGTGATGTCCTCGATGTCCGCGGGGTGCCGGCCGATGACCAGTGGTGCGAGGTGTTCGTCGATCGCCTCGGCCACGGCGGCGTACCGCTGCGTGAACGTCGCGCAGCCCAGTCCGTACAGGCCCGGCTCGGACGTGTCGATACGCGCGACGATCAGCGGAGTGCCCTCCGGCGCGGTCACGATGGCGCGTACGGCGGTGACGCGCAGGCCGTCGCGGGCCGGCCACGGTGGCAGGGCCTGCGGCAGCCCGCCGGACGGGCCGAGCAGGCGGTCGGCGTCGTTCTTCGGTGCGGTCGTCATTTGACCTGCCGTTCCGTACGGCGGCCGGCGGACCGCTCGGTGCCGATGACGCGAAGGTGGCCCATGGCGGACTGGCGGGTCTGCACGGTCACCGGCAGCACGACCAGCTCGGGTCTTGCCGCGCCGCCGGGCTCGGTGATCCGCTCGTGCAACAGGCGCATGGCGCGCCGGCCCATCTCCCGTGACGGCAGCGATATCGCCGCGGCCGTCAGCGGCAGCACGTTGAAGGGGCCCGCGGTGTCCATCCCGGCGAGGTCGACGTCGCCAGGGATCTCCCGGCCGAGCGCGATGAGGTCCTCCGCGGCGGTCGCCAGCGTGTAGCCGTTGGCGCACAGCAGCACCGTCGGCGGCTGCGGCCCCTCGAGCAGCTCGGCGAGGAGCGCACGGCGCGTCTCATCGGATTGGCCGTAGTAAGGCCGCAGCACCGTCAGATCCTGACGGATCGGGATGTGATGCTCCCGTAGCGCCTGGATATGCCCGGCGAGACGGTCGCGGACGCTGGTGACGTCGGTCTCGTCCCACAACGTCGCGATGGTCCGGTGACCTGCGTCGATCAGGGCGTTCGTCAGGTCGCGACCGGCGGCGAAGTTGTCGGCGACCACGGCGTCGTGGGCCAGGTCGGGGCGGTAACGGTCGACCATCACCAGCGGTACGCCACGCCGGCGTGCCTCGGCATAGGGAGAGAGCACGGCGGTGCCATCGGCGGGGTAGACGATGATCCCGTCGACCCGGTGCTCCAGCGCCTGGAACAGCGCCTTCTCCTCACGGGCCGGGTCGCCTTCGCTGTGGTTGAGGAAGAGCCGATAGCCGAGTTCGGCGCAGACCTCCTCGACGCCCGCGAGTAGTTGGCCGATATGCGGCCCCTGGAACTGCAGGACACACGCGATCGTGCGGTCCGCCGCGTCGGACGCCGGCGCGGACGAGCGCTCGGCCACGAACGTGCCCTGCCCCCTGCGGCGCACGACGTACCCCTCGGCGGCGAGCTCGTTGAGGGCCCGCACGGCCGTCGCGTGGCTGACGTTGAAGCGCTCGCAGATCTCCCGCTGGGTCACGAACGGGCGCCCCGGGGCGTACTCGCCGGCGGCGATCGCGGCCAGCAGGTCTCGCTTGACCTGCTGGTACAGGGGGCCGTCGGCACTGTTGGTTGACGTCAATCGATCTCCTTGCCCGGGCGCACCACGATATCGAACCCGCGCGGCTCTTGGTGAGAATTTAGCATGTTAATCCTGGCGTCGATCGCCTGCAGGATGCACCGTTCTCGATCAACTTTAGGCTATTGACATGTTAAATCTGGCCCACCTATGGTCAACGCACTCGATCCGAGATCGGCCCGGCCAGCGAGGGACTTTCGGGGCGGCCTTCGTACGGCGGTGATGCAAGGAGGACGCGTGGGCACAGGGCTGCGCACAAGCAGAAAACGAGTCGTGCACGCGGTCGCGGCGGCCACGGCGTTGCTGGCGGCCACGACCGGCTGCGCCGGCGGGAGCGGAGGCTCCGGCGGCGGCAAGACGCTGACGATGTGGACGTTCAAGCAGACTCACGTCAAGGCGCTGGAGGCCGCCGCCGCGAGCTTCACGGCAAAGACCGGCATCACGGTCAAAATCACCGCGTACACGCCGGACGACACGTACACCAGCAAGGTGCAGAGCGCGGCGGCCGCCCACAACCTCGCGGACGTGCTCGAATTGCACGCGGCCGGTGAGGACCGGGTCTTCGGCGCCTCCGGAATCCTGACCGACCTCGCGTCGAGCGTGGACGCCGGCTGGAAGGGCCAGTACCTCCAGGGCACGGCCGACGCAGGTCTCGTCACCGACTCGGTCTATCAGGCTTCGCAGAAGCCGAAGTCGCCCTGGAAGGGCATCAAGAAGGGCCAGATGTTCGACGTCCCGTTCACCGCGGGCACGTTCGGGATCGTCTTCGCCAACAAGAGCAAGCTGCAAGCGGCCGGGATCGACCCGACGAAGCCGCCGAAGACCTGGGAGGAGCTGATCTCCTGGATCAAGGCGACCCACGACAAGGACCCGGCCGCCGGCGGAATCGCCATGGGCCTGAAGGTCACCTCCACTGCCTTCGACTGGGCGCTGCAGCCGCTCACCTACGCCTATCTGGGCAAGCCCGCGTACCAGGCGCTGTTCGGCCAGGACCGCTCCCAGGCGTGGGGGAGTCCGAACGGGCAACGCGCGCTCACCGTGTACGACAAGATCACGCCGTACTGGACGGCCGGCAGCCAGACGCTCGGCATCGATGACGCCGACCAGGCCTTCGCCCAGGGCAAGTCGGCCTTCGACATCGGCGGCACCTTCACCATGGCCTCGATCAAGCAGGACGGCATGGATCCCGGCGACATCGTGGCCTTCGGTCTGCCCGCCGCGCAGGGCAGCGCGGTGCAGGATTTCAAGCTCGCCCCCATCGCGCTGACCGGCCTGGGGATCTCCGCGCAGAGCAAGAACCAGAAGGCCGCGCTGCAGTGGGTCCGGTATCTGTCCGACAAGGAGCAGGCCGGGGCGTTCGCGCAGGCCTCGCTCGACCTGCCCGCCACGGACCTGGGAGCCGACGCGAGCAGGCTCGTCGGCAAGGATCTGAGCTCGCTGGAGGCCGTGTTCGGCACCGGCGACAACGCCTATGACGCGAGTAACAGCACCTTCTCGAGCTCGTCCTGGGACATCGAGAAGGCCGGCGACCTGCTGGTCAAGATGTCACCGCTGAAGGAACTCAGCCCGGCCGCGCTCAACACCCGACTGGGCGCGTACGCCGCCAGCACGTGGAAGTGACACGGTGACTCCGCGCAAGACCTCCGGCGGGAACCGGCCGGTCTCATCCGCCGCCCTCACCCGGGGGCGGCGGGTGCGGGAGGCCGTCACCGGCTACGCGTTCGTGCTGCCGGCCGTGGCCCTGTTCGCCCTCATGGGCGTCTACACGGTCGGCTACGGCCTCGCGCTCAGCTTCGCCCGCTGGAACGGTTTCACCCCGAACTGGACGTGGGTCGGGTTCGGCAACTACCTCGACCTGCTCTACCGCGATCCCGCCCATGCGCCGGCGGTCCACGGCGCCGCGCTCCACACCCTCGTCGTGGTCATCGCGGTGCCGCTGCTGACGGTCGCCGTCGGTTTCCCGCTGGCGGTCGCGCTCAACCGCATCACGTTCCTGCGATCGGCGTTCCGCACCGTCTTCTTCCTGCCCTACGTCACGACCGGCATCGCGGTGTACTACGCCTGGACGTACGTGCTGCAGCCGGACGGGTCGCTCAACTACATCCTCAAGCACCTGGGGCTGGGCACGCTTTCACAGCCCCAGGGATTCCTCGGCAACCCGACGACCGCCCTGCCCACCCTGATCGTGGTGATGTCGTGGGGGGCGATCCCGGTCGCGATGCTCCTGTACCTGACCGGCCTGCAATCGATCGACGGTTCGATCATCGACGCGGCGCACACGGATGGCGCGGGGAACCTCCGCACCGCGACGGCGATCATCTGGCCACTGCTGCGTCCCATCACGGCGGCGGTGGTGATGCTCAACATGCGCGACGCGCTGCAGGGCTTCCAGATCTTCCTCGTCATGACCTTCGGCGGGCCCGGCGGGCACACCAACGTGCTCGGCCTGGAGACGTACAAACTCGCCTTCTTCTCCAACCTGACCCCCACGCTCGGCCTGTCCAGCGCCTTGGGCTGGATGCTGTTCGTCGCGGCCCTGGTGCTGGCGGGGATCAACGTTCGCGTCCTACGGAGGCGCACATGACCGCCCCCACCCTCTCCGCCGACCGGGCCGCTCCCGCGGCCGACACGGTCCGGACGCCGTCCACCCGCCGCGGCGGGCGCTTCTCCGCTCGGACGGTGACGTACCTGCTGTTGCTGGTGTACGCGGTCGCCAGCGTGTACCCGTTCCTCTGGATGGCCTCCGCGGCGTTCAAGGACGGAAAGGAGATCCGCCTCAGCGGCCATCTGGTCCCGCACCACCCGACGTTGTCGACGCTCGGCCGCACCTGGACCGAGCTGCACTTCCTCCGGTACTTCGGCAACAGCCTGGAGGTGACCGCCGTCACCACGATCGGGGTGCTGGTGATCTACTCTCTGGCCGGCTATGCCTTCGGCGTGCTGCGATTCCCCGGCCGCAGAGCCCTCTACGGCCTTTTCATCGCGCTGTTGTTCGTGCCCGGCGTGACCGTGCAGTTGCCGGTCGTCCTCCTGCAGAGCAAGCTCGGCCTGCTCGGCACCCACCTCGGGATCATCCTGCCGTTCATCAACGGTACGGCGCCGCTGTCGATTCTCCTGCTGACCAACAGCTTCCGCGGTGTGCCGCGTGAATTGAGGGAGTCGGCGCGGTGCGACGGCGCGGGGGAACTGCGCACGTTCTGGTCGATCTACCTGCCGTGCTGCCGCCCGGCGCTGATCACCATCGCGGTGCTGACCGCGATCCCCACCTGGAACGAGTACGTCCTGACCCGCGTCTCCCTCAACAACCCGTCCACCTACACCTTGCCGATCGCGCTGCAGAGCCTGAATTCGACCACGTCTCCGCAGCAGAACGTGCTCATGGCCGCGTCACTGATCATCGTGGTGCCGGTCATCATCCTCTTCGTCCTGCTCCAGCGGTACTTCGTCAACGGCCTGCAAGGCGCGGTGAAGGGGTGACTCCCGCGCGTCGGGGCGGTTCTCAATCGGGGAGAGAGTCCAGTTGAAGATCTTGGTAACCGGTGCGGCCGGAATGCTCGGGCGCGAGGTGGTGGTCCGGCTGGTCGCCGACGGGCACAGCGTCCGCGCGCACGACCGCGTTGCGGCGACGGATGAGGCCGACGAGGTGATCGTCGGCGACCTGCGGGACGAACTGCACCTGGTGGAGGCGCTCGGCGGGGTGGACGCGGTGGTGCACGCCGCGGCCCTGCCGTCGCCGTTGAGCGACACGGAACACCGCGTCTTCACCAACAACGTCGAATCGGCCTACCACGTGTTCGACGCCGCGGGCCGTTCCGGGATCGGCCGGATCGTCAACGTCTCCAGTCTCTCCGCGATCGGGCTGGCGTGGGCGCGGCGTCCCGTCTCGCCGGAGTCCGTGCCGGTCACCGAGGCCCATCGGTACGTCGGCGAGGACGTCTACGGCCTGTCCAAACACGTGGGCGAGCTCATCGCCGCGACGGTCAGCCGGCGCTGGGACACCACGGTGGTGAGCCTGCGCTTCCCTTTTCTGGGGACCGGCGAGCGGCTACGGCACCACCTCGCGCGGGTGCACGCCGATCCCGGCCTCGACGCCGCCGCGCTCTGGGGCTGGCTGGACACCCGCGACGCGGCCGGCGCGGTGGCCGCGGCGCTGACCCGGCCGCTGGACGGCCACGTCCTGATCAACGTCGCCGCTCCGGACACCACCGCCCTCGTGCCGACCGCCGAACTGCTGCGGCGCTACCACCCGGCCACGCGGATCGACACCCCGCTCAACGGCTTCGAGGTCCCCTTCTCCACCCGGCGCAGCCGTGAACTCCTCGGCTTCACGCCGGTCCACGCCTGGCGTACGACGAAAGGCACAGCATGACCCCATCCTCCGGCAAGACGGCGCTCGTGGTCCGAGGCGGCTGGGACGGCCACCTCCCCATCGAGGCGAGCGACCGGTACGCGAAGGTACTCGAGCGAGGCGGATACGACGTGACCACGTCGGAGAGCCTCGACAGCTACCTCGACGCCGACCTGTTGCGGAACACCGACCTGATCGTCCAGTGCTGGACGATGGGCACGATCACCCACGAACAGGTCGCCGGGCTGTCCGCCGCGGTCCGCGCCGGCACCGGATTCGCCGGCTGGCACGGGGGCGTCATCGACGCCTTCCGCGACGCGACCGCCTACCACCTCATCACCGGCGGGCAGTTCGTGCACCACCCCAGGGGTTTCGTCGAATACGAGGTGCGGCCGGTCCCGGGGAAGGAGGAGCACCCCGTCATCGCGGGACTCGAAGCCTTCACGGTGCGCACCGAGCAGTACTACGTCCATGTCGATCCCACGATCGACGTGCTCGCGGTCACCGATTTCATCGACGATCCGGACCTGCCCGGCGCGGCGGGCACCACCGTGCCGGTCGCCTGGACCAGGCGGTGGGGAGCGGGACGGGTGTTCGTCACCACGCTCGGCCACGCGCCGGCCGATCTCGAGGTGTCGCAGACCCACGACATGATCACCAGGGGGCTGACGTGGGCGACTCGCTGAGGCTGGGGCTGGTCGGAGTCGGCCAGATCAGCGGCGCGTACCTGAAGACGCTGCCGCGCCTGACCAACGTCACGCTGACGATGGTCGCGGATCTCGACGGTGCCCGTGCCGCGGCCGTGGCCGCGCAACTGCCCGATGTCCGGGCGGTCACCCCGGAAGAGCTCTACGCGGCGGACGACGTCGACCTCGTGCTCAACCTGACGATCCCACGGGCGCACGCCGAGGTGGCCCACGCGGCGATCGCCGCGGGCAAGCACGTCTACGGCGAGAAGCCCCTGGCCGCGACCACCGAGGAGGCACGCGCGATCCTCACGGCCGCGGCCGAGGCGGGCGTCGCCGTCGGCTGCGCGCCCGACACGGTGCTGGGCACCGGCGTCCAGACCGCGCGGGCGAGCCTCGACGCCGGCGACATCGGCAGCGCCGTCGCGGCGACCGCCTTCATGGTCACCCCCGGGCACGAACGCTGGCATCCCGCCCCGGAGTTCTACTACCAGCCCGGCGGCGGTCCGCTCCTGGACATGGGGCCGTACTACCTCACGGCGCTGGTCACACTGCTCGGTCCGATCCGGCGCGTCGTCGGCATGTCCGCCACCCCGCGCGCGACTCGCGTCATCGGCAGCGGCCCCCGGGCGGGCACCCGCTTCCCCGTCCAGGTGCCCACGCACGTCACCGGCGTCCTCGAACACACCGGCGGTGTCCTGTCGACTCTGCTGATGAGCTTCGACGTCTGGGACGCGCAGCTGCCGCGAATCGAGGTCTACGGCACCGAAGGAAGCCTGTCGGTGCCCGACCCGAACGGCTTCGACGGGACGGTACGGATCTTCGAGGCGGGAGGAACCGGATGGGCGGAGGTGCCCGTGCGCGGCGGCTACCCTGACGCCGCGCGCGGCTACGGCCTCGCCGACATGGCGCGTGCCCTCGCAGAGGGCACCCGCCACCGCGCCGACGGCGAGCTCGCCTACCACGTCCTCGACGTCATCGAGTCGCTCCTCGAGTCGGCCGGTACGGGCGCCGCCGTCACGGTGGGCAGCACATGTGCCCGTCCGGCCGCCGTCTCCCCGGGCGCCCGCCCCGAACAGTCGTGAGGCAGACCGTCGCCGACCCGCTGACGTACATCAGGAGGCTGCCATGCCCCGACCGATCACCTTGTTCACCGGTCAGTTCGCCGATCTGCCCTTCGCCGACGTCTGCCGGCTCGCCGCGCGATGGGGGTACGACGGCCTGGAGATCGCCTGCTGGGGCGATCATTTCGACGTCGAAGCGGCACTCCGCGACGACGAGTACATTCCCCGGCTACGGGAGACCCTCGACCAGCACGGGCTGCGCGTCTGGACGATCTCCTGCCATCTCACGAGCCAGGCGGTGTGCGACTCGATCATCGACGAGCGCCACCGGCGCGTCCTGCCCGACCGGGTGTGGGGCGACGGGCGACCCGAAGGCGTGCGGCGGCGCGCCGCCGAGGAGATCAAGAACACCGCTCGCGCCGCGGCCCGGCTCGGGGTGAGTACCGTCGTTGGATTCACCGGTTCGTCGATCTGGCACACGGTGGCGATGTTCCCGCCGGTGCCCCCCGAGATGGTCGAGCGCGGGTTCGCCGACTTCGCCGAGCGCTGGAACCCGATCCTCGACGTCTTCGACGAGGTCGGCGTCCGCTACGCGCACGAGGTGCACCCGGGCGAGATCGCCTACGACTACTGGACCACCGTACGCGCCCTCGACGCGGTCGGCCGCCGGCTGGCGTTCGGCCTGAACTTCGACCCCAGCCACTTCGTGTGGCAGGACCTGGACCCCGTCGGCTTCCTCTACGACTTCCGTGACCGCGTCTACCACGTCGACTGCAAGGAGTCCGTGAAACGGTTCGACGGGCGCAACGGGCGCCTCGCCTCCCATCTGCCCTGGGGCGACCCGCGCCGCGGCTGGGACTTCGTCTCCACCGGCCACGGCGACGTCCCCTGGGAGGCCTGTTTCCGCATGCTCAACAGCATCGGCTACGACGGCCCCATCTCCGTCGAATGGGAGGACGCGGGCATGGACCGTCTCGTCGGGGCCGCCGACGCCCTCGCCTACGTCCGCGCTCTCACCGCCATCGAGCCTCCTGCCACGGCGTTCGACGCCGCGTTCAGCTCCACCACGTGATCCGCTCCTGACAGGCGCCCCGGGATCAGCGACCGGCGATCTTCCGGGGCGCGACCGCGACACAGGTGGGCGTGGACACCGGGTAGTGCGCCGTGAGCGACGGTGCGCCGGTCGCCGGGTCGACGGTGAAAGCGGTCACGAGATCGCTGTTCTGGTTGGCCACATAGAGCCACCGTCCGGCGAGCGTGAACTGCCGCGGCCACGCTCCACCGCTCGGCCACTCGCCCACCGGACGCAGGCCGTCCGGCTCCGTGGCGAACACGCTGATCCGGTCGGCGCCCCGGACCGCCAGGTACAGGAAACGACCGTCGTCCGACAGGCCGAGATGCGAGGGGAGGTCGCCGTCGGCCGCGGCGATCGTCGCGGGCACGGTGCCGGTGACACGGGGGCCGTTCGCCGTCTCACTCAGAGTGATCAGCGCCGACGCCAGTTCACCTACCACGTACGCGCACGGCATCGACGGATGACGGATCAGCTGGCGTGGTCCGAACCCCGGTGGCAGTGACAGGCACTCGACCTGCTCGAGTCGGCCGGCGGCCGACAGCCGGTAGGCGCGGACCTCGTCGGTGCCCAGATCCACCGCGCTCACCGTGTCGTCGGCTCGACGCGGCACGGCCATGTGCACATGGGAGGCCTCCTGGCGCTCCGGATGCGGCCCGTGCCCGCGATGGCGCACCAGGTCCACACGCTCGACCAGCCGGCCCGCGTCATCCAGTTCGAAGACGGCGAGACTGCCCCCGCCGTAGTTGGCGCACAGCAGGTACCGCCGGTCCGGCGTCAGCGCCAGGTGACAAGGCGTCGCACCGCCGCTCGGCAGGACGCCCATCGGCCGCAACCGACCGTCCGGCTCGGCGCGCAGCGCGGTGACCGTGCCCTCGGTGAGCTCGTTGGCGGCGTAGAGCACGGGCAGAGCGGGATGCCATACCAGGTAGGACGGCGCGGGTACGGCGACCGAGCCCGCCGGCTCGAGCGTCCCGTCCCGGGGGTCCTGCCAGAACGTCGTGATGCCGATCCCGTGCCCGCCGGCCTCCTTCGTGTACGAGCCGACGCACACCAACCGGCCGGTACGGGATCGAGTGTCGTGCGGCAACGGCTCCGTCCTCTTCGTCGGCGGCACTCGTAGATCGTCCCAGACGACACCGACCGATCTCCCGGGCGGCCCCCTCCCCTCGGGAGAGGCGACTCGCCGGCCTCCGGATGGGAAGAATCGGAGGAGTGCGGGTTCGGACCGGTATCAGGGTCGAAGGCATCGTGCAGGGGGTCGGGTTCCGGCCGTTCGTGCATGGTCTGGCCACGGCTCTCGGCCTGGCCGGGCTCGTGGGAAACGACGCGGGCGGCGTGTTCATCGAGGTCGAGGGGGAGGACGACGCCGTCGACCGGTTCCTGCGCGGGCTGCGCGCCCCGCCGCCGCTGGCCGTGATCGAGCGGATCACGACCCGGCCGCTCCCGGCGGAGGGCGGCGGCGGATTCGCGATCGTCGGGAGCGACGCGGGCGGCCGGCGCAGCGCGCTGGTGTCCTTCGACTCCGCGACCTGCCCCGCGTGCCTGCGGGAGCTGCGGGACCCCGCGGACCGGCGCCACGGCTACCCGTTCGTCAACTGCACCGGCTGCGGGCCGCGGTTCACGATCGTGACGGACGTGCCGTACGACCGGCCGAACACCACGATGGCCGGGTTCGCCATGTGCGCCGACTGCGCCGCCGAGTACCACGACCCGGCCGACCGCCGGTTCCACGCCCAGCCGGTGTGCTGCCCGGCCTGCGGGCCACGGCTCGTCCTGCGGGACCGCGAGGGGCGCGAACGGGCGGGCGAGCCGATCGAGGAGGCGCGCGCGCTGCTCCGGCGCGGCGGGATCGTCGCGGTGAAGGGCCTGGGCGGCTACCATCTCGCCGCCACGGCCGCGGACCGGGCCGCGGTCGCGGCCCTGCGGGCCCGCAAGCACCGGGAGGACAAGCCGTTCGCGGTGATGGCCCCCGACCTGCCGTCGGTGCGCCTTCTCGCCGACCCGGAGCCCGCCGAGGAGACGTTGCTGACGAGCGCCGCCCGGCCGATCGTGCTGCTGCGGCGGAGGGCCGGCGCGCCGCTGGCCGAGGCCGTCGCTCCCGGCAACCGGTCGATCGGCGTGATGCTGCCGTACACGCCGATGCATCACCTGCTGGTGTCGGAGCCGTTGGTGATGACGAGCGGGAACGTCTCCGACGAGCCGATCGCCTACCGCGACGAGGACGCCCTCACCCGCCTGCGGGACATCGCCGACGCCTTCCTGACCCACGACCGGCCGATCCACGTGCGCACCGACGACTCGGTGGTCCGGGTCTTCCGGGGGAGGGAAATGCCGGTGCGCCGGTCCCGCGGCTACGTGCCGCGGCCGCTGCCGGTGCCCGCGGGCGGTCCGGCGGTGCTGGCCTGCGGGGCGGAGCTGAAGAACACCTTCTGCCTCGCCGAGGGCGGGCGCGCCTTCGTCTCGCACCACATCGGCGACCTTGAGAACTATGAGACGCTGCGGGCGTTCCGCGAGGGCGTCGGGCACTTCGAGCGCCTCTTCGCCATCGCGCCCGCCGTGCTGGCGCACGATCTGCACCCGGAGTACCTGTCCACCAAGTACGCCGTGGAACGGGCCGAGGAGCGGGAGCTGCCGCTGATCGGCGTGCAGCACCACCACGCGCACATCGCCGCCTGCCTGGCCGACAACGGGCACGCCGGGCCGGTGATCGGGGTCGCCTTCGACGGCACCGGGTACGGCGCGGACGGCACGCTGTGGGGCGGGGAGTTCCTCCTCGCCGATCTGACCGGTTTCCAGCGGGCCGGGCACCTGCGGCCGGTGCCGCTGCCGGGCGGCGCGACGGCGATCAGGGAGCCGTGGCGGATGGCGGCCGCGTACGGCGTGCCGGCCACGCTGGCCGTCGCCCGGCGCAACGCCGCGATGTGGGACCAGGTCGTCGCGGTCGGGCGGGCCGGCCTGGGCGCGCCGCCGACGTCCAGCGTGGGCCGGCTCTTCGACGCGGTCGCCGCCGTGCTCGGCGTGCGCGATCGGATCAACTACGAGGGCCAGGCCGCCGTCGAACTCGAGCAGCGCGCCGACCCGTGGGAGCGCTCGGCCTACCCGGTCCGGCTCGAGGACGCCGGAGACGGCGGTCCGTCGTTCGTCGTGCCGGGGGCCGAACTCGTCCAGGCGGTCGTCGACGACCTGCTCGCCGGCACGTCCGTCCCGGCCATCGCCGGGCGGTTCCACAACGCGGTCGGTGACCTGGTGGTGGCCGGAGCCGTACGGCTGCGCGAGGCGACCGGCCTGACCACGGTCGCGCTGTCCGGCGGGGTGTTCCAGAACCTCCTGCTGCTCGAGCGCGCCGTCACCGGCCTGGAGGCCGCGGGCTTCGCCGTGCTGGTCCACCACCGCGTGCCGCCGAACGACGGCGGCATCAGCCTCGGCCAGGCCGCGGTCGCCATCGCCCGCGCGGCCACGGAGCCGGCCGGTCCCACCTCTTAGGTCGCGTCAGCGCAGGCGGAGGGCGAGGAAGAAGTCGACGCGGTCCTCCAGGCGGGCGAGGTCGCGGCCGGTGAGCTCCTCGACGCGCTGGATGCGGTACCGGACCGAGTTGACGTGCAGGTGCAACCGGTCGGCGCACCTGGTCCAGGAGCCCGACACCTGCAGGAAGGTCTCCAGGGTGCGGATCAGGTCGGCGTGGTGGGCCTCGTCGTAGGCGTGGAGGGGGCCGAGCAGGCGGTCGCGGAACGTGATGCGGGCGTCGTCGGGCACGCTCGCGAGCAGCAGCGCGTGCGTGGCCAGCGCGTCCGGGCCGACGACGCGGACCGGGCCGGCGCCGTCGGCGGCCAGCCTGCGGGCGTGGCGGGCCTCGGTGACGGCGCCGCGCAGCCCCTCCACGGTGGCCGGCTCGCCGACGCCGACCGCGATGCCCCCGCCGGTGAGTCCCGGGGCCAGGACCGAGAGGGCCCGCCGGACCCGCCCGGCGAGGCCGTGGTCGGGCCCGGCGGCCGGGACCAGGGCGACGACCTCGTCCTCGAGCAGGCCCACGGCGGACCCGGCGGGCAGGATCTCGCGGAACAGCCGGTGCAGCTCGGCCGGGCGCACCGTGTCCCGGGCGCCGGCGGCGACGGCGACGAGCGTGGCGGCGGTGTCCAGCCCGGCGAGTTCGAGCCGGGGGAGGATCTCGGCGGCGGGGGCGTCGGCCAGGACGAGGCGGACGAGCTCCCGGGCCAGCCGGCTCGCGGCGTTCGAGCGTTCGCCGGAGCGGGCCCGTTCGATGGCCACGATGGCGGTCAGCTCGGCGGCAAGGGCCCGGCGCTCGGCGGGCCATTCGGTGCAGTCGCCCTCGCAGACCAGGAACCAGTCGGCGACCCGCGCGGCGCCGTCCGGGGACACGGCGAACATCGAGAGGCCCGGGCCCGGCAGCACGGCCGGCAGGCGGGGCGCCGTGAGGAAATCGCGGGTCAGGTCGGTGGGGGACAGCGAGCCCGGCAGCTCACCGGGGCCGGCGATCAGCCGGCCGGGCGGCGCCAGCACCCAGCACCGCATGCCCAGGTCGCGGCCGACCAGGTCGAGGAGCGGGCCGAGGCCGGCGCCCTCGGTGACGCCCGCCACCAGGGTGCGGTGGCGGCCCAGCACAGCGGTCAGGTCGGCGGCGCGGGCGGTGGACAGGCGCCGCATGACCTGTTCGGTCACGCTGGCGAAGGCGACGTCCTCCGGCACGCGGAACAGCGGCAGGCCGTGCCGGTCGCAGGCCTCGACGAGGTCGGCGGGGATGGTGGCGGCCTCGGCGTCCCAAGCGGCCAGCGCGGAGACCCGGGCCCGGGTCAGGGCCCGGACGAAGACCTCGGTGTCGGCGGGCCGCGTGCGCCACACGAGCCCCGACAGGACCAGCTCACCACCGCGCAGGTAGCGGCCGGGGTCCTTCAGGTCGGTCGTGACCACCCAGCGGATCGTCCGGTCCAGCTCGTCCTGCCCGGTGATCAGTTCCAGCCGCAGATCCGGGATGGCCAGCAAGGTCCGCAGCCGCACGACCCGGCTCCCTTCATCGTCGATCGCTGGGCACCCGGCGGTAAAACCGGCGGCCGAGACTGGAGGAACCTACAGAAGACCATGAAACCGGACGATTCTGCTTCGGAGGTCCTGCGTCTCGACCTACCCAGACCGCGCTGTGTGTACTGGCCGGAACGGGAGAGGAGAGATGGTGGGAGCGGAGGGGTGGATCCCCCGGGAGGCGGACCTGCTGACCTGCTGCGCCTCCCGCCGTTGGGCCCGTACGGTCGCGGCCGGGCGGCACGGCGATCCGGCCGCGCTGCGGGCCGCCTCCGCCCGTGCTCTGGCCGAGCTGGACTGGGAGGACGTCATGGAGGCACTGGCCGCCCACCCCCGGATCGGGGACCGCGTGGCCGGGTCCGGGCAGGAGGCCCGGTGGTCCCGCGGCGAGCAGTCCGGGCTGGACACCGCGGCCGAGGATGTCCGGCGGGCGCTGGCCGAGGGCAACCGCGCGTACGAGAAGCGCTTCGGGCACGTCTTCCTGGTCTGCGCCACCGGATGCCGCGCCGCCGAACTGCTCGCCCGGCTGCGGGCCCGCCTGGGCAACGACATCGGGACCGAACGCCGGGTCGTCCGCGCCGAGCTCTCGAAGATCGTCGATCTCCGCCTCACCAGGTTGGTCAAGGAAGAAGGGCGCTGAGGGATGTCCCTGTCCACCCACGTACTCGACGCCGAGGTCGGACGGCCGGCCGCGGGCGTGCCGGTGCGGCTGGAGAGCCGCGCGCCCGACGGGTCCTGGCAGCCGGTGGCCGCGGGCCGTACGGACGCCGACGGCCGGCTCGGGGACTGGCCGGCCCCGGGCGCGGGCGTCCACCGGCTGATCTTCGAGACCGAGGAGATCTCCGCGTTCTATCCCGAGGTGACGGTGGCGTTCCGGATCACCGAGCCCGATCGGCACCACCACATCCCCCTCCTGCTCAGCCCGTACGCCTACTCCACCTACCGGGGGAGCTAGCGATGAGGCTGGGCCCGAACCGGTACGGCAAGGCCGAGACCCGCGTCGTTCGGATCACCAGGGACGGCGGTCTGCACGGCATCAAGGACTGCAACGTCGGCGTCGCCCTGTCCGGGGACATGGCGGCGGCCCACCTGGCCGGCGACAACGCGGCGGTGCTGCCGACGGACAGCCAGAAGAACACCGTCTTCGCCTTCGCCCGCAAGTACGGCATCGCCGAGATCGAGGAGTTCGCGCTGCTGCTGGCACGGCACTTCGTCGACTCGCGGCCGAGCGTCCACCGCGCGCGGGTCGCGATCGAGGAGTACTTCTGGGACCGGATCCCGGGCGAGGACGGCACGGACGGTACGGGACACTCCTTCGTCCGCTCCGGCCGCGAGACCCGCACCTGCGTCGTCCACTACGACGGACCGTCGCGGCGGGTCACGGTCGTGTCCGGCCTGACGGGGCTGACCGTCCTGAACTCCACCGGCTCGGAGTTCCACGGCTTCGCCGAGGACGAGTACACGACGCTCCCGCCGACGCGCGACCGCGTCCTCGCCACCGAGGTCCGCGCCGCGTGGCGGCACCGGGCCGAGCACGACGGGTACGCCGCGTCGTACGCGCGGGCGCGCCGGGCGCTGCTGGCGGCCTTCGCCGGAACGCACAGCCTTTCTCTGCAGCAGACGCTGTACGCGATGGGCTGCCGGGTACTGGAGGAGTGCGGGGAGATCTGCGAGATCCGCCTGTCGATGCCGAACAAGCACCACTTCACGGTCGACCTGACGCCCTTCGGCCTCGACAACCCGCAGGAGGTGTTCTTCGCCGCCGACCGCCCGTACGGCCTGATCGAGGGCGCGGTCCTCGCCGACGACGCCCCCGACGCCGGATTCGCCTGGGAGTAGCGGATGGACTTTCTACACCCCACGACCTGGGAAGAGGCCCTCACAGCGAAGGCCGAGCGCCCGGACGCCCTGCCGATCCAGGGCGGCACCGACGTCATGGTCGAGCTGAACTTCGACCTGCGCCGCCCGTCGGCGCTGCTGGACCTGGGGCCGGTCCGCGAACTCGCCCGCTGGGAGACGCTGCCCGACGGGACCGTCCGCGTCGGGGCGGGCGTGTCGTACGCCCGGCTGATCACCGAGCTGGGCGACCGGCTGCCCGGCCTGGCCCAGGCGGCCCGTACGGTGGGCTCCCCGCAGATCCGGACGCGTGGCACGGCCGGCGGCAACCTCGGCGCGGCCTCGCCGGCCGGCGACGCGCATCCGCCGCTGCTGGCGACGGACGCGGTCTACGAGGTCGAGTCGGCGGCGCGCGGCGTCCGGCTGATCCCGGCCACCGACTTCTACCTCGGCGTGAAGCGCAACGCGCTCGAGCCCGACGAGCTGATCCGCGCCTTCCGGACGGCGCCGGCCGCGGGCCCGCAGTACTTCTCCAAGATCGGTACCCGCAACGCGATGGTGATCGCGGTCTGCTCGTTCGCCGTCGCGCTGTTCCCGGCCGAACGGCGGGTCGGCACCGGGCTCGGCTCCGCCGCTCCGACGCCGCGCCGCGCGTACGCGGCCGAGGAGTTCCTGGCCGCCGAGGCGGACTGGGACGCCGATCTGGACGACGTGGTGGCCGAGCGCTTCGGCGAGCTGGTCCGGACGGCCGCGAGCCCGATCGACGACGTGCGCGGTACCGCCGAGTACCGCCGGCACGCGCTCGGCGTGCTGGCACGCCGGGCGCTGACCTGGGCGTGGCACGACCATCGGAGAGGAGCCCGCGAATGCGCGTGACGTTCACCGTCAACGGCCGTGAGGAGGTCGCCGACGACGTGTGGGAGGGCGAGAGCCTGCTCTTCGTCCTGCGCGAGCGTCTCGGCCTGCTCGGCGCGAAGAACGCCTGCGAGCAGGGCGAGTGCGGCTCCTGCACGGTCTACCTCGACGGCCTGCCGGTCTGCGCGTGTCTCGTCGCGGCCGGGCAGGCGCAGGGCCGCGAGGTCCGGACGGTCGAGGGCCTGGCGGGCCCGGACGGGCTCGCGCCCGTCCAGCGGGCGTTCGCCGAGTGCGGCGCCGTGCAGTGCGGTTTCTGCACGCCCGGCCTGCTCGTGCAGGCCGACGACCTGATAACGCGGGTGCCCGACCCCTCCGACGCGGAGATCCGCGAGGCGCTCGCGGGCAACCTGTGCCGCTGCACGGGGTACGAGAAGATCCTGGACGCCGTGCGACGTGCGGCCGAGCTGAAGGCCGCGATCCCATGACCGAGCGAAGCGAGGGAATCGGTAGGCACAGCACCTTGGTCATGGGGCCGACGAAGGAGGTCCCGTGACCGAGCGAAGCGAGGGCATCGGCAGGCACAGCACCGTGATCATCGAGCACGCCTACCTCGCGCCGGTGGCCGGCGCGGAGATCCCCGACGGCCACCTGGTCATCGGCGGGGACCGGATCACCGCGATCGGTCCCGGCCCGGCGCCCGCCCTCCCCGGCGCGCAGCGGGTGGAGCGGATCGACGCGCGCGGCTGCCTGGTCACGCCGGGCCTGGTGAACACCCACCACCACCTCTACCAGTGGGCCTCGCAGGGCATGGCCGCGGACGACACGCTCTTCGACTGGCTGGCCACCCTCTACCGGCCCTGGGCGAAGATGGACGCCGAGGTCGTCGGCGGGGCGGCCGCCGCCGGGCTCGGCTGGCTGGCCCGGTCGGGCGCCACGACCGTCGCCGACCACCACTACGTCTTCCCGAAGGGCCGCGGCGACCTGCTCGCCGCCGAGATCGACGCCGCCCGCCGCGTGGGCCTGCGGTTCCATCCCTGCCGGGGCTCGATGGACCGGGGCGAGTCGGACGGCGGGCTGCCGCCGGACGAGGTGGTGGAGACGCTCGACGACATCCTCGACGCCACCGCCGCCGCGATCGACGCCCACCACGACGACTCGTTCTCCTCCATGCTGCGGATCGCGGTGGCCCCGTGCTCGCCGTTCTCCGTCAGCGAGGATCTGCTGGTCGAGTCGGCCCGCCTGGCACGGGCCAAGGGCGTGCGGCTGCACACCCACCTCGCCGAGACGCTCGACGAGGAGGAGTACTGCCAGGAGCGGTTCGGCCGCACTCCGGTCGAGTACATGGAGCGGGTCGGCTGGCTCGGCGGCGACGTGTGGTTCGCGCACACGGTCCATCTGAGCGACTCCGACATCGCCGCGATGGCCGGCGCGGGCACCGGCACGGCGCACTGTCCCAGCTCGAACGCGCGGCTCGGCTCGGGCATCGCCCGCGTCCGCGACCTGCTCCGGGCGGGCGTCCCGGTCGGCCTGGGCGTGGACGGCCCGGCGTCGGCCGAGATGGTCCCCCTGATCGGCGAGCTCCGGCAGGCCGTGTACCTGCAGCGGGCCAGGTACGGACCGAGCGCGCTGACCGCCCGGCAGGCCCTGGAACTCGCCACCCTCGGCGGCGCCCGTCTCCTGGGCCGGGCGGACGAGATCGGCTCGCTCGAGGCCGGCAAGCTCGCCGACATCGCCGTCTGGCGGGTCGACGGCTTCCACGCGGCCGTCGAGGATCCCCTGGTGGCGCTCGTCCACGGGCAGGCCCCGCCGCTGGCCAGGCTGCTGGTGGGCGGCCGGACGGTGGTGGAGGACGACGTGCTCGTCTCCGCGCCGCAGGACGAGATCGGCCGGGCCGGCGCCGACGCGCACCGCCGCCTGATGGAACTGGCGAAGGAGGTCCTGTGACGACGTCGGCCGCGCGCGGGAACGTCGTCGCCCCGGGCCGGGGCGGGGTGGGCGACAGCGCGCTCCGGCCCGACGGGACGCTCAAGGTCACCGGCGAGTTCGCGTACGCCTCCGACCTGTGGATCGACGGCACGCTGTTCGGCGCGACGCTGCGCAGCCCGTACGCGCGGGCCAGGATCCGCGCCATCGACCTCGGCCCCGCCCTCGCCGTGCCCGGCGTCGAGGCGGTCCTCACCCACGAGGACGTGCCGGGCACGAAGGTGTACGGGCTGGACCACGCCGACCAGCCCGTGCTCGCCATCGGCGAGGTCCGGTACCAGGGCGAGCCGATCGCGATCGTCGCGGCCGACCACCCGGAGACGGCCCGCCGCGCCCTGGAGCGGATCAGGATCGACTGGGAGGTCCTCGAGCCGATCACCGACGCGCGCGCCGTCGTCGCGGACCCGGACGGCCTCAAGGTGCAGGAGCGCGGAGGTGTCGTCCGCCATCAGCCGGTCCGCGTCGGGGACGTCGCCGCCGCCCGCGCGCGCGCCGAGGTCGTCGTCTCCGGAGAGTTCTCCGTCGGCATCCAGGACCAGGCGTTCCTCGGGCCGGAGTCCGGCCTGGCGGTCCCGGCCGAGGACGGCGGGCTCGACCTGTTCGTGGCCACCCAGTGGCTGCATCAGGACCTGCGGCAGATCGCCCCGTGCCTCGGGCTGCCCCAGGAGAAGGTCCGGATGACGCTGGCCGGGGTGGGCGGGGCGTTCGGCGGCCGCGAGGACCTGTCGATGCAGATCCACGCGGGCATGCTGGCGCTGCGCACCGGCCGGCCGGTCCGGATCGTCTACAACCGGTACGAGTCGTTCTTCGGCCACGTTCACCGGCATCCCGCGCTGATGCGCTACGAGTACGGCGCGACCCGCGACGGCCGGATCGGCTACGCGACCGCCGAGATCGTTCTCGACGGCGGCGCCTACACCTCCTCCACGCCCAACGTCGTGGCGAACGCGGCCTCGCTCGGTCTCGGCCCGTACGAGATCCCGAACCTCGAGATCGACGCCTACGGCGTCTACACCAACAACCCGCCGTGCGGCGCGATGCGCGGGTTCGGGGCGGTGCAGGCGTGCTTCGCCTACGAGTCGATGATGGACCGGCTGGGCGCGGCCTGCGGGCTCGGCCCGGTGGAGATCCGCCGGATCAACGCCGCGGGCCAGGGGTCGAAGCTGGCCACCGGCCAGGTCATCGACTCACCGGCTCCCCTCGCCGAGATGCTCACCCGGCTGGCGGCGATGCCGCTGCCGGCCCCGCCGGACCGCACCGACCTGCGGAACCTGCCGGGCGGCGTCTCCCAGACCACCCACGGCGAGGGCGTCGTCCGCGGCGTCGGCTACGGCGTGGGCATCAAGAACATCTGCTTCTCCGAGGGCTTCGACGACTACTCGACCGCGCGCGTACGGCTGGAGGTCGCCGGCGGCGAGCCCTCGGTGGTCGTGCACACCGCCGCGGCGGAGGTCGGCCAGGGCCTGGTCACGCTGCAGGAGCAGATCGCCCGGACCGAGCTGGGCGTCGACCGGGTCACCGTCGCCCCGGCCGACGACCGGGTCGGCGACGCCGGGTCGTCCTCCGCCTCCCGCCAGTCGTACATGACCGGCGGCGCGGTCCGGGCGGCCTGCGCGGCGGTCCGCGCGGAGGTGCTCGCCCTCGCCCGGGCCCGGCTCGGCACCGAGGACGACCTGTCGCTGGCCGGCGGGAAGGTCGTGTCGGCGTCGGCGGGCGCGGTGGCCGCGATCGCCGACGTCCTCGGCGACCGGGCCGTCGAGCACACCCGTGAGTACCGGCACCGGCCCACCGTCCCGATGGACCCGGTCACCGGGCAGGGCGACACCCACGTCCAGCTCGCGCTCTGCGTGCATCGCGCCGTGGTCGACGTCGACGTCGAGCTGGGCCTCGTCAAGGTCGTCGAGCTGGCCGCCGTCCAGGACGTCGGCAAGATCATGAACCGGCTCTCGCTGGAGGGCCAGATCCACGGCGGCACGGCGCAGGGTCTCGGGCTCGCGCTGATGGAGGAGATCGTCGTCCAGGACGGCCTCGTACGGAACCCGTCCTTCACCGACTACCTCATCCCCACCATTCTCGACATGCCGCCGATGCGGCTGGACATCCTCGAGAGCCCCGACCCGCACGCGCCGTACGGCCTGCGGGGCGCCGGCGAACCGCCCACCCTCTCCTCGACCCCCGCCATCGTCGCGGCCGTCCGCGACGCCACCGGCCGCCCGCTGAACCGGGTACCGATCCGACCGGAGCACATATGCCGCTGATGTTCCTGAACGGCGGGGGGATGCGCGGCGGACCGCTGCACCACCTCCTCGACGGCGCGCCACAGGTCGCCGCGACGACGACCGCGCCCCGGTACCGCCTGTACTCGGTCGCCGACCGGTTCCCCGCGCTCCTCCCGGTCGCGCACGGCGGCGCCCCCGTCACCGGCGAGGTCTACGACGTGACCCTGGACGTCCTGCGCGACCGGCTGCTGCCCGCCGAGCCGCCCGAGCTGGAACTGGGCGTGATCGAGCTCGCCGACGGCACGTCGTCCCTCGCCATGGTGCTGCGGCGCCCGCCCGCGTCCTTTCCCCAACTGCTCGACATCACCGACCACGGCGGCTGGGCCGCCTACCGGCGAACCGCCCCATGAGCGGCTACGACCTGGTCGTACGCTCGCGGCGCACGGTCCTCCCGGACGGGGAACGGCCCGCGGCCGTGGCCGTACGGGACGGGCGGATCGCCGCCGTCACCGGCCACGACGACGCTCCGCCGGCCGGTACCCGAGTGGACCTGGGCGAGGTCGCGCTGCTCCCCGGCCTCGTCGACACCCACGTCCACGTGAACGAACCGGGCCGTACGGAGTGGGAGGGCTTCGCCACCGCGACCCGCGCGGCGGCGGCGGGCGGCGTCACCACGATCGTGGACATGCCGCTCAACTCGCTCCCGCCGGTGACCACCGCCGCCGCGCTGGCGGTCAAGAGAGAGGCGGCCGCCGGCCGGTGCCGCACGGACGTCGGCTTCTGGGGCGGCGCGGTGCCGGGCAACACGGCGGAACTGCGGGCCCTGCACGGCCTCGGGGTGTTCGGCTTCAAGTGCTTCACCGCCGACTCCGGCGTGCCCGAGTTCCCGCCGCTGTCGCATGAGGAGATGGAGGAGGCGTTCCGCGAGATCGCCTCCTTCGACGGGCTGGTCATCGTGCACGCCGAGGACCCCGGATCCCTGTCCGTCCCGGTCGGCGGCGCGTACGACGCGTTCCTGGCCTCGCGGCCGCCGAGCGCGGAACAGAAGGCGATCGAGCAGGTGGTCCGGCTCGCCGAGGCGACGGGCGTACGGGCCCACATCCTGCACCTGTCGGCCGCCGACGGCGTCGAACCCCTCAGCCGGGCACGGGCCAGGGGAGTGCGCGTGAGCGCCGAGACCTGCCCGCACTACCTGACCCTGTCGGCGGCGGACGTACGGCCCGGCGCCACGCACTTCAAGTGCTGCCCGCCCATCCGCGACGCCGCCGGCCGGGACGGGCTCTGGCGCGCGCTCGCCGCCGGAGCGATCGACTGCGTCGTGTCGGACCACTCACCGTGCCCGCCCGAGCTGAAGCGCGGCGGCTTCGACGAGGCCTGGGGCGGGATCTCCAGCCTGCAACTCGGCCTGCCCGCCGTCTGGACCGAGGCGCGCAGGCGCGGTCACGAGCTGGCCGACGTCGTGCGGTGGATGTCGGCCGCGCCCGCGGCGCTGGCGGGCGTCACCGGAAAGGGCGCGATCGAGGTCGGGAACGACGCCGACCTGGTGGCCTTCGCCGCGGACGAGGCGTTCACCGTCGACCCGGCGGCGCTGCGCACCCGCCACCGCCTCACCCCGTACGCGGGCCGCGAGCTGACCGGTGTCGTACGGGCCACCTGGCTGCGCGGCGAGGTCGTCGACGACACGCCGCGCGGGCGCCTCCTGAGGAGGTGACGGGTGGCCGACTTCACCGCGCTGCCCGATCTGGCGGTCCGGAGCCTCGGCGGCTCCGTGCCGGCGGCGAGCGACGAGTCCTTCGCGGAGCGGGAGAACCTGATCAACCCCTGGGCGGCCGAGCACCGGGCGGCGACCTTCGGGCGCAAGGGCCAGGTGTACGACGGCTGGGAGACGGCCCGGCGGCGGCCGTCGACGCTCGGTCTGGCGGTCGACGACCGCGGCCACGACTGGGCGCTCATCCGGCTGGGCCTCCCGGGCGTGATCCGGGGCGTCGTCGTCGACACCGCCTGGTTCCTGGGGAACTTCCCGCCGTACGCGTCCGTCGAGGCCTGCGCGGCCGAGGGGTACCCGTCGGTCACGGAGCTGGCCGCCCGGGACTGGACGGAGATCGTGCCGCGCAGCCCGCTGCGCGCGGACGCGCGGCACCGCTTCCCGGTCGAGGCGGCGCGGCGGTTCACCCACGTCCGGCTGAACATCTTCCCGGACGGCGGCGTCGCGCGGCTCCGGGTCCACGGCGAGGTGATCCCGGACCCGCGACTGCTCACCGGCCTCACGGTGGACCTGGCCGCCCTGGAGAACGGCGCGCGGGTCACCGGCTGCTCGAACCTGTTCTACTCCCGGCCGGAGAACATCCTGGCCCCCGGCCTGCCGCGCGACCAGGCCGAGGGCTGGGAGACCGCGCGCCGGCGCGACGACGGCAACGACTGGGTGGTGGTCGAGCTGGCCGCCCCGGGTGTGCCGAGGCTCGTCGAGATCGACACGACGCACCTGAAGTCCAACGCTCCGGGCTGGGTCGCGCTCTCCGGTCGGGACGCCCGGACGTCAGGGGAGTGGACGCCGGTGCTGCCGCCGACGAGGGTCCAGCCGGACGGCCGTCACCGGTTCCGGCTGCCCTCGGCCCCCGAGCTGACGCATGTCCGATTGGACATCTATCCGGACGGGGGCATCGGCCGGCTCCGCGTCTGGGGCGACCTGACCGAGGACGGCGAGCGAACCCTTCACGACCGCTGGAACGCCGTCGCCGATTGACCCCCGGAGACTCGATCCCATTCGACGAACGCGGCCGGCCCGGACCGACCTCGGCCCGAGAAGATCACGGGGCTCGGGCGGAGCAGCCGCGCGGTGTAGTCTCCCGGTACTCCATGTCGTAGTCGTTGGTGAGGTCATGCGTCCCCCGGGCTGGTTCCGCTTGATGCGCGCCGCGGTTCTCGCCGTGGTGTGCGTCGTGCTGTCCCTGGTCGGGCATGACCTGATGACCTCCCGCCCGGCACCGGCGTGGGCGGGCTGGACCGCCGTCGCGGCGGTGACCGCGGTCGGCTACCACCTGGCCGACCGGCGTCGGTCCGCGCGGTGGATCCTGCTGGCGGTCGAGGCCGCTCAGCTCTGCCTGCACGAGTGGTTCGCCTGGACCACTCCCGCCGATCCCGGCTCGACGCCCGCACACCTGGCCATGACCACACACGGCGGCATGCACACCGCCATGGGCTCTGGTGCGGCCGTGTCGATGAACCACGGTTCCGGGGCGTCCGGCCTGGGCATGGCCGGGGCGCACGCGCTCGCCGGAGCGCTGGTCGCGCTGTGGCTGTACGCGGGGGAGCGGGCCGCCTGGCGGGTGCTGGCCGTCCTCGCCGAGGCGGTGCTCGGCCACGCCCTGCGGGTCCTCCTCCTGCTGGCGTGCGTCGATCGCGCGGCCTCGCGGCGGCCCGCCGGGGTGCGGCGTCGGTGGGGCGCGGACCAGACGCCCCCGGCCATGGCGGTGTTGCGGCACTTTCTGGTCCGGCGCGGCCCTCCTCGGGGAAGCGGCGCCGTTCTCCGCGCCGCCAGGTGATTCACGGCTCTTCGCCGCACCCTCACCCAGGTCGTTTCGCACCGTGAAGCCGGTCCCCGCCCACGCGCGGCCGGGGCGCTCCGCGACGCCTCGTGGGACGGAACGGGCCGTGGTCACCATCACGTCGTTCGCACGCCCTTGTCCCGAGGAGTACCCATGTCCTTTCCGCATGTCGCCAAGCGCCTGCTGACCGGCGTCGGCGTCGTCACGGCCGCCGTCGTCGCCCTGGCCGTGCCCGCGTCGGCGCACGTCACCATCAACCCGAGCACCGCCGAGCCGGGCGGTTACGCCGCGTTCAACGTCCGGGTTCCCAACGAGGAGCCGGACGCCGACACCACGAAGGTGCAGCTGTATCTGCCCACCGACCACCCGATCGCCTCGGTGTCGGTGCAGCCGGTGCCCGGCTGGACGGCCGAGGTCACCAAGAGCCGTCTGCCCAAGCCGATCAAGGTCGAAGGCGGCGAGCTCACCGAGGCGGTCACCGCGATCACCTGGTC
This sequence comes from Actinoallomurus sp. NPDC052274, assembly GCF_040679475.1. NCBI lineage: Bacteria > Bacillati > Actinomycetota > Actinomycetes > Streptosporangiales > Thermomonosporaceae > Actinoallomurus > Actinoallomurus sp. NPDC052274. The sequence continues at coordinate 267,646 of NZ_JBFAUT010000001.1, forward strand.
GGGCGGAAAGATCGAGCCCGGACAGTTCCAGCAGTTCTGGGTATCGATGGGGGCGCTGCCGACCGACACCCCGAAGCTGTACTTCAAGGCCCTGCAGACCTACACCGACCACAGCGGCAAGACCAGCGTCGTGCGCTGGATCGACCTGCCCGGCGGTGGCCCTGAGCCGGAGCACCCGGCGCCGTCCCTCACCCTGGCCAAGGCGACCGCGCCGCAGGCGAAGCCGATCGTCAAGAAGACCGAGAACGGCACGGGGACCGCCCTGGGCGCCGCGGGCCTGGTCGCCGGCCTGCTCGCCCTCGGCGTCGCCGTCATCGCCCTGCGCCGATCCGGCAGGTCGACCGGCGCCTGAGGAGTCCGCACATCCGCCCGGCGGCCGGGTCCGCCCGGCGTTCAGGTCCGCCCGGCGTTCAGGTCCGCCCGGCGGCCGGGTCCGCCGGGCGGCGCTCCGCCTGCCGGCGCAAGGACGTGAAGCGATGTTCCGAACCGTGCCCACCTACGTGGGCGCGGGTACCCGTTACGAGGAACTCGTCGTCCGCTACGAAACGACCAACCTCATCGCAGCCAGCACGAATGGCTGTGACCAGCACGATCGCGAGAGAACCTAAGGGCGGGTCGATCGCGGTTCACCGGAGTGCCTGTCCAAGCCCTCCGTTTCCGGAGGCGGCCACACTCCGACGGTCTGGACCAGGTCGACGCTCCACGGCACGTTCCTCATGAACGCGATCAGCTGTCCGAGAATGACATCGGGGTCGATCCCCTTGGCGTCGAGCGCGTCGATGTCCGCGTGCACGGTCGCCGGGCCGGGCGGTGTTCCATCGCCCTCGTCGAGCAGCCGGAACGCGGTCTCGCCGTCCGGCGCCCGGAAGTAGTCGTACAGCACGCCCATGGTCACTCTTCTCCGTGTTCGGGAAGCAGCGGCCGCATGAAGGTCCGCTCGTAGCGGAGCACACACCCGCTCTCGTCCCTGATGCGATCGGCCGCGACGAAGTCGGGGTCGACGCCGAAGAGCTTGCGATACTCCTCGTAGGCGGCGAGGCTGGGAAAACTGAACAGGGCGAGGGCCCTGTCGCTGGCGCCTTCGGCCGGCAGGAAGTATCCGTGGTGCGTGCCGCCGTGGCGATCGACCAGTTCCATCCAGCGGCGGCTGAAGCGTTCGAACGCGTCGATCTTCGCCGGATCGATCACGTACTCAACGACACAAGTGATCACAGTTGACCCTACAACGCTCGTGATCACGACAGGGGGTGGCGCCTGGCCGAGAGCGCGTTGTGGGACGCGGCTCATCGTTCCCGGCATAGGGTACTCTTCGTACCTTAAATCGATCACGGACGGATCGGAGCAGCGATGCGCGCCTTCGGCATCAACTACGACACCGGTTTCACCTCCGGCGGGACCACGACCCACGAACCGTTCCTCCCCCATGTCGTTCAGCGTGAGATGCGGGTGATCCGTGAGGATCTGCACTGCGACGCGGTCCGCGTCACCGGCGGTCACGCCGACCGCCTGGAGACCGCCGCGCGGGCCGCAGCCGACGCGGGGCTGGAGGTCTGGTACTCGCCGTTCACGAACGGCCTGTCCCAGGAGGAACTTCTCGCGTTCCTCGCTGACGCCGCCGAACGTGCCGAGCGCCTGCGCCGTGACGGCGCGCGCGTCGTGTTCCTCACCGGTTCCGAGATCACCATGTTCACCGACGGCTTCCTGCCGGGCGACACGTCGCAGGAGCGATCGGCGAACCTGGCCGATCCCGCCGCGTTCCGCGCCCTGCTTCCCCGGCTGCATGCCACGCTCAACGCGTTCCTCGGCCGCGTCGTCACCGAGGTCCGCGCCCGCTTCGGCGGCCCGGTCGGCTACGCGTCCGTCGCCTTCGAGGGCGTGGACTGGACGCCGTTCGACATCCTCGCCACCGATTCCGGGTATCGCGACGCGACGAACGCCGACGCGCTCCCCGACGCGCTGCGCGCGCAGGTGGCGCAGGGCAAGCCGTTCGGCGTCACCGAATTCGGTTGCGGGACCTTCCGTGGCGCCTTCGACCTGGGCGGACGCGGGGACTCGATCGTCGAGTGGAATGAGAACGCGCGGCCGGTGCGGCTGGCCGCCGGGACGGTGCGCGACGAGCGGGAGCAGGCCGCTTACATCCGGGAGCTGCTCGACGTCTACGACGCGGCCGGCGTCGACGCCGCGTTCGTCTACACCTTCGCCCGCTGGGACCTGGCGACCACGGACCTCCATGATCCGGAGCTCGACTTCGACGCGGCCAGCTTCGGGGTGGTCAGGGTCCTGCCGCCCGGCGCGGCCGAAGGGCCGTACGCGGAGCTGGGGTGGGAGCCCAAGGCCGCCTTCCACGTCATGGCCGAGTTCGGCCAGGCCCGGATGAAGAAGGCCGCCGAGGCCTGACCCTGCGGCGCTGTATCACGCCGTCCCTCAGACGGAGATGCGCCGGTAGACCCGGCTGACGGCGTCAGGAGGGAGAGCGGTCCGGATCGGCGCCGTAGCGCAGTCCGTCGATGAGGAGCGCGACCATGCGCCGGCTGTAGGCGGCTCCCTCGTCCGCCGCGGACATGCACAGACTGGCGACGGCGTACAAAAGGTCCTTGGCGCTGATGTCGGCACGGATCTCGCCGCTCGCCGCGGCGGCTTCGAGCAGGGACCCGAGGGCGGGTCCGAATCGCCGCATGAAGTAGCCGGGTAGCGCGTCGAACGCCGGATCGCCGGAGTGCAGGGCGGTGGCGAGTCCGCGCTTGGTCGCGAGGAACTCGGTGTAGCGGTGGAGCCACTTGGCGAGTGCCGCTCCTGGCTCGTGCGCCGCGGCCAGCACCGGGGCCGCGTCGGCGCAGGCGTCCACCTCGCGCTGGAACACGGCCTTGACCAGGTCCGAGCGCTGCGGGAAGTGCCGGTAGAGCGTTCCGACGCCGACGCCGGCCAGGTCGGCGATCTCCTTGGCGGGCGCGTCCACGCCCGAGGTGCCGAAGACGGTCTTGGCCGCGTCGAGCAGGGAGTCGACGTTGCGCTGCGCGTCGGCGCGCCGCCGACGCGGCGCGCGTTCGGGTGCGGCCGGGCCCGGGGAGCCGGTCGAGTCGACACCGGTCGGCACCGTCTTCTCCGTCACGACACTCCTTCGCTTGCTTAACCGGAAAGTCTTTCCGTATAGTTCCGGAAGAGTGTTCCACTTACGTTCAGGGTACGGCATCGACCGAGCGCTCACCACGCCTCGACCTCGACCTCAGGAGTGACCGTATGCAGTACCGCGTTCTCGGCCGGACCGGCATCAGAGTCAGCCCCTACGCGCTCGGCGCGATGATGTTCGGAGCCCACGGCAACACCGACCACGACGACTCGACCCGCATCATCCACAAAGCGCTGGACGCGGGGATCAACTTCATCGACACCGCCGACGCGTACGCCCACGGTGAGTCGGAGGAGATCGTGGGAAAGGCGCTCAAGGGGCGTCGCGACAACATCGTCCTCGCGACCAAGCTGCATCTCCCGATGGGTGATGATCCCAATCAGCGCGGCAACTCGCAGCGCTGGATCATGACCGCGGTCGAGAATTCGCTGCGTCGCCTGCAGACCGACCACATCGACCTCTACCAGATCCACCGGCCGGACCCCGACACCGACGTAGAGGAGACGCTTTCCGCGCTCTCGGACCTGGTCCACAGCGGTAAGGTCCGGGCGATCGGGTCGTCCACGATGCCCGCCTCCGACATCGTCGAAGCCCAGTGGGTGGCCGAGCGGCGCGGTCTGGAACGGTTCCGCACCGAACAACCGACCTACTCGATCCTCAACCGCGGCATCGAGGCCGAGGTGCTGCCCGTCGCGCAACGCTACGGGATGGGCACGCTGGTGTGGAGTCCGCTCGCGCAGGGGCTGCTCACCGGGCGCATCCGTAAGGGACAGCAGACCGACCTCCGCCGCGCCGCCTATTTCAAGCATCTCAGCGACGAGCGCCGGCTCGATGCCGTCGAGCAGATCATTCCGCTCGCCGAGAAGGCGGGCCTGCGGATGACGCACCTCGCGATGGCATTCGCGATCGCTCATCCCGGTGTGACCAGCGCGATCATCGGGCCGCGCACGATGGAGCAGCTCGATGACCTGCTCGCCGGTGTCGACGTCACCCTCACCGACGAGATCCTCGACCGGATCGATGAGATCGTTCCGCCCGGCACCGACGTCGGCATGCTCGACATGGCCTACCTGCCCCCGGCACTCCAGCGCCCGGACCTCCGCCGCCGACCCGTCGGTGAACGCGCCGCCGCCTGACCGCACCACCCTCACCGCTCTCGTACGGCGGACGCCCCCGCGGCGCCCGCCGTACTGTCGATGCAGGTCAGGGCGGGGTCGCCTGGAGGGCCTGCCAGGCGGGGGCGCTGAGGAGTTCCCGCCATGAGGTGAACAGCCGGAGGAGACCTGGTCCATGCTGGGCGCGCAGGTCGGCGTTGACCCGCATGATGTCCAGCTCGTTGGCGGCGGTGAGCTCGGCGAAGTCCCGCCGCAGCGGTAGGGATGGGCGGCTTACGACGCCGGTGAACCGATCCTTGAACGGTCCTTCGGGCTCGGCGAGATGGGGGTAGGAGAAGCCGCGGTCGCAGCCGGCGTAGAAGCGGACGAGCCGTTCGGCCTCCGCGCCGATGAGCGCGGCGAACTCGTCTCGCTCGGCCACGTCGCCCAGTGCGGTGGGGAAGCCATCGGTGCCGTAGTACGCATGGCACAGCCCGGCGAGCCGCAACGCCGGTCGCGCGCCCCACTCCGTGAGCAGCGCGTGAACGCGCTCCAGATGGGCCAGCAAGGTGCCGCCCGGATGCGGGATCTCGTTCGCGCCGAGAGAGGCCAGTGACTCGACCAGGGTCGCGGTCCGATCGATGGTCATGTGGCGCCTCCTCGCGACGGTCGAGCTCCATTACATCGGCGATCCGCCGGGAACGACAGCCGAGCAGGTCGACCTGCTCGAGGCCGAGCGTCTCGGTGAAGGCGATGATCTGGCGGGCGGTCTCGGCGACCGACCCCGATGGCGCGCCGCTCGACGAGCCGACCCCCGCATAGTCGACGAGGATCACCTCGCGAGACGCGGCGAGGCCGTCGGTCAGGGCCGGGTCCCTGGTTGTCGAGGTTGCCGCGGCCGCCCGACGGCGCCGCGCGGGGGCGACGGCGGTGAGGGATGGTCGAAAGGGCGGAAGCCGTCGCCCCGGCGGACACGACGACGCGCCGCCGGAGTGTGTTCACGTTGAGTAGTTGATCTGTTTCACTGTGTTGCGTACTTGGTCAACGAAGGAGAACCGGATGCCGACGACCGTCCCGCCCGCCGTATCGACCGCTCATGCCGGGCGCTCCCGGAGATCCATGCGCAATGCGATCAGCGCGGCGGCGGTGGCGGCCGCGGCCGCCACCGTCCTGCTGGTGGGAACCGCGCCACGCGCGCATGCCTTCGGCACGGTCGGCCATCTGGCCGAGCACGAGCGGATCACGAGGGCTGCGCTGGGCTGCGCCTCCGGTGCCGGCTCCGACTGCTTCGAGCCGCGGTCACTGGATCAGGTCGCGGGCAAGAAGGGAACGTTCGGCGCGGTGGGCTCCCCGGACAACCCGCTGACGGGGGAGATCCTGACCTCCGCGGCGCACTGCGACAACGCCGACTACGTCGACGGCCCCGACTACCGGCCGCAGGATCGGCAGCGAGCGACCGCCGCCCTGATCGAGTGCGTCGATCACGCCCGCGCCCGAGTACGCGCCGGCCTCCGCCGAGCCGCCGACCTGCTCGACCACGAAGGCCGCATCAGACCGGGAGAGGTCAGCCTCAAACGCTCGCTGTTCCCGCCGCGCCCGAGCGGTGACTGCACCTTCAACCGGGTGTCCGGCCGGGCCAAATGCGATGTGATCGAAGAGTTCGGGCGTGCGCTGCACGCGGTCCAGGACTTCTACTCGCACAGCAACTGGGCCGATCAGGCCGCGGCCGGGCCGGTCGGTGTGCACAATCCGCCCGGTGGCCGGCAGAGCGGCGTCAGCCCGCTGTTCGCCCTGTTCGGAGCCGAGCCGACCGGTACGAACGTGCCCGGCTGGCTGACCACCGGCTGCTTCGACGCCAAAGCCGCCATCAGCGGCGAACGGGCCGGGTGCACCGACGGCGGCCGGACCCGGCTCAAGCACGCCTGGATCAACAAGGACCACGGAGTGATCGACCCTCGTACGGGCGTCACCTCCTGCGCCGAGGACGGCAAGAACGTCTGTACCGCGCGCGGCCAGGTCCAGGACAACTTCGGTCGCGCGGTGCGCCTGGCCATCGACGACACCCGCCGCCAGTGGCACGATTTCGCCGCGGCGGTGCGCCAGGCCTATCCCGGGCGCGGCGACCGCATCATCTGCGCCCTCACCCACGACGATCCGACGAAGACCTGCCACTGACCCCCGAATCGGATCCGAACGTAGATCAACGGCCTGTTCGTCCCGCTGTGGAAGCTGGTCAACGACACCCGCCACCTCGCCGCCCTGCCACCGGAATTCCCGGGCTTCGTCGAACGGGAAGCTCAGGCGGACGCGCTACGGGTCCTCGGACTTCTGTTGATCACGGGCCTGCTCCAAACCTCGCGGACAAGTCGTGGAAGACCTCGTCGCTGTCGCGGACTTCCACGTAAAGTACGACTTGATCAGGGGCGTGCCTGATAGCCGGCGGCGTACGAGCCTCCGTCCTGAGTGGGCGGAGGTTCTCGTCATATCGGGCCCCGTCCGTCCACTCGGATGCTCCGGCGGCGTCGGTCAGAACGTACAAGTCTTATGCATGAGGGCAGATAGCCGAAGTGTGAAAAAGGTGGAGGGCATCGTGCCGGATATGGACAAGAAGCGAGCAGCGCACCGAGCTCTGGTGGATCGCGTGCTGAACGGGGCGGGCAGGGCATCTGCGGAGCAGCGAGCGCGCGCCTTCGGCAACGACGGCCTCTCCCCGCCGTTGGACGCGCTGATCGGCAAGGTCGTCGACAGACCGGCGCAGGTCACCGAGGCGGACCTGGCTGCGGCGAAGGCGTCGGGCTGCACTGAGGACCAGCTTTTCGAACTGGTGATATGCGCTGCGGTCGGCCAGTCCGCCCGGCTGTATGAAGCCGGACTGGCGGCCCTGGCCGAAGCGACCGGCGACGGGAGGCCGGATCATGCGACTTGACATCCTCAACCACGGTTACCGCCGCAGAACCAAGCTGCTGTTCGCGCTCATCCGGCTGTTCTCCGGGCACCCGGTACCGGACGCCGCCAAACTGGTCTTCTACCGGCCCGATTTCTACGGCGCCCGGGCCAAGGAGTTCACCCACGAGGCGATGCGCGGGCCGTCCGCCTGGTCGGTGGGCGACCGGGAGCTGATGGCGGCTTACGTGTCCACGGTGAACGAGTCCGCGTTCTGCGTCGGCGCGCACACCGCGACCGCAAGGCAGGCGTACCAGGACGGGCCACGCGTCGCGGCGGTGCTGGCCGACCTCGAAGCGGCTCCCGTCGCAGAGCCGCTGCGGGCGACGCTGCGAATGCTCGGCAACCTGACCCGGGAGGGAGAGGTCGACGCCGAGGACATGCGGGAGGTGTTGGCCGCCGGTGTCTCACCCCAGCAGGTCCAGGACGCGCTGGCGGTCTGCGTCGCCTTCAACACCACCGACCGGCTCGCCGACGCCTTCGGGTTCGTACTGCTCAGCCCCGAGGGTTTCGAGGCGGGAGCCGAATACCTGCTCAAGCGAGGTTATCGGTAGCCCGCCCCGCCGGCCCGGTGAGAAGTAGGCTCATCGGGTGAGCGGTGATGCGTCGAATTCCCCGGATGATCGGTCAGCCCAGAACCCGCCTCTGCGTCCACGCCGGTTGCGGCAGGCCCATCCGACGCGGCGTGGCCTGATCCTTTCGTGGTGGGGATTCACCGCCACGTTCACTGGGTTGCGTTTGCTGACCTGGGCGATCCACGTTCACGTTGCGGGACTGGGCAACGTCCACGTCGGTCGTGTCCATATCCACCATTACATCTGGGGGATTCTGCTGTTGATCGCCGTCGGCGCAAGCGGGCTCGTAGAGAGGTCCCCTCTCTGGCGGACCTGGATGGGCCTCGCCTTCGGGATCGGGCTGGCCCTTGTGGTCGACGAAGCCGCGTTGCTGATTGAGTTGAAGGACGTGTACTGGAATCGCGCGGGCGGAATCAGCGTCGCCGTCGCGATCATCCTCATCGGTGTGGCCGGCAGCATCCTCGCACTCACGCGTGCGCCGCATACCGAGGCGACCGCGCCCTGAGGAGGGCGAGACCCGGAAGGCGGCGGCTCTGAATGCTCGGCGACCGCGATCCAGAAAAGGGCCAAACCCCCTATGTCGGCACCACGGGTGGGTCCTTTCCGAGCATCCGGAACGATCCCACGCGATGGCCATCGGGATATAAGGGGGCATCACCTGGATACGACCGACCCACCCGGCCGGCGGTGCCGGTATCCCGCGAGCTCCGCCGACATCGGGGCCGGGGCAGGGTGTGCAGAGCGTCGGATGCAGCGATGAGTTGAGGGCGCGACGGAGGTCAGTACGTGCGAGCAGTCCGGCGACTAAGGGAGGGCCTGCCATGGCCAAGTTCGTGAGCATCGGGTACGGCGACCAGGAAGGTTATGACCGCACCGACGCGGCGGTCCGTGACCTGGCGCACGCGCATGACACTCGCCTGCGAGCGGCGGGAGCCGAGATGGGGATCGCGGAGTCGCCCGTACAGGTGCGAAATCACGATGCTGCCGGCATCAGCGTGGAAAGCGGGTCGTTCATGTCGTCGGCTCTCCCGGTCGCCGGGTTCGCCATCATCGAAGCGGCGACGCTGGAGGAAGCGATCCAGCTCGTATCAGAGACTCCCTGCGCGGTCGCACACGGTGTCGTCGAGGTCTGGCCGTTGCGGGAGACGCCGTAGTCCGCCGGCTGCGGCATGCGCACCTCGGCGGATGAGCGTGTACGCCGGGACGGGTTAGGTTCCGGAGGCCATGCCTGCGCGCGTCACCCACCGACCGCGAGCCCGTCAGCGGCGTGACCGGCCAGCCGGTCTTCGGCTGCGTCACCGAGCAGGCCGGCGTGCTCAAGGGTCACGAACAACGCGTCTGCGGCACAGCTCACCGTCCCGGCGGCTGTAGCGGCGCTCGTGCCGGCGCCCCCAGTCGGCACACTCCTGACCTAGCTGACCGCGCCGTTCTTTCGATCAGAGATCGTGGCCCATTACCGGATCGCGGCAGATCCGGGCGTCTGTGGCATGCAGTCACTGACCGTAAGAGAATCGAAGGTCGGCGAAGAGCAGGTGGTTGAGTCGCCGCCGAAGGTGCCCGGTCTTGCTCTGGTCAGGAGCTTCGTCAGGGGTGAGCAAGGTGAACTTCAGCGAGGTCTCGCCGCCCACGGACGTCAGCTCGAGATGCACCTGGTCGTTGGGTCTACTTGGCCAAAGCGATGACCAGACGACCCGGTTGGGCTTTTCGGCTTCCAAGACCCTCGGCTCTACTTCATCGGAGAGCAGGCTCAGCCATGGCCGCGCTCCCCGCCGATGAGGTTCCACAAGCGACTCCCAGACCACTGACGGGGGCGCCGGCAGTTTGCGTGCCCTCGAGCCGATTTCGATCACCTCAGAATCGTATGGGGACTCGCACGGCGCTCGATCTTTCAACGACAGCCAGGTGCGCCTCTCCGCGGTAGAAGCGGATGCGGTGCTATTGATCGCCGTAAACTACGCGACCGTGGCAGAGATCGTGCTGCTCGGCGAGGTGACCTGTCCGTCGGGCGAGTTGGTGCTGATGGACGGCGGCTACCTCGGGCTATGGTCCGGCGACCGCACACCGGACGACGTGGAGCGGCCCGACGACGCGCCTGCCGTCGACTTCGAGGTGGTCGGCCGCGATGCAGACGCCGCGGCCCGGTCGTTCGACCGGCAGTCCGGCCGCACCCTCTACGACATCCCGCACCACGCCGTCGCAGAGTTCACCTCGCACTTCGATGACCACTGCCGTGAGCGCGGCCACCAGGCGTCGCTGCGCTCCTTTCCACGGCAGGTCCCGCACCGTGACCGCGTCCGGCGAGCGATCGCCGGAAACGACCCGGACTTCCTGATCAGCGGCGTGCCGGTCATCGCCATCGGAGGCTTGCCGACCGACCGCCCGCTGCCGGTCACCGCGACACCGCACAGCGACTGGGGCTGGACGCACATCCGCATCGTGGTCAGCGACGAACCCGTCGTCGCTACCTGCTCGCTGGGCAAGATCGGCGTCGACTACGCCCGCTTCGTGTTCGCCGACGCGGACGCGTTGAACGTGTGGGTACACGACGACCCGATCGACGGGCTCGCGGACGTCGTGTTCTGGGGCAGGCACGAGACGGAGATCGCGGCAGAGTTCGGTGCCACCCGTACCGGCATGCCCGGCGAGGATAACTACGGCTGGCTGAACCTGCCGGTCCGCGACGCGTACGCGAAGGCGATCGCGTTGCACGATCGGAAGATGGCATCGGACCGTAAGTTCGCCTTCGATTTCCGGCCACACTCACACCACTGGCGGGTCATGGCTGATGTTCGCGCGTCGGAGAATGAGGCCGCCTCGATAGAGGTCGGCGGTGCCCGCATCATGTTCGCGATGACGTCCGTGGGCGACGGGTTCTTCCCCGTCCATGTCGAACTTGACGCGGCGGGTGCCCCGGCCGCCATCGAGGTAACGATCCGAGGCGCTGGGGATTGACCGCGGTCAGACCACTTCCCGGTTGAATGCGAGCCGTCTGGCGCCTGCGTCCGGAGGCTGGTCGTCCGCTCGCCGGCTCAGGCTCTCCGAACGCGACCAGCGGCATGACAGGACGTTGGCTTCAGTAGGGGCGGTGTCGAATGCCGGCGTGTCGACGACCGACGGGGCGACGATGCCCCGCAGGCTCAGGGCCGCAGGTGTTTCGCCTGGAGAGGAAGCGCTGCCCTCGGTGGCCGGACCGGTGCCAGGATGACCGCATGGCGGACATTCTCCAGTTCCAGCGGAATCACATCCCCGCACCGGATCGTGAGCCGGAGCCGTTGTGGCGCGAGGTGCTCGGCCGAACCCTGCGCTCGGCCAGGGAGGAGCAGGGTGGGCGCCTCATCGACGTCGCGGAGCGGGCCGGCATCTCGCCCCAGTACCTGTCCGAGATCGAACGCGGTCGCAAGGAGCCGTCGAGTGAGATGATCGCCGCGGTCACCGGTGCGCTCGGCATCGACCTGGCCGACCTGCTCGCCGGCATCGCGGGCGATGTCCGGCGGCGCCGCAGCGCGAGTCCCACGGTCGGGCGCCGTCCCGCAGGACCCGTGCTCATGGCCGCATGAGACCGTGGTCAGGTTCGGTGGTCGATGACCTGGTCCGCTAGCCCGTAGCTGACGGCGCTCGCCGCGTCGAACACGCGGTCCCGGTCGGTATCGTGCCGCAACTGCGCGACATCGTGACCAGTGTGCTTCGAGAGGATCTCCTCCAGCTGCGTGCGCACCCGTATCACCTCGTCCGCCTGGAGAATGAGGTCCGGGATAGCGCCGCGGCCCTGCGCTGCGGGCTGATGCAGCACCACCCGGGTGTGGGGCAACACGGAACGGCGTCCAGCATCGCCGGCAGCCAGCAGCACCGCGCCGGCCGCGACCGCCTGGCCAACGCACGTCGTCGCCACCGGCGCCTTGATGTAGCGCATGGTGTCGTACAGCGCGAGCATCGCTGACGGGTCGCCGCCCTCGGAGTTGATGTACAGGTTGATCTCCCGCTCCGGGTTGTCCGCCTCCAGGTACAGCAACTGGGCGATCAACGCGTTCGCCACGCCGGAGTCGATCGCGGTGCCGAGGTAGACGATCCGCTCCGCCAGCAGGTGCGAGTAGACGTCCATGATCCGCTCGCTCCCCGCGACCCGCGTGATGACGTTGGGGATGGTGTATGTGCTCACGCGCGGACTCCTGTCGCCGAGCCGAGTCCCAGCGTGTGCGGCCGCACGGGCACGACCTGGCTCAGATCGTTGACGATGTGGTCGATGAAGCCGTACTCGCGGGCCTGCTCGGTGGTGAACCAGCGGTCGTGTAGCGAGTCAGCGAAGATCCGGTCGATCGGCTGGCCGGTGTCCTGCGCGATGAGGCCGAGCACCGTGTCCCGGGTGTGCCGCAGGTCGTCGGCCTGTACCTCCACCTCGACGGCCGATCCGCCGATCCCCGCCGAGCCCTGGTGCATCAGGATACGGGCGTGAGGTAGGGCGAAGCGTTTGCCCGGCGTGCCCGCAGACAGCAGGAACTGCCCCGCACTGCACGCCAGTCCCAGCGCGAGGGTGGCCACGTCGCACGGCACGAGCCCCATCACGTCGCGGATGGCCAGCATCGCCGGGACGGAGCCGCCCGGCGAGTGGATCCACAACGCGATGTCCTTCCCGGGATCCTCGCTCGCGAGGGAGAGTAGCTGTGTCGCGAGCACCGTCCCGTTGTCGTCGTCGAGCGCGCCGTCGAGGACCAGTATCCGCTGGCTGAAGAACCGTTCTCGGAGCCGGTGGTCGAACAGCGGCTGCTTCTCATCGTTCGTCATGCCCCGACCATGCCGCCTACGTGGCGCCAGCCGCCGGTTTCGCTGCTGTGAGCAGATCAGCCCTCAGCAGGCCAGGTATTTCGACGGGCACCTGTCGGTGCTGCCGCAGGCCAGCCGGATCGGTGAGCTTACCCGGGCCGAACTGGCCAGAGATGGTTCGGGACGCCTGGTTGTCACCACGTCAGCCCGTCGAACCATGCGCGCTCATCGTCAAGGGAGTGGGGGAATCGTCCACCTCGATCCTGGCCTGCGAGCGGCGACCCTCTGCCCGCCAGGCTGACCGGGTTCAGTCGAAATGCTGGAAGCGGGGCCAGGCCGCTGCCCAGCCGCCCGCTGGGTCGCGGCAGACCGCGATGATGCGGCCCTGCTCCTCGTTGTCGACGCCGACGCCATTGTCGAGTACGCCCGCCACGGTGCAGCTGCCGAACCGGGCCTGCAGGTAGGGCAGCGGCAACCCGACCACCACGGCCACCGTCGCCGCCTCCGGGGGTGGCCCGTACCGGTACAGCTCATTCTGTCCGCTGTAGATCGGCAGCGGCAGCCGGTGGTCCGGGCCGTACCGGTCCAGCGCACCCGCCTCGCCGTAGTTGCCGGTCACGATGACGGCTTTGGCGCGATCCGCCTCCGGTAGCGCCGCGTAGACGGCCGCCACCTCTCGGGTGTAGGCGGGCCAGCCGATCTGGTCGCGGGTCGCCTGGTTGATCGCCGGAATGGGGGTGTCGCCGAGCACGTCGACGGGCAGCAGTGGCAGTGCGAGCATGAGCGTGACCGCGGTGTTGAGGGCGAGCCCGGCGACGACCAGCGCCCGCCGCGGTCCGGGTCGGCGCGCCGCCCAGTCCACGGTCGGCACGCACCCGGCGGCGAAGAGGAAGCCGACCAGGCCCACCGGATAGTAGATCTGGCCGCCGGAGATCAGCACGATCACCAACAGCACCGGGTATGCGCCGGCGAGCGCCCGAGCAGGGCGCCAGGCCGGCCGCCGGAACAGGGCGACGAGGCCGGCCACCCAGATCGCGGTGACCGGCGGGCCCAGCAGGAACAATTGGAACGGCAGCAGCTGCACCCGGGTCGCGCCGCCCTTGTTCTCGGACAGGGCGGCGGCCATGTCCAGCTGCGGGAACCCGTGCGTGGCCTGGTAGATCAGGTTGGGCGATCCGATCAGCACGGCTAGGCCCACACCGGTCCAGAGCCAGCGCGAACGCAACGCCGAGCGCGGGCCTGACCAGAGCAGCCCGAACGCCAGGCTGACCAACAGCAGCACGATGAGATGCTTGTTATAGAGGGCGATCCCGGTCACCGCGCCCGCCGCCGACCACCATCGCGGCTCACCGCGGAGCAGGGCGCGCAGCGCGAACAGGATCACCGCCGCCCAGACCGGCAGGTCAACGGTCGCGGTCAGCATGACGTGACCGAACAGCAGGGGCACCGCCGCGAACGCGTATCCCCAGGCGCACAGCGTCTGCGCGCGACGGCCACCGCCCAACTCGCGGGTGATCAGCGCGGTGAGCACGATCGCCGCCACCACGCAGACGGTGGCCGGCAGGCGCATGGCCCAGACCGTGTCGCCGAACACGGCCGCCGAGGCGCGGGCCAGCAGCGGAGTCAGCGGCGGCTGGTCGACGTAACCCCAGGCCGGCCGCAGCATCCGGAAGTACAACTCGTCGCGGTGGTAGTCGTACCGGTTGTTGGTGGCCACCAGAACGGCGGCGGCCGCGGCGGCCGCACCGCCGATCGGCAGCCAGGCGATCGGCGGGCGGACCGGCTCGTCCGTGGCGATGACGGGCGCCGAGATCGATGCTGGGGTGTCCACGGACGCAGTATCCACCCGTGGTGGCAGTCGGGAACCGCCGTTCAGCCGAGGAACTCGCCGTCGCCGACGGCGATCGTGTCCGGCGGCCGGCGGCCGACCGTGGCAGGAGGCTGAGCGCCGATTCAGCGGAATGACGCTCGACGGTTCGGGCGGCGCGTGCAATCCGGTCGGGAGGTCAGTCCCCCTTCGGACGCCAGCGGCGGCGGAGGGCGAAGGCGGCGGCCTTCGGGCGGCGGTCGCGGGTGAAGACGCCCTTCTTGTTGCCGTCGGCGCGGTTGACGCCGTAGCCCGTGGCGAAGTCGGCGAAGTTCCAGACGTGCTCGCCGATGACGGAGTCGACGCGGTCGAAGACCCGGTGGAACGTCTCCAGCAGTTCGATCTGGTAGTCCTCGGTCCAGGTGCCCGCCGCGACCGAGCGCACTCCGGCGATCGCGTCCGCGCCGTACTCCGTGACGATGATCGGCTTTCCGCGCAGGCGCACCCACTCGCGCAGTTCCGCCTCGAGTTCGCGCTCCGCCGTGACCAGGTCGCCGGTGTCGATGTACCAGCCGTTGTAGCGGTTGAGGCAGATGACGTCGAACAGGTCGCTCATGACGTCCTTGTCCGGAGGCAACTGGACCTGGGCGAAGCAGACCGGGCGGCTCGGGTCGGCCGCGCGCGCGGCGCGTACGAGCGGCTCGAAGTACGTGCGGGCCTCGGGGCGGGCCGAGTCCGGTTCGTTGGCGATGCTCCACATGACCACGCTCGGGTGGTTCTTGTCGCGGGCCACGAGTTCCTGGATGGCGCGCAGGTGGGCCGCCTGGGTGGTGTCGTCGACCGCCGCCCAGATGTGCGGGGGATCGCCGGGCACGAGGGTGTGCGCGATCTCGAAGTTGAGCCCGACGGCCGGGGTCTCGTCGATGACGACGATGCCGTGCCGGTCGGCGTACTCCAGGACCTCCTCGGCGTACGGGTAGTGCGACGTGCGGAAGGAGTTGGCGCCGATCCAGTCGAGCAGCGCGAAGTCGTGCACCATGTGTACGTCGTCGTGGCCCTTGCCGCGGACGGGGTTGTCCTCGTGCTTGCCGAAGCCGCGGAAGTAGAACGGCTCGCCGTTGATCAGGAAGCGGTCGCCCTCCACCTTCACCTCGCGGATGCCGACCGGCAGCGCGTACTCGTCGGCGTCGTCGCCGCTCGTACGGACCTCGAGGCGGTGGAGGTGGCCGTGACCGGGGCGCCACAGGGTCGCGTCCGGCACCTCCAGCGTGCCGGCGGCGGTCGTGCCCCGCGCGCGTTCGGCGCCGTCGGCGTCGCGCAGCACGACCTCGGCGACCTGGCCGGCCACGACGTCCACGCGGTAGTGCACGCGGGCGTCCGCGCCGGTCACCTCCGTGGTGACGGTGATGTCGCGGACGTACGAGCGGGGGGTGGCGCAGAGCCAGACGGCGCGGTGCAGCCCGGCGTAGTTGAAGAAGTCGTGGAAGTACCGCTGCCGGCGGCGTCCGTCCGGCAGGACGTCGACGATGCCGGGCGGGATCGTGGAGGGCTCCAGGCGGTTGTCGACCACGACGGTCAGGCGGCCGGTCCGGCCGGGCTTGGCGTGCTCGGTCACGTCGCACTCGAACGGCGTGTAGCCGCCCTCGTGCCGCCCGACCTCCACGTCGTTCCACCACACCACGGCGCGGTGCGCGGCGGCGTCGAAGCGCAGCACGACGCGCCGCCCCGCCCACCCGGCCGGGATCCGTACCTCGCGCTGGTACCAGACGTCGCCGACGTGGTCGTGGGCGTCCCGGGTGGCCGGAACGTCGTTGAAGCTCGCCGGAACCGGCATCTCCACGGCGTCCGGCAGCGGGCCGCGCCACCACTGCCCGGCCCGGCCCCGGCCACCGGGGTCGAGGGCGAAGGCCCACAGCCCGTTGAGGCTGACACGTTCGCGGCTGGACGTCTCCTGAGGACGGAGCAAGGGAACCTCCGGGTGGTGAGGGGCCGGGATCTCTCGTCTACCGACCGTCAGACGGATTCATCGAGGAGATGCGCGTTCCAGACGGCCGCCGCCTGCTCGTGGGAGTCGACGCCGGCGAAGAAGACATCGGCCAATGCGGCGTAGTCCGGTTCGACGACGTCCGTGACCTCGATGAATTTCGGCCGGTACACCGCGAATCCCTGCGGAGCCGATTGCGGCCGGTAGGGCACGGCCATCTTCATCGACCGCCGGGCCGGAAGGTATTCGACGGCGTCGACGACCAGCGCGTCGACCCGCCTCCCGTCGAGGTTGAGGTAGGCGTCCGCGACGAACACCGCGCGAACCCAGTCGGGCCGGCCCGCTTCCAGCGCTTCCTGGCCGGCCTTGGCCGCGTCGGCGACATCGTCGGCCATGAGACGGTTCATGCCGTGACCGCCGGCTGCGTCCGCGTGGCCCAGCAGGGGAATCAACGTGTCACCGCCGGAGACGCTCCAAATGCCGTGGGCAGCATAGAAACCGGCCATCCGGGAAACCTCGTACATGATCGGCCAGCGTAGCGAACGCGGCGGTCCCGAGAACGTGGCCGCGTCGCGGGGTTCCGGCGCCACGTCGTATGGTCCGCCTCCGATTCCTGTGAAGTTCCTGTTACATCGGTGATCGGCTCGTTCCCAGCGGCTCCGGGCGGAGTTAGCGTCCGTATGTGCTGATCACTCCACATGAGCGGGAGCGGCTGCTCATCCACGTGGCGGCCGGGCTCGCCCGCGACCGGCGCGCCCGCGGCCTGCGGCTCAACCATCCCGAGGCCACCGCGGTCATCGCCTCGTACGTGTTAGAGGGCGCCCGCGACGGGCGGACCGTCGCCGAGCTGATGGAGGCGGGACGTACGGTGCTCACTCGCGAGGACGTCCTGGACGGCATCCCGGAGATGCTCGACTCCGTGCAGGTCGAGGCGACCTTCCCCGACGGCACCAAGCTCGTCACCGTCCACCGGCCGATCCCGTGACGCCGGCGAGGGGGACGCGATGAGCTCCGGACTCGTCCCGGGCGAGATCGTGGCCGGGGACGGCCCCGTACGCCTGAACCCCGGCCGTACGCGCCGGACCGTCACGGTCGTCAACACCGGCGACCGCCCGGTGCAGGTCGGCTCGCACTATCACTTCGCGCAGGCCAACGACGCGCTCGCGTTCGACCGGGAGGCCGCGCGCGGCCACCGGCTCGACATAGCGGCCGGCACCGCTGTGCGGTTCGAACCGGGTGTCACGCGTGAGGTGTCGCTGGTGCCGCTCGCGGGACGCGCGGTCGTACCGGGGCTGCGCCATGACTGACATCTCGCGGTACCGTTACGCCCGGCTGTACGGCCCGACCGCCGGCGACCGCGTACGCCTGGCCGACACCGACCTGTTCATCGAGGTCACCGAGGATCTGAGTCAGGGCGCCGGGGCCGGCGACGAGGCGGTGTTCGGCGGCGGCAAGGTGATCCGCGAGTCGATGGGCCAGGGCACGGCGACGCGCGCCGAGGGCGCGCCCGACCTGGTGATCCCCGGCGCCGTGGTGCTGGACCACTGGGGCGTCGTCAAGGCCGACGTCGGCGTGCGCGACGGCCGGATCGTCGCGCTCGGCAAGGCCGGCAACCCGGACACGATGGACGGGGTCCATCCCGACCTGGTGATCGGGCCGTCGACCGAGATCCTGTCCGGCAACGGCCGGATCCTCACGGCCGGGGCGGTCGACTCGCACGTCCACCTCATCTGCCCGCAGCTCGTCGAGGAGGCCCTCGGGGCCGGCGTCACCACGCTCATCGGGGGCGGCACCGGCCCGGCCGAGGGCACGAAGGCGACGACGGTCACCCCCGGCGCCTGGTACCTCGCCCGGATGCTGGAGGCGATGGACCCCTTCCCGATCAACGTGGCGTTGCTCGCCAAGGGAAACACGGTGTCCGAGGAGGGCATGGGGGAGGCGCTGCGCGGCGGCGCGTCGGGTTTCAAGCTGCACGAGGACTGGGGGTCGACCCCGGCCGCGATCGACGCGTGCCTCCGCGTCGCCGACGCCTCGGGCGTCCAGGTGGCGCTGCACTCCGACACCCTCAACGAGGCCGGGTACGTCGAGTCGACGCTGAACGCCATCGGCGGCCGCTCCATCCACGCATACCACACCGAGGGCGCGGGCGGCGGGCACGCGCCGGACATCATCACGGTCGCCGCGCACCCGAACGTCCTGCCGTCCTCGACCAACCCCACCCGGCCGCACACGGTCAACACGCTCGACGAGCACCTCGACATGCTCATGGTCTGCCACCACCTGAACCCGGCGGTGCCGGAGGACCTGGCGTTCGCCGAGTCGAGGATCCGTCCGACGACCATGGCGGCCGAGGACGTCCTGCACGACCTCGGCGCCATCTCGATGATCGGCTCGGACTCCCAGGCCATGGGCCGGATCGGCGAGACCGTGATCCGCACCTGGCAGACCGCGCACGTGATGAAGGCCCGCCGGGGCGGCCTGGACGACAACCTGCGCGCCCGCCGGTACGTCGCCAAGTACACGATCTGCCCCGCGATCGCGCACGGTCTCGACGCCGAGGTCGGCTCGGTCGAGGTGGGCAAGCTCGCGGACCTGGTGCTGTGGGACCCGGCGTTCTTCGGCGTCCGGCCGCACGTCGTGCTCAAGGGCGGCATGATCGCCTGGGGTGCGATGGGGGACGCCAACGCCTCGATCCCGACGCCGCAGCCGGTGTTCCCCCGGCCGATGTGGGGCGCGACCGCGGCCCCGGCGACGTCGGTGCACTTCGTCGCCCCCGCCGCGCTCGAGGACGGGCTGGCCGGACGCCTCGACGTGCGGCGGCCCCTGGTCGCGGTGAAGGACACCCGGCGGCTGGGCAAGACGGACATGCCACTGAACGACGCGCTTCCGGACATCAGGGTAGACCCGGACACGTTCACGGTCACCGTCGACGGGGACGAGGTCGAACCCGCGCCCGTGTCCGAACTGCCCATGGCCCGTCGGTACTTCCTGTTCTGATGGACGCGCCGATGGACGCCGCGCTGCTGCTGCTCGCCGACTCGCGGCTGCCCGCCGGCGGGCACGCGCACTCCGGCGGCCTCGAGACGGCCGCCGCGACCGGCGTCGTCCACGACCTCGCCACGCTCGCCGCCTTCCTGCGCGGCCGGCTCGCCACCACGGGACTCCTCACGTCCGGCCTGGCGGCGGCCGCCTGCGCCTACGCGCACGAGTGCGCCGGACCCGAGGGCGATGGGCCGCCGGGCGAAGCCGTTCCCGTACGACCCGGCGCGCGGGCTCGTACGGCGGCGTGGGCCGGCCGGGGCCGCCTTGACGCCGAGGCGAACACGCCGTCGCCCGCGTACGAGTCGGCACCCGGCATCGGCTGGGCCCGGCTCGACGCCGAGGCGGACGCGCGCACGCCGTCGCCCGCGCAGCGGCGGGCGTCGCGGGCGCAGGGACGGGCGCTCCTGCGCGTCGCCCGCGGTCTGTGGCCCGCCTCCGTCCTCGACCTCCTGACCGGGGCGGCCGGCGGTCCGCACCAGCCGATCGTCCTGGGCGCCGCGGTCGCCGCCGCGGGCGGTGCTCCGGTACGGGCGGCGCAGATCGCGGCGTACGGCTCGGTGACCGGGCCCGCCTCGGCGGCGGTCCGCCTGCTCGGGCTGGACCCGCTCGGCGTGCACCGCGTCCTGGCGGGCCTCACCGCGCGCGTCGACGGCGTGGCCGCGGAGGCGGCCGGGTCCGTCCGCGCCGGCGACCTGCCGGCGGCCTCCGCACCGGCCCTGGACGTGTTCGCCGAACTGCACGACCGCGCCGACCCGCGCCTGTTCGAATCCTGACGATCGGAGGCATCCTTGGGACCCCACCACGGCCACGACCCGCACGAGCCGCGCCCCCACCGGGCGCTGCGGGTCGGCATCGGCGGCCCGGTCGGCAGCGGCAAGACCGCCCTGGTCGCCGCGCTGTGCCGGCTGCTCCACGAGGAGGCCGCGCTGGCCGTCGTCACGAACGACATCTACACGACCGAGGACGCCGACTTCCTGCGCCGGAACGCCGTGCTCGACGACGACCGGATCGCGGCGGTCCGCACCGGCTGCTGCCCGCACACCGCGATCCGCGACGACATCTCCGCGAACCTGGACGCCGTCGAGGCCCTGGAGGACCGGCACGGCCCGCTCGACCTCGTCATCGTGGAGAGCGGCGGGGACAACCTCACCGCGACGTTCAGCCGCGGGCTGGTCGACCGGCAGATCTTCGTCCTCGACGTGTCCGGCGGCGACAAGGTCCCCCGCAAGGGCGGTCCGGGCGTCACCACCGCGGACCTGCTGGTGATCAACAAGACCGACCTCGCGGCGTTGGTCGGCGCCGACCTGACCGTCATGGCGCGCGACGCCGAGCGCGTACGGGCCGGGCTGCCCATCGCCTTCACCTCGCTGCGGGAACGCCCGGACGTCCCCGAGGTCCTCGGCTGGGTGCGCGCCGCGCTCGCCGAGCACGCCGCCGCGTGACCACCGTCCGCGCGCCCTCGTACGCCGCCGCGACCGGCACCGGCTTCACGGCGCGGGCGGCGGTGCGCGCCGAGCGCGGTCCCGGCGGGCGGACCCGCATCACGCGGCTGCGGTCCGACGGCCCGCTGGCGCTGCGCGAGGCCGACGGGGCCGTCTACCTCGTCGGCGCGGGCGCGGGACCGCTCGGCGGCGACGACCTCGAGCTGACCATCGAGGTCGGGCCGGGCGCGCGGCTGGACGTGCGCTCGGCCGCGGCGACGCTCGTCCTGCCGGGACGCCGGGGCGCCGGCGCCTCGCGCCTCGTCGTACGGGCCGACGTCGCGGCCGGGGGCCGGCTCGCCTTCACTCCCGAACCCGTGATCGCGGCGGCCGGCTGCGACCACCGCGCGCCGGCGGAGGCGACCCTGGCCGAGGGCGCGGACCTGGTGTGGCGGGAGGAGATCATCCTCGGCCGCCACGGCGAGCCGCCGGGCCGCTATACCGGCCGGTTCGACGTCACGGTCGGCGGGACGCCGCTGCTCCGCCACGAGCTGCGGATCGACGAGGACGCGCCGAGCGGCGCCGTGCTCGGCGACGCGCGGGCCGTCGGGACCCTGCTGGTCACCGGCGCCACCGCCGAGCCGTACGCCGAGGAGGGGCTGGCCGTCCTGCCGCTCGCCGGGCCGGGCGTCCTGGTGACGGCCCTGGCAGCCGACGCCGTACGGCTGCGGGAGCGCCTGACGGCGGGCCGCCGCCGGGTCTCCTCGTGATCACCCGCCGGGTCGAGAACCTCACGAAGAAGGCACGCGGAGCCGTGCTCGGGAGCCGGTCGCGGCGGCGGTTCGCCCCTGCGGACTCGCTGATCGGGTGCGCCGTCGGCCCGGCGGGTGGCTACGATCTCAGGAAGTGGGAGCTTTCGCCTTCAGGGGGGACCGTGAGCGACGTCCCAGGGCCGTCGGACGGTCGCAAGCCGGTGTTCGCCGCCGAGCGCCGTAAACGCATCCTCGAACTGCTCCGGGCGAACGGCACGCTGTCGCTGCGTCAGCTGGCAGAGGCCGTCCAGTCGTCCGAGGTGACGGTGCGCCGTGACGTACGCGCGCTCGAGGCCGACGGCCTGCTGGACCGCCACCACGGCGGGGCCTCCCTGCCCGGCGAGCTCTCCCGCGAACCGACGTACCTGCAGAAGGCCCAGGTCGCCGGCGACGAGAAGGCCGCGATCGCCGACCTGGCGGCGGCCCTGGTCGAGGACGGTGACGCGATCGCCATCGGCCCCGGCACCACGACGCACGCGCTCGCGCAGCGGCTGACCGGCCACACCGACCTCACGGTGGTCACCAACTCGCTCCTGGTCGCCCAGACCCTCGCCGGCTCGCCGCGCATCGAGGTCGTGGTGACCGGGGGCACGTTGCGCGGTCCGGTACAGGCACTGATCGGCAGCGCGGCGGAGCGGTCGCTGGCCGGGCTGCGGATGCGCCGGGTGTTCATCTCCGGCAACGGGCTGACCGCCGAGCGCGGTCTGTCGACCCCGAACATGCAGGTCGCGGGCACCGACCGGGCGCTGGCCGAGGCGGGGGAGGAGGTCGTGGTGCTCGCCGACCACACCAAGGTCGGGGTGGACACGATGGTGCAGACCGTGCCGCCCGAGCGCATCGATCACCTCGTCACCGGTGAGGACGCCTCACCGGAGGAGCTCCACGAGCTCAGCGCACGGGGCGTACGCATCCACGTCGCCCGTCTCTGAGCCCCGCCGGTTCCACCCTGGTGGCCGACGGCCGCGGCGTGGTATTACCTGCGGTACACCGGCGCGTTACCGGGAGGTGCGTCGTGACCGACAGAGCCCTTGAGGCGGCCGGGATCCTCAAGACGTTCCCCGGCACGGTCGCTCTCGACCATGTCTCAATCACGCTCGCGCGCGGCGAGGTGCACGCGCTGACCGGGGAGAACGGCGTGGGCAAGTCCACGCTCGTCAAGATCTTGTCGGGGGTGCACCGGCCCGACGCCGGACGGCTGCGCCGGGACGGCGAGCGGGTCCGCTTCGGCAGCCCGCTGGACGCCCGCCGCGCCGGCGTCATGGCGGTGCACCAGGACAGCGCGCTCATCCCGTCGCTGAGCATCGCCCGCAACCTGTTCGCCGGCGCCGAGCCGAGGGGCCGGCTCGGCCTGATCGACCTCGCGCGGATGAACGACGAGGCCGCCGGCGTCCTCGCTGGTCACGGGCTGCGGGTCGACGTCCGCCGGCCGCTGGCGACGCTGGACCCCGGCGCCCGTACGCTCGTCGCCCTGGCCCGCGCGGTGACGGCCGGCGCGGAGGTCCTCGTCCTCGACGAGCCGACCGCCGAGATGGAGCCGCCGCAGATCGAGACCCTGTTCCGGGTGGTGGCCGAACAGCGTGAACAGGGCCGGGCGGTGCTGTACGTCAGCCACCGGCTCGACGAGCTGTACCGGCTCGGCGACCGGCTGACCGTGCTGCGTGGCGGCCGGGTGGTGCACAGCGGGCCGTTCGCGGGTCTCGAGCGGCGCACGCTGGTGTCGATCATGCTCGGGCGGCGGCTCCCGCAGGTGTCGCCCGCCCTGCCCGAGTCCGCCGCCGAGGCACCGGCCGATCCGCCGTACCTCCGCGCCACCGGGCTCACGCGCCGGCACGCGCTGGCCGACGTCTCGCTGGAGCTCCGGGAGGGCGAGGTGCTGGGGCTGGGCGGCCTGCTGGGGGCCGGCCGCTCGGAGACCGCCAAGGCCATCGCGGGCGCGCTGACGCTGGACGCCGGCCAGGTCACGGTGGCCGGCGCGCCGCTGCGACGGCGCTCGATCGCGGGTGCGATCCGGGCCGGCGTGGGCCTCCTGCCGGAGAACCGCGCCACCGAGGGGATCATCCCGTCGCTGTCCGTCCGCGACAACATCGCGCTGGCCGCGCTGCCGCGGCTGTCCCGCTTCGGCCTCGTGTCGGGCGCGCGGATCGACCGGGTGGTGGAGACCTTCATGCGCCGCCTGCGCATCAAGGCGACGTCGCCGCTGCAGAAGGTCGCCGAGCTGTCCAGCGGCAACCAGCAGAAGGTCCTCCTCGCCCGCTGGCTGGCGATGCAGCCGAAGGTGCTGCTGCTGGACGAGCCGACGCGCGGCATCGACGTGGGCGCCAAGGCGCAGTTGCGGGACCTGCTGGACGAGCTGGCCGTCGCGGGCCTGGCCATCCTGCTGATCTCCTCCGACCTCGAGGAGCTGGTGTCCGGCTGTGACCGCGTCGTGGTGCTGCGCGACGGCGCCGTCGCGGCCGAGCTGACCGGCCTGGAGATCACCGAGGAGCGCATCATCACGGCCATGGCCTCCGCCGGCGGATCACCGCCGGCGGAGCGCTGACCTGCTCCTTCAGACCTGGTCGACCCTCCATTCGAGGATGCCGCCCGACACGCCGTCGCCGAGCCGGGCCTCCAGCCGGAACGCGCTCGCCCGTACCGGCGTGAAGGTCGTGCGGTTGTACGTGTCGCGCGCGGTCCCGTACGCGGACGGGTTCTCGACCGGCGTCCAGGTATCGCCGTCGCGGTACAGCAGCCGCCACGACACCGGGACGCGGCACTGCCCGTGTCCGGTGTCGTCGAACCAGTACACGGCGGTGGCCGCGGCCGTGATCGGCTCCGGGTGGTCGTACTGGACCCACTCGACGCCGCCGCGATGGTCCCACCAGGTGAAGCGCGGGATCGACTCGTCGCCGGAGGACGCCGGTTCGATCCCGTCGCACAGCGCCTCCGTCGTGTCCCCCTGCCACAGGTGGGAGGCACTGGCGACCGGCACGAGCCGCCAGTCCCGCGCGTCCGCGCCGTGCCCGATGACCGGGAACGCGGTGACGCGGAGCCGCGCGGCGCCCATGGGGATGAGCGTGACGGTCTCCGCGCGTTCGTCCGAACGGACGGGACCGTCCTGCAGCGGCCGGATGACGTTCTCGTCGTCGGTCCGCCAGTTGGGGATGCGGCGGGCCCGCGCCCGGATCTCGAGGGGCGCTCCCCGCCGGGTGAACGGGTTCCCGCGCGTCGGCCGCCGCCGCAGGCTGAACGACCGTCCGTCGAGGCCGTAGTTCCACGGGGAGCCGGCGGTGACCTCGTACTCCGGCCACGCCGTCGTGCCGGCGAACCGCCGCCAGTTCTCCTCGATGGCGAGGGAGAAGGTGAGCGGGCCGTACTCCACGGAGACCGCCCCGTGGTTCTTCTCCCAGGTACGGGTGGTGGCGCGCATGGGGAGACGGAGCTCGACCCGGTCCCCCTGCCGCCAGGTTCGGGTGACGACGACGTAGCACGGCGGCGCCGCCCGCAGGGGAACGGGAGAGCCGTTCACCCGCAGCGCGGGCTGCTCGCACCAGCGCGGCACGCGCAGGTAGAGCGGGAACTCCACGGGCCGCGGCGTGGAGATCCGCAGCGTCACGCTCTCCTCGAACGGGTACCCGGTCTCCTCGGTCACGGTGACGGTCGTGCCGTCGCCGCCGACCTTC
Source organism: Actinoallomurus sp. NPDC052274 (assembly GCF_040679475.1). NCBI lineage: Bacteria > Bacillati > Actinomycetota > Actinomycetes > Streptosporangiales > Thermomonosporaceae > Actinoallomurus > Actinoallomurus sp. NPDC052274. The sequence continues at coordinate 292,871 of NZ_JBFAUT010000001.1, forward strand.
GCCGTCACCTCGGACGCGGCGTACATCGAGGCGCACAGCCCGGCGTCGTACGTCGCCAGCCACAGCTCCTCGGCGTAGTACGGCCAGCCCATGCCGTAGTTGTGCGGGCAGCAGCGGTAGTCGTGCACGCCCGGCATGTAGGCCTGCATCGCGAAGTCGTTGTCGAACTGGCCGTGGGTCTTGGCGACGTTGTCGAGCTGAACGCCGTTGGCGCTGGTGATGTAGTGCGTACCGCGCTGCGCGGGGTCGAAGGCGGCGGGCAGCGAGTTGACGGCGATGTCCTCGCAGCGGTCGGCCCACACCGGGTCGCCGGTGATCCGGGTCAGCAGCTCGAAGCTGTGCATGAGCTCGACGAACCCGCAGGTCTCCAGGCCCTGCCGGGGATCGGTGAAGTACGGGCGGCAGTTCTCGTCGCCGGCGAACCCGCCGCCGGGGAACTGGCCGTACGTGCCCATCACCGTGTCGTAGTCCCGGTAGGTCGCCGCGCGCAGCGCCGGGTCGCCGGCCAGCACACCGTACTGCGCGGGCTCGCGGAACCCCTGGGCGAGGTTCACGTTGTGCGGGGTCGGCAGGCCGGTGACGTAGTCGGCGGAGCCGGCGTGGATCTTGCGGACGAGGTCGAGGAGCCGCCCGTCCCCGGTCCGGTTGTAGGCCCAGTACACGCTGTCGATCGTGTCGCCCCAGCGGTACGCGCCCCAGCCGCGCCGGAAGACCTCGGCGGGCTGCCGGTTCTGGAAGTCGAAGTACCGCATCAGGAACGGCGTGATCCGCTCGTCGCCGGTCGCCTCGGCGTACGAGCGGAGCGCGTCGAGGACGGGCATGTGCGGCCAGAAGTCCGGGCCGCCCTCCAGGGAGGTGCGCAGGGCGGCCGGGCCGAACCAGCCGTCGGCCAGTTGCGTGGCCAGGATGCCGTCCACCCACCTGCGGGTCAGGCTCCGCACCCGCTCGTCGCCGGTGACGAGGCCGAGGTCGGTGAAGCCGCGCAGCCAGTACGGGAGCTCCTCCCAGCCTCCTTTCGCGGGATCGACCCACCCGTTCGTGTCGTAGACCAGGTAGTCCGATACCTCGGGCATGCGCCCGTTCAGCCCTTCGACCTGCAGGTCGAGCTGGCGCCGCAGCCATCCCCTCGGCCGCACGCTTCCCGGCGGCAGCTTGAGGAAGGGCGCCGGCCGCAGTGGCGCGCGGTTCGGCGTGTAGTGCCCGCCCGCCGAGGCGGCCTCCACCGTCCGCAGGACCCGCACGCGGTCCCGGGTGTCCGCGTCGGCGGGCCGTCCGCCGATTCCGGCCGCGGCCACGCCCCCGGTGACGGTGAGGCCGCGGGTGAGGAACGTCCGTCGTTCCATCCGACTCTCTCCTTCTCACGGGAGGCGGGAGGGACCCGAGGGTCCCTCCCGCGCCGCGTCACTTGCCGGACTGGTAGAGCTTGGCGACGTCGTCGGCGGACAGGGCCCGGTCGAAGACGTGCACCTGGTCGATGGCGCCGGTCCAGTAGTCGACCGGGTTGCCGCCGTACCTGCCGCGGCCGATCACCGTGTGCCCGGTGGACCGGTCGCCGAGGCAGGCCGCCGCGCTTCCGGCCTTCTGCCCGTCGACGTACAGGGTCAGCGAGCCGGTGGCGGCGTCACGGACCCCGACGAGGTGGTACCAGCGCCCGGTCTCCGGGGCGGTCGGCGCGAGCGCCCGTACCCCGGCGAAGCTGAACGCGAACCGGTCGTCCGCGCCGGAGTACTGCAGGTAGAAGGCGCTGTTCGTGTCGCCGTCCTGGCTGACCGCCGTGGCGAACCCGCCGCGCCGGTCGAGCTTCACCCAGGCGGACACGCTGTAGTTCCCGGTGGTGTCCAGGATGGCCGCGCCGGTGTCGGCGAACTGGTTGGAACCGTTGAACTGCAGCGCGGACCCGGAGTGCCCGGCCGTCCACGCCGGCCCGTTCACGAGCGTCGCGTCGTGCGTGCCGACCGTGTCCTTGGCGACCGTGCCGGCCCCCTCGTCGAGCGGGTAGAAACTGACGCCGTCGAGTCCCGGCGTGCCGGGCGGGAAGCTCTGGCCGCCGCCCTGGCCGACCGAGCCGGAGGCCTTGATCAGGGCCTGGTTGGCCGCGCGGACCTGCTCGGCGCCGGGCTTGAGCACCTGGCGGTCGTAGGTGTAGATGCCGTTGAGCTCGTTCTCTACGTCGGTGATCTGGGTGTAGACCGACGCGGACACGCCGCACCGCTGCTCCACGTCGAGCAGGCGGTTCTGCAGCTCGGTGTAGCGCCGGGTCAGCGTCGCCGAGTCGGGCTCCATCTCGTAGGCGAAGCCGTTCGCGGGGTCCCACATGTGGCCGTCGACCTTGAGGCCGAGCCCGCCGTACTCCCCGTCGACCGCGGCCCGCGCGCCCTGCTGGACCGGGGAGCCAGGGCCGACGTAGGTGTGGTCGTCGTAGATGTCGCCCGAGCCGATGTTCGGGATGGACTCACAGCAGTTGGTGCCGCTGTCGATGTCCACGAGACGGCTCGGGTCCCAGCCCTTGACCTGCGCGGCGATCCGATCCGGCTCGTACTCGCCCCAGCCCTCGTTGAAGGGCACCCACACGACGATGGACGGGTGGCTGCGGTGCTGGTCGACGAGGTCGCGCAGCTCGGTCTCGAACTGCGTCTTGACCGCCGCGGACGGCGAGTGCCCGGCGTACGTCGCGGGCATGTCCTGCCACACGAGCAGCCCGAGCCGGTCCGCCCAGTAGTACCAGCGGTCGGGCTCGACCTTCACGTGCTTGCGGACCATGTTGAAGCCGAGGCGCTTGTGCGCCTCCAGGTCGAACCGCAGGGCGGCGTCGGTCGGCGCGGTGTAGATGCCGTCCGGCCAGAAGCCCTGGTCGAGCGTGCCGACCTGCATGACGAACTTGCCGTTCAGCAGCATCCGCACCTTGCCGTCGGGGCCCTTCCCGAGGCCGATCGAGCGCATCCCGAAGTAGGAGCCGACCTCGTCGACGACCTTGTGACCCTCCCGGACCCGCACCTTCAGCGTGTACAGGTACGGGTCGTCCGGCGTCCACAGGTGCGGCTTGCGGATCGGCACGCTCAGCTCGGCGTTCGCCGCGCCGACGGCCCGGCCCACCGGGCGGTGCCCGGCGTACGCGACGGCCTCGACCGTCGCCCCCGGGCTCCCGGCGACGTGCGTGGTCAGCCGCAGCGTCTTGCTCGCCAGGTCCGGCGTCGCGTCCAGGCGGGAGACGTACGACGTGGCGACCGGCTCCATCCAGACGGTCTGCCAGATCCCGGAGGACGGGGTGTAGAAGATGCCGTCACCGGGCTTGCGCTGCTTGCCGAGCGCCTGGGAGCCGATGTCGGTGGGGTCGTCGACGCCGACCAGCAGCTCCTGCGGGCCGTTGCCCCGGAGGGTGCCGGTGACGTCGGCGGAGAAGCCGTCGTAGCCGCCCGTGTGCGTGGCCACCTGCGTGCCGTTCACGTAGACGGTGGCGTGGTAGTCGACGGCCTGGAAGTGCAGGACGAGCCGGCCGCCGTGCCAGGACTTCGGCACGGTGAACGTCCGGCGGTACCACATGTGGTCGACGTGACGCTTGATCCCGGACAGCGCCGACTCGACCGGGTACGGGACGAGGATCCGCTCCGCCAAGGTCCTGCCGGTCGGCGGCGCCTCGCCGGCGGACGCCTCGGCGAACTGCCATTCGCCGTTGAGGTTCTGCCACCGGGACCGGGTCAGCTGGGGCCGCGGGTACTCCGGGAGGGCGTTGGTCGGGGAGACCTGGTCGGTCCAGGGCGTGGTCAGCGGCGGGGTCTGGGCCTTCCAGGCCGCGGCGACCGGCGCGGAGGCGGAGGCGGGGGCGGGGGCGGGGGCGACGAGTGCGGCGAGGAGCGCGACCGCGAGGCCGATGATGACGGCCGGGCCACGGGGTCTGGCGAGGCTGGGTGATCGGAGGGCGGGCACGGCAGACTCCCATCTGTTGGAACAGGGTGATGGGCGGATGGGCGCAGCGCGGCGCGCGGCTGCGCCGGAACGGACGGAGGCCAGGAGGACTGGGACGGCCGGTACCGGTGAGGACAGCATGAAGGCCGCTGATCGATCCTGCAAGATTCAGACCGAAAAATGCGTCCGATGCTGATCGCTATTGACAGAACTCGATCGCGGGTGCGTCAATTACCGGAATCTCGCCTCCGCCTGGGGAAGGACCTGCAATGACCGTCCCTCCGTACCGCCAACGCCCGGTCGCGCTCACCACCACGTTCCTCGCGATGACCGCCCTGCTCGCCGCCGGCTGCGCCAAGTCCGAGAAGGACCAGGCGACCGGCGGTGGAAGCGCCCAGGCCGGGCAGGTGGTGCAGAGCCCGTCGGGCTCCGCGCCCTCCTGCACGATCAACAGGTTCGGGGGCGCGAAGTTCGACCTGAAGACCTCGGTGGTCGGGTTCTCCCAGTCCGAGAAGGAGGCCAACCCCTTCCGCATCGCGGAGACGGCCTCGATCAAGGCGGAGGCGAAGCAGGAGGGGATCACCGGCCTGCGGACGACCAACGGCCAGTCGCAGTTCAGCAAGCAGATCAGCGACGTCCAGCAGCTCATCGCCCAGGGCGCGAAGGCGCTGGTCATCGCGCCGCTGAACTCCGACGGCTGGGAGCCGGTGCTGCAACAGGCCGCCGCCAAGCACATCCCGATCATCACGGTCGACCGGAAGATCAACGCGACCGCCTGCAAGGACTACGTGACCTTCATCGGGTCCGACTTCTACCAGCAGGGCAAGCGGGCCGCCGACCAGATGATCAAAGCCCTGAACGGCAAGGGCAAGGTCGCGGTCCTCCTCGGCTCGTCCGGCAACAATGTGACCACCGAGCGCACCAACGGCTTCAAGGACGAGATCGCCAAGCAGGCGCCCGGCATCCAGATCACCTTCCAGCAGACCGGCGACTTCGCCCGCGAGAAGGGCCAGCAGGTCACCGAGCAGATGATCCAGAGCCACCCCGACGTCAATGCGATCTACGCCGAGAACGACGAGATGGCGCTGGGCGCGGTCACCGCCCTCAAGGGCGCGGGCAAGAAGGCCGGCGACATCAAGATCGTGTCCGTGGACGGGACCCGCAACGCCGTGTCCCAGATCGTCAGCGGCTGGATCTACGCGGTCGTGGAGTCCAACCCCCGCTTCGGCCCGCTGGCGTTCCAGACGCTGAGCAAGTTCGTGAACGGTGAGCCGATCCCGGACAAGGTCGTCATCTCCGACCGGGAGTACGACTCCTCCAACGCCAGGCAGTCGCTCGCGTCCGCGTACTGATCGATGCTCCGACACGACCGGGGGTGCCCATGACCGAGCGAAGCGAGGGAATCAGTAAGCACAGCACCTTGGTCATGAGGCCGACGAAGGAGGTCCCATGACCGAGCGAAGCGAGGGAATCGGTAAGCACAGCACCTTGGTCATGAGGCCGACGAAGGAGGCCTCATGACCGAACCCGTCCCCGACCAGCGCGATCCGGGAGACACGCCGGTGCTGCAGGCGCGCGACATCGTCAAGCGCTTCACCGGCGTGCTCGCCCTCGACCGGGTGTCCCTGAGCCTGCGGCCCGGCGAGGTCCACGCTCTGGTCGGCGAGAACGGCGCGGGCAAGTCCACCCTCATCAAAGTGATCACGGGCGTGCACCGGCCGGACGAGGGCGAGGTGCTCCTCGCGGGCCGGCCCGCCGGGTTCACCGGTCCGCTGGAGGCGCAACGGGCCGGCGTGCAGGCGGTGCACCAGGAGATCGGGCTGGTCCCGGACCTCAGCGTGGCCCGCAACCTGCTGCTCGGCCGCGAGCCGCGCCGCGCCCTGGGGCTCATCGACACGCGCCGCATGCATCGGCTGGCCGCCCGGACGCTGGAGTCGTACGGCGTGCGGGTGGACGTCCGGCTGCCGCTGCGCTCCCTCGGCGTCGGCACGCAGCAGATGGTCGCGCTGGCGCGCGCCGTCTCGGTCGACGCCCGCGTGGTCATCATGGACGAGCCGACCTCCTCCCTCGAACCGCGCGAGGTCGAGACGCTGTTCGGCGTCATCGACCGGCTCCGCGAGCGGGGGATCGCGGTCATCTACGTCAGCCACCGCCTGGACGAGCTCTACCGCGTCTGCGACGGCGTGACGGTCCTGCGCGACGGCCGGGTCGTCCACCAGGGCGCCCTCGCCGATCTGGACCGGCTGCGCCTCGTCTCGCTGATGCTCGGCCGCGACGTCGCCCAGGTCCGCGCCGAAGGCGTCACCCGGTTCTCCGGAGCGCACGAGGCGTCCGGCGGACCGCTTCTCGAGGCGAACGGGCTGTCCAGCCGGCACCTGCTCGACGACGTGTCACTGGCCATCCGGCCCGGCGAGGTGGTCGGGCTGGGCGGCCTGCTCGGCGCGGGGCGCACCGAGACGGCGAAGGCCATTGCCGGCGTCCTGCCGCTCGACGCGGGCGGGGTCACCGTCGCCGGGTTCCCGGTCCGCCGGGGCTCGGCCACGGCCGCCGTACGGGCGGGCATCGCGCTGCTGCCCGAGGACCGCAAGGCGGAGGGCATCGTGCCGACCCTGTCGGTCCGCGACAACATCGCGCTGGCCGCCCTCCCGCGGCTGGCCCGCGCCGGCGTCGTATCGGACGCGCGCATCGACCGGATCGTGGACACCTTCATGGCGCGACTGCGCATCAAGGCGACCGGGCCGCACCAGCCGGTCGCCGAGCTGTCCGGCGGCAACCAGCAGAAGGTCCTGCTGGCCCGCTGGCTGGCCACCGAGCCCAAGGTGCTGCTGCTGGACGAGCCGACGCGCGGCATCGACGTCGGCGCGAAGGCGGAGGTCCAGGCGCTCGTCGACGAGCTCGCCGAGGCGGGCCTCGCCGTCCTGCTGATCTCCTCGGACCTGGAGGAGCTGGTCGAGGGCTCGGACCGCGTCGTGGTCTTGCGCAACGGCGCCGTGGTCGGTGAGCTGACCGGGGACGAACTCACCGAGGAGGCCGTGATGACCACGATCGCCGCCCACGCGCGCGAGGAGGTCGGATGAGCGACACCGCCGTCGCGCTGCCCCGGCCGACCGGCGCCCGGGTGCTGGCCTGGCTGCAGAACTACGGCGTGTACGCGGCGATCGTCGCGCTCGTCGTCGTCAACATCGCGATCACGCCGCACTTCCTCAGCACGGAGAACCTGCGCACCCAGCTCGTCCAGGTCGCACCGGTCGTCATCGTCTCCCTCGGCATGGCCCTCGTGATCGGTACGGAGGGCGTGGACCTGTCCGTCGGTTCGGTCATGGCGCTGGCCACCGCGCTGATCCCGCTCTACCTCGGGTACGGCGTCGGCCCGGCGATCCTGGTCGCCCTGGTGGGCGGCGTCGCGGTCGGGCTGGTGAACGGCTCGCTCGTGGCGTTCGTCAACGTCCAGCCGATCGTCGCCACGCTGTGCCTGTTCGTCGGCGGACGCGGCCTGGCCCTCGTGCTGGCCGGCGGTCAGCTCAAGGACGTGCACGACGCGACCCTGCTCGACCTCGGCTCGTCGAGCCTCGTCGGCGTCCCGCTGCCGGTGGTCGTCGCGGGCGTGCTGACCCTCGTGGTCACGGGCGTCGTCCGGCGTACGACCTTCGGCCGGCAGCTCGTCGCGATCGGCGGCAACCGCACGGCCAGCGTCCTGTCCGGGCTGCCGGTCCGGCGGGTCCTCCTGCTGGTGTACGTCCTGTCCGGACTGCTGGCCGCGGTCGCGGGCGTGCTGGCCACCGCCCGCCTGCAGGCCAGCGACCCCTCGTCCCTCGGCCTGCTGATGGAGCTCTCGGCGATCACCGCGGTCGTCGTCGGCGGCACGCCGCTCACCGGCGGCCGGGTGCGGGTGCTGGGCACCGTCGCGGGCGCGCTGCTCATCCAGCTCGTACGGGCGACGCTGATCAAACACGACCTGCCCGACTCGGTCGCCCAGATGGTGCAGGCAGTGATCATCCTTGGCGCCGTGTACGCGGCGAGGGGAGGGGCCGGACGATGACCACCGAGCAAGCGACGGCCGACACGCCCGTCACCCAGGACGCCTACGCGCTGAGCCGGCGCGACCGCGCCTTCGGCCTGATCCAGCGGCACGGCGCGACCGCGGTGCTGGTCCTCCTGCTCCTGGTCGGCTCGCTCTCCTTCAGCCACTTCCCCACGGGAGAGAACCTCGGCGACATCGCCATCACGTCGTCGTTCCCCGCGATGGTGGCGCTCGGCATGACCTTCGTCATCATCACCGGCGGCATCGACCTGTCGGTCGGCTCGGTGTTCGCGCTCGGCGGGGTGCTGGCCGCGTACGCCGTTCGGTGGGGGACCCCGGCCGGGCTCCTGGTGCCGCTGGCGGTGTGCGGCGCGATCGGCCTCGTCCAGGGTCTGCTGATCGCCCGGGTCCGGCTGGCGCCGTTCATCGTCACGCTCGCCGGCCTGCTCGGCGCCCGGGGCCTGCTGCTGTCGATCTCGCATGAGGGCGCGACGACATACCTGATCCCGCACGGCTCGGTGCTCGCCCGGCTCGGCCAGGGACACCTGTTCGGCCTGGGCTACCCCATCTACCTGACGCTCGCGCTGTTCGTCATCGGCGGCGTGCTGCTGCAGCGGACCGGGTTCGGCCAGGCGGTGTACGCCATCGGCGGCGCGGAGGACGCCGCCGCGCTCATGGGCGTACCCGTCACCCGGACGAAGATCACCGTGTACGTGCTGTCCGGCGCGCTGGCCGGTCTGTCCGGCGCGCTGAACGCCGCGCGCCTGTCGTCGGGCGTGACCATCCTCGGCACCGGCATGGAACTCGACGTCATCGCGGCGGTCGTCATCGGCGGCACGCTGCTGACCGGCGGCGCGGGCTCGGTCAGCGGCACGATCGCCGGCGTCCTCCTCCTCGGCGTCATCCAGAACCTGATCAACCAGATCGGTGACCTGTCCTCGTCCTACCAGCAGGTCGTCAGCGGCGCGTTCCTCGCCGTCGTGGTGGTGGCGCAGACCTACCTCAGCCGAGCCCGCCGACTGTGACCGGCCACGCAACCCGAATGGCCGCGACCGGGGAGGGCGATGGGGCAGTACGGGCAGCGCCCTCCCGAAGCGATCACCTGCGACTGGCACACGTCATCCGCCGTTGGCCTGAAGCGCCTTCCTCAGCGCTGTGAGCTGCCCGGCAACCTGCGCCTTCAAGGGGGCGAGGGCGGCGGTGTGCTGGGCGATCGAGCTCTTCTGGTAGCCCGCCTCGAGGGTGGTGAGGGTCTGGACGTAATGCACTTGCTGCTGACAGGCGACGTCGGCGACAGCCGTCTTGATCTCCCGTTTGGTCACCGGGCCGTTGAGGTTGAAGCCGGCACTGGCCGCCAGCGGGGTGGCGTAACGGGAGTAGCCCTTGGCCGTCATGCACTGCCGCCATGCGGCGCTTGCCGTGAGAGCTCTGCGGTCGTGGAGGGTCTTGGTGAACGCCTCCTGGTTCAGCCTCGCCGCCAGCTCGTTCGCCTTCGCCGCGCCGGGCGCCGGGTCGTCCTTCAGCTCCCGGTGCGTCTGGCCGCTGCATCCTCCAGCTGGGATGGTCTTGCCGAGGTAAGTGCCGGGCGAGACCGCCGAGTCCGGTGTCTTCGCTGTGAAGGACGGCAGCTGCTTCGCCGCCACGCCAGTGAAGACCCGCCTTTTGTCGGGCGACATCGTCGTCGGTGAGGTGTCGGCTTGATCGCCGTCGTCGGAGGAGCCGGTGGTCGTTGGCTGCGAGGGCGGATGGTAGCCGAATCTGCTCGCGGCGACCGGGTCACTGATCCCGTAGCGGCGGCTGTTGTAGACGGCGAATGTCGCCGTAATGATCTTCGTGCGGTCGGTGTAGTGCGGGAGGTAGGACAGCCCGAACGACCTCATGCAAGCGCGGTCCATGAGGATACTGAGGTTGACCTTCTGCGCCTCCTGCGCGGCGCTGAGCTGATAGGCGTCCAGAGGCATCGCGGCGGCATGGACGGAGGGCGTGTAGACCGTTGTCGCGGAGGCTCTGGAGGCGTCCACAGAGGCGGGAGTAGCCGATCCTGATACGCCACGATTGACGACTACGGCTGCTGCGGCGGCGGTGACCCCGGCCCCAGCGATTAGCACCAAACGTCGCGACATGTCGGTGAAGAGTTCCTTTGCGATTGCAGGTGAGGGTTATGGCGTCAGCGATCGGTCAGCACAGGTTACCTTGGAGGCGGACGCCTCATTATTCACCGGGTAGCTATTGAGGTTCAGCAGGGTGTTATCGCCATTTCGGCTAGCCGAAATTCGCGAGGACGTCAGACGGCTGCGCGAGTGCGTCAGACGCCGTCGGAAATCGTGGTGGCCCGGTCGTGATCGGGCGTTAGGAGTTCGGCCAGGTGGCGGGCCGACGTGTCCCACGACCACGCCTGCCGGACCCAGTCGCGGCCCGCGGCGCCCATGGCGGCGCGCTCGGGGGCGAGCAGCGTGGTCGTCAGGGCTTCGGCGATCGCGGCCGCGTCGGTCGGGTCCACCAGTCTGCCGGTCCGGCCGTCGAGCACCGCGTCGGGCGCGCCGCCCGAGTCACCGGCGATCACCGGCAGGCCGCTCGCGGCCGCCTCGAGGAAGACGATCCCGAGACCCTCGGCCTCCAGGCCGCCCAGACGGGTGCGGCACGGCATCGCGAAGACGTCCGCGGCGGCGTAGTAGGGCGGTGTCGCGGCGTGCGGCGTGCCGCCGGCGAAGTACACCGACCCATCGGCGTGCCGCCGTGCCAGGCTGCGCAGCCGATCCTGGTCCGGCCCGTCGCCGACGACGAGCAGTACCGCCTCCGGGAGCTGGCGCCGGACCAGCGGAAGCGCGCGTATCAGCAGGTCCACCCCCTTGCGCGGCACCAGCCGGGCGACGCAGAGGATCACCGGCCTGCCGTACAGGCGCAGGTCGGCGCGTACCCGCTCGGCGGCGGCCGCATCGGGGCGGAACGCGCCGGCGTCGACGCCGGGGACGAGCCGGCTGAGCCGCGGGCTCGGGCCCAGGGCCGGCTCGATCCGGCTGCGCGTGTACGGGCCGAGATTAGGTGACGACGTCGACGCCGTCGCCGATCCGCCGCATCAGCCGGCGGGTGCCGGGCACCTTGGCCCACCAGATCTCGTGGCCGTGCGTGGTGGCCACGATGCGCTCCACACCGCCGCGGCGCAGCGCCGGGGCCATCAGGGCGAGCGGCGCCGCGGCCCCGAACCACGCCCGGTCACAGCCGTGGGCCCGGGCGAGCTCGACCGCCTTCCGGGCGACCCTGCGGGTCGGGAGCAGCGTACGGCTCCGATCGCGGACGACGGGGAACGGAAGGGCGGCGTCGAAGGCGGTGTCGCCGTCCTCGTGGGAGGTGTAGACGACGACGTCGTCCGGCAGGCGTGTGGCCATCGCGTGCACGAAGGTCTCGATCCCGCCCTGCCGAGGCGGGAAGTCGTTCGTGACGATGAGGGTGGAACCCATGGGCGCGTTCGATCCTTCGGCGTCGGGGGAGCGGAGTGACCGCGTGCGCGGCCGCGGCCGCCTGCGGAGCCGGCCGAACGTGAGCCGTGCTCTCCCGGGCCGTCCGGCCTGCGCCGCACGCGGTGCCGTGGCTGGTGCGACGCTAAGGGCGCGGTCCGGTCCGTGGCGTCGATCCACGGTCGTGATCTTGGTACCGCGTCAGGCTGACATCGCCGGACGTCATCCTCGGGATGTAGGCGTGTGGTTTCACTCCGGGGCGGTCTGACCGCCGGCGGGCGGACCGTGACCACTTTTGTGGGTATTTGCCGGATAAGGGGTTATCTGTCGTTAGGCGCGGGGGGATCTGGCGATGGGCGGACATGAGTACGGCCGGTGGCCGGAGGACGAGCCCGGTGACGGCCTGTCGAGACGGCGGTTCTCGATGCTCGGAGCCGCGGCGCTGTGCGCCGCGGGCGTGCGGCGTACCGCAGGGCCGGTGCCGGCGGTGCCGGGCGGCCGGCCGGTGGCCCCGGTCGGGATCGCGCTCGGGCATGAGCAGTTCCGGACGCCGGACATCGTCCGGTTCGCCGAACTGGCGGACCGGGCCGGGTTCGGCTACGCCTGGACGAGCGATCACTTCCAGCCGTGGCAGGACAATGAGGGCCACGCGATGTTCCCCTGGCTCTCGTTGGCGCTGATCGGCGAGCACACGTCGCACCTGACGTACGGGACCGGCGTCACCTGCCCGCTCTACCGGTACCACCCGTCCGTGGTGGCGCAGGCGTTCGCGTCGCTGGGAGTGCTGTATCCGGGCCGGGTCTTCCTGGGCGTCGGCGCCGGTGAGGCGCTCAACGAGCTGGCCGCCACCGGGCGCTTCGACCGGTATTCCGAACGGCATGATCGGCTGATCGAGGCGATCGAGCTGATCCGCCGGCTCTGGACGGGGGAGCGGGTGACGTTCCACGGCCGGTTCTACCGGACCGATCGGGCCAGGCTGTACGACGTGCCGGCGCGGCCGGTCCCGATCTACGTCGCGGCCAGCGGGCCGAAGAGCGCCTACCTGGCGGGGCGGCACGGTGACGGCTGGATCGGCGGGGTCAAGGACCTGGGCGACCCGCGGCTGCGCGACGCCTTCGCCCGCGGGGCCCGTGCCGCGGGCAGGGATCCCGACGGCATGCCGAAGTTCGCCGAGACGTGGGTCGTGGTGGGCGGCCGGGCGGAGGCCGACGAGGCGGCGGAGAAGTGGCGTTTCACCGTCCACGGGTTCGGCGACCTGCTGTACCAGCCGGATCCGGTGACCATCCAGCGCATCGCCGAACAGCGCTGGCCGCTGGAGAAGGTGTACGCCGCCTGGCTGCGCGGCACCGACCCGCAGGTGCACATCACGGCGCTGCAGCGGCTCCTCGACGCGGGCGTCACGCCGTTCGTCCATTCCGGCCAGACGGACCAACCGCGTGTGATCGACTTCTACGGCCGCGAGGTCCTGCCCCACCTTCGTCGCTGAGCGCGTCCACCCGGGCAGGCCGGCCATCGGGGCGCGGCGGGACCAATACTCTACGAACTATTGACGGCAGTTGATGAATCCGTAGAGTGTTGCCTCATCTGGATCGACGGGAGGATCTCCTGATGAGCAGCTTGGCCGGCGAGCCCACCGTCCAGCCGAACGCGGCGGCCGAGGAACCCGTTCGGCCCGAGAGAGTCGACTTCCGGACCGCTCCGCCGCACTATCGACATTGGCGGCTGGGCCTCGACGGGCCCGTCGCCACGCTGACGATGGACGTGGACGAGCAGGGCGGCCTGGTGCCGGGCTACGAGCTGAAGCTCAACTCCTACGACCTGGGAGTGGACATCGAGCTGTACGACGCGGTGCAACGGCTGCGGTTCGAGCACCCCGAGGTCCGTACCGTGGTCGTCACGGGCGGCAAGGAGAAGGTGTTCTGCGCGGGCGCCAACATCCGCATGCTGGCGGCCTCCTCCCACTCCTGGAAGGTCAACTTCTGTAAGTTCACCAACGAGACGCGCAACGGCATCGAGGACGCGAGCGCCAACTCCGGCCAGACCTACCTCGCCGCGCTGAATGGCACCGCCTCCGGCGGCGGCTATGAGATCGCCCTGGCCTGCGACCACATCATGCTGGTCGACGACCGCTCCTCGACGGTGTCGCTGCCCGAACTGCCGCTGCTCGGCGTCCTGCCCGGCACCGGCGGGCTCACCCGCGTGGTCGACAAGCGGCACGTGCGGCGCGACCTCGCCGACTACTTCTCCACCAAGACCGAGGGCATCGGCGGCCGGAAGGCGGTGCGGTGGCGGCTGGTGGACGAGGCCGTGCCGCGCACCGCCTGGGACCGTACGGTCGCCGAGCGCGCCGCCGCCCTCGCGACGCGCTCGGACCGGCCCGCCGACGCCGGCGGGATCGAGCTGACCCCCCTGGCCAAGACCCGTACCGACGACCACATCGGCTACCGGTACGTCGGCGCCGACCTCGACCGGGACCGCGGCGTCGTGGAGCTCACCGTCCTCGGCCCGGACGGCGACCCGCCGGCCGACGCCGCCGGCGTCTACGCCCAGGGCGCGGACTTCTGGCCGCTCGCCCTCACCCGCGAGCTGGACGACCTGATCCTGGACCTGCGCACGAACGAGATCGAGCTGGGCACCTGGGTGTTCCGCACGAAGGGCGACGCGGCCCGGGTGCTGGCGTACGACGCGCTGTTGCTGGAGCACTCCGGCGACTGGCTGGTCCGCGAGATCGTCCTCTACCTGAAACGCACGCTGAAGCGGCTCGACGTCACCAGCCGCAGTCTCATCGCGCTCATCGAGCCGGGAAGCTGCTTCGCCGGCTCGCTGCTGGAGCTCGCGCTGGCCGCCGACCGGTCCTTCCAGCTCGCGGGCGTGTTCGAGGACGTCGACCCCGACGCCGAGCCGGCCGCGATCACCGTCGGCCGGATGAACCTGGGGCCGCTGCCGATGGGCAACGGCCTCAGCCGCCTGGCGACCCGCTTCCACGGCGACGCGGACGCGCTCGCCGCCGCCGAGGCCGCGGAGGGCAAGGCGCTGCCGGCCGAGGACGCCGAGCGGCTCGGCCTGGTCACCTTCATCCCCGACGACATCGACTGGGACGAGGAGGTGCGCATCGCGGTCGAGGAGCGGGCCGGGTTCAGCCCGGACGCGCTGACCGGGCTGGAGGCGAACTACCGCTTCGCCGGGCCTGAGACGATGGAGACCAAGATCTTCGGCAGGCTGTCCGCCTGGCAGAACTGGATCTTCTACCGCCCCAACGCCTCCGGGCCGGACGGCGCGCTGCGCAGGTTCGGCACCGGACGGCGCGCCGACTTCGACCAGAAGCGAGTCTGAGATGACGACGACCGCCGACTACGGCGAGAAGATCCCCAACAACGTCGACCTGCGCGACGACCGCCGCCTGAAGCGGGCCCTGGAGTCCTGGCAGCCGAACTTCCTGTCCTGGTGGGAGTCGATGGGCCCGACCCTGCCCACCGAGGACGTCTACCTGCGCACCGCGGTCAACGTGGGCCGCGAAGGGTGGGCGCACTTCGGCCACGTCGCGATGCGCGACTACCGCTGGGGCATCTTCCTGGCCGAGCCGCGCAAGGACCGACGCATCGCGTTCGGCGAGCACAAGGGCGAGCCGGCCTGGCAGAAGGTCCCCGGCGAGTACCGCGCGGAGCTGCAGCGCCTCATCGTCATCCAGGGAGACACCGAGCCCGCCTCGGTCGAGCAGCAGCGCAACCTCGGGGCGACCGCGCCGAGCCTGTACGACCTGCGGAACCTGTTCCAGGTGAACGTCGAGGAGGGCCGCCACCTGTGGGCGATGGTGTACCTCCTGCACGCCTACTTCGGCCGCGAGGGCCGGGAGGAGGCCGAGGAACTGCTGCACCGCAACTCCGGCAGCGAGGACTCCCCGCGCATCCTGGGAGCGTTCAACGAGGAGACGCCGGACTGGCTGTCCTTCTTCATGTTCACCTACTTCACCGACCGGGACGGCAAGTACCAGCTCGGCACGCTCAAGGAGAGCGGCTTCGACCCGCTGTCACGGACGTGCGAGTTCATGCTGAAGGAGGAGGCGCACCACATGTTCGTGGGCACCACCGGCATCGACCGGGTGGTGCTGCGGACCGTGGAGCTGATGCGGGAGCACGACACCGACGACGTCGTGGGGCACGGCGGCATCCCGCTGCGCGTGATCCAGAAGTACCTCAACTTCCACTACTCGGTGTCGCTGGACCTGTTCGGCTCCGAGACCTCCACCAACGTCGCGAACTACTTCACCGCCGGGATCAAGGGCCGCTGGTCGGAGGAGCGCCGCAAGGACGACCACCGGCTCACCGATGACTCGATCATGGTCGACGCGGTCGTTGACGGCCGGGTCGGGCAGACCGAGGTCGCCGCGCTGGTGGGCCTCAACACCGACCTGCGGCGCGAGTACATCGCCGACTGCCAGAGCGGCGTCAACCGGTGGAACCGCATCCTGGAGGAGGCCGGCCTGCCGCAGCGGCTGCGCCTGCCGAGCGTCGCCTTCAACCGGCAGGTCGGCGCGTTCGCCGGCATCCAGGTCACCCCGGACGGCGAGGTCATCTCCCAGGAGGAGTGGGACCGGCGCAAGGGCGACTGGCTGCCCACCGACGTCGACAAGGCCTACGTCCGCTCGCTCATGCGGCCCGTGTACGAGCGAGGGAAGATCGCCGCCTGGATCGCCCCGCCCCGCCAGGGCATCAACGGCAAGCCATTCGACTACGACTACGTCCACCTCGCCTGACCGGACGTCGGCTCATGAGCGAATCCTTCAACGCCTGCCTCTACCTGCTCGACCGCCACCTGGAACGGGGCGCGGGCGACCGTCTGGCGCTGACCGGCGCCGGCGGGGACCTCACCTACGCCCAGTTGCACGAGCGCGTCCGGCGCTCCGCCGCCGGGCTGCGCGCGATCGGCCTGCTGCCCGAGCAGCGGGTGCTGATGTTCATGGCCGACTCACCGGACTTCGTCACGGTCTTCCTCGCGGCCCTGCGGATCGGCGCCATCCCGGTCCCGGTCTCGACGATGCTGCACGCCGACGGGCTGGCCGAGCTGCTGCGCGACTCGCGGGCGCGCCTGCTCGCGGTGACGCCGGAGTTCACCGCGGTCGCGGCCACGGCCGCCGCCGCGGCGCCCGAACTCACCGGCGTCCTCACCGCGGCCGGCGCCACGATCACCGCCCCGGTGCCGGTGCACACGCTGGCGGACCTGGCCGGCGCGGAGCCGGACGGCGAGCGGCCGACCACGACCGCCGACTCCCCGGCGTTCTGGCTCTACACGTCGGGCACCACGGGCACGCCCAAGGCCGCGATGCACCGCCACGCCTCGGTCCGGGTCGTCTGCGAGACGTACGGCGCCCAGGTCCTCGGCGTCCGCCCCGGCGACCGCTGCCTATCGGCGGCCAAGGCGTTCTTCGCCTACGGCCTGGGCAACTCGCTGCTGTTCCCCCTGTGGGCCGGCGCCGCCGCGATCCTCGAACCCGCGCCGTCCCGGCCGGACCTGCTGGCCGAACGCGCCCGTACGTTCGGCGCGACGCTGTTCTTCGCCGGGCCGACGTTCTTCGCCAACATGCTCCGCGCCGAGCTGCCGCGCGCGGCGCTCGGGGGAGTACGCCTGTCGGCCTCGGCCGGCGAGCCGCTGCCCGCCACGCTGTACCACCGGTGGACCGAGCACTTCGGCGTCGACATCCTCGACGGCATCGGCATGACCGAGATGCTGCACATCTTCCTGTCCAACAAGGAGGGCGCCGTACGGCCCGGCACGACCGGCCGCGCGGTGCCCGGCTACGACCTGCGCATCCTCGACCAGGAGGGGCGCGAGGCCGCCCCGGGAACGCCCGGCACCCTGCACGTCCGCGGCGAGTCGACCGCGACCGGGTACTGGTCCCGGTACACGGCGTCCCGCCAGGTGTTCCAGGGCGAGTGGCTGTGCACCGGCGACACGTACGTGCGGGACGCCGACGGCTACTACGTCTGCCAGGGCCGTACGAGCGACATGCTGAAGGCCAGCGGCATGTGGGTGTCACCGGCCGAGGTGGAGACCCGGCTGCTGGCCCACCCGGCGGTCACCCAGGCCGTCGTGGTGGCCGGCATCGACACCGACGGCCTGGAGAAGCCGGTCGCCTACGTCGTTCCGGCGGCCGAGGTGACGGAGTCAGAGCTGGTCGACTTCTGCCGGGCGGGACTGCCGTCGTTCAAGCGGCCGCGCCGGGTGCTGTTCGTCGAGGCGCTGCCGACAACCCCGACCGGCAAGGTACGGCGCGTGGAGCTGCGGGCCCACGCCACCGGTGTGCTGTCCGGCCCGCACCAGGAGGCCGCGCTGTCGTGATCCACAATGCCGCCGGGTTCACCGCGCGTACGGCGATCCGCCAGGATGGAAGGGTGTCCGCGAACCCTGACCCCGCCGCCGCGCACGAGGCGGTCTGATGCTCGACGGCATGCCCCTGGTCGACGTCCACCTGCACGCCGCCCGGCTGCCCACGCTCAAGCCCGCGTGGCAACAGTGGGCGCACGACTTCGGCGACCGTGAGGTCCTCGACCGGGTGTACGACGCCTCCGGCACGGTCGACCCCGCCCGGTTCGCCGCGTACCTCGCCGACGAGGGCGTGGACATCGCGCTCGTGCTCGCCGAGTACAGCCCGAAGGCCACCGGGTACCAGCCGGTCGAGGACATGCTGCCGCTCACCGCGTACGACCCGGCGCGGATCAAGCTGATCGCCAACATCAATCCGCACCTGCACTACCCGATCGACGAGGAGCTGCAGCGCCAGCTCGACCTCGGCGCCGTCGCCTGCAAACTGCATCCGGTGCACGCGGGCGTCGCCGCGAACGACCGCGCTCTGTACCCCGCGTACGAGGTGTGCCAGGCGGCCGGGATCCCGCTGGTCGTGCACTGCGGGACCAGCACGTTCCCCGGCTCGAGCAACCGCTTCGCCGACCCGGTCCTGCTCGACGACGTGCTGCGTGACTTCCGGCGGCTGAACATCGCGCTCGCGCACGGCGGCCGCGGCTGGTGGTACGACGCGGCCGCCTTCATGGCCCTGTCCAACGAACGCGTGTGGATCGAGCTGTCCGGCCTGCCCCCGTCCCGCCTGCGCGACTACTACGCCAAGCACAACTGGAACCGCCTCACCCGCCGCATGATCTTCGGCACGGATTGGCCGGGAGTGCCGGGCATCGCGAAGAACGCCCGCGCGGTCGCCGCGCTCTGCCCCGACGAGGAGACCGCCGCACTCGTGCTGGGCGGCAACGCCGCCCGCGTCTACAACCTCAAGCTGGAGACCTGATGGCGATCTACGCCCTCGGCGAGCTGACCCCCGACATCCACCCCGACGCGTTCGTGCACCCGGACGCGACCGTGATCGGCGCGGTCAGGATCGGCCCGCACGCCTCCGTCTGGCCCGCCGCGGTGCTGCGCGGCGACTACGGGCGCATCGAGGTCGGCGCGGCCACCTCCATCCAGGACGGCACCGTGCTGCACACCACCGAGGAGTGGCCGACGCTCATCGGCACCCGTTGCGTCGTCGGCCACAACGTCCACCTGGAGGGCTGCACGGTCGGCGACGGCTGCCTCATCGGGTCCGGGTCGATCGTCCTGAACCGCGCCGTCATCGAGCCGCGCGCCGCGGTCGGCGCCGCCGCCCTGGTGCCCGAGGACGCCCGCGTCTCCGCCGGGCACATCGCCGTGGGCGTGCCGGCCAGGCAGCGGCCCGCCCCGGGCCTGGACAAGTGGATCGCCGAGGCCGTCGACCTCTACCAGGAGAACGCGGCGCGCTACCGTACGGACCTGCGTCGGATCGGCTGAAAGGGACACCATGCACGACGTCGTCGCCGTGGTCGGTGCGGGCACCATGGGCACCGGCATCGCCCAGGTCGCCGCGCTGGCCGGCCATCCGGTCCTGCTGCTGGACGCCGTCCCCGGCGCCGCCGACCGCGCGGTGGCCGGCATCCGCGAACGGGTGAAGAGCTTGGTGGCCCGCGGCAAGATCGACGCGGACCCGGAGGCCCTGAACCTGACCGCCGTCGACTCGGTCGACGCGCTCGCCCCCGCCGTGCTGGTGATCGAGGCGATCGTCGAGGACCTGGCGGTCAAGCGGAGCCTGTTCGCCGACCTGGAGCGGGCGGTCGGCCCCGAGTGCGTGCTGGCCAGCAACACCTCGTCCCTGTCACCCACCGCGATCGCGGCAGGCCTGGAGCACCCCGAGCGCGTCCTCGGCCTGCACTTCTTCAACCCGGTACCGCGCATGCGCCTCGTCGAGTTGATCGCCGGCGCCGACACCTCGGCGGAGCTCGCCGACTGGACGGCCGCTCTCGTCGAGCGGTGGGGCAAGACCGTCGTACGGGCCGCCGCGACCCCCGGCTTCATCGTCAACCGGATCGCCCGGCCGTACTACGCCGAGGCCTGGCGCCTGTACGAGGAGCGCGCCGCCGCGCCCGAGACCATCGACGCCGTCCTGACCGGCGCCGGCGGCTTCCCGATGGGCCCGTTCGCGCTGATGGACCTGATCGGCCACGACGTCAACGAGGCCGTCACCCGCTCGGTGTGGACGGCGTTCGCCCAGGACCCGCGCTTCGCACCCTCCCCGGCGCAGCGCGCCCTCGTGGAGGCGGGCAGGCTCGGCCGCAAGAGCGGACGCGGCGTCTACGACTACGGCGAGGACGCGCGCCCGCCGGAGGCGACCCCGGCCGCGCCCCGCCCGGCACCGACCGGCGAAGTGACCGTGAACGGCGCGGAGGATCTGCGTCCGCTCCTGGCCCGCGCGGAGGTCGACGTCCGCGACGGTGAGTTGTCGAACGGCACGGTCGTCCTGCCGAGCGGTGCGCTGCTCGTCCGCAGTAACGGCTTCACGGCCACCGAGCTAACCGAGGAGTACGGCGGAACGGTGATCCTCGTCGACCGTACGCTGGACGACGCCACCGCCACCGCCATCGCCATCGCACCCTGCGACGGCTGCCCCGAAGAGTCCCTGAACGAGGCGATCGGCCTGCTGCAGGCCGCCGGCCTGGCCGTGCACGTCATCGACGACACACCCGGCCTCATCGTCACCCGCACCGTCGCGATGCTGGTCAATCTCGCCGTCGACGCCCTTCAGCAGGGCCTCGCCACCGCCGCCGACATCGACACGGCCATGCGCCTGGGCGCCGGCCACCCCCTCGGCCCGCTCGCCTGGGGTGACCGCTGGCGCGCCGCGACCGTGTTCGAGATCCTGCTCCGCCTCCAGGAGATGTACGGGGAACCGCGCTACCGGCCCGCCCCGCTGCTGTGCCGCCGTACCGTGACCGGAACACCCCTGGCGGGAGCGGAGTGACGTCATGACACTGGTCCAGGTTCGCCGTGAGGAACATGTGTGGTGGGTCGGCCTCGACCGGCCCGCCAAGCACAACGCGCTCGACCAGGCGATGGTCACCGAGCTGGCGGCGGTGCTGGAGGAGGCCCGCCGCGAGCCGTGCGTCCTGATCGTGCACTCCACCACGCCCGGCATGTTCGCCGCCGGGGCCGACATCGCCGAACTGCGCGAGCGCGACGCCGACGCGGCGCTGCTGGCCATCAACGCCGGCCTGTTCGAACGGCTGGAGGCCCACCGCTGGCCGACGATCGCGCTCGTCGACGGCCCCGCGTTCGGCGGCGGCTGCGAGCTGGCGCTGGCCTGCGACTTCCGCATCGCCTCGGCCAACGCGCGGTTCGCCCAGCCGGAGCTGTCGCTGGGCATCATCGCCGGCGCCGGCGCGAACTGGCGGCTGCCCCAACTGGTCGGCCTGGCCACCGCCCGCCGCATGCTGTACGCCGGAGCGCGGCTCGACGCCCACCAGGCTCTCGCCGAGGGCCTGGTCGACGAGGTCGTCGAGAACGGAGAGGACCTGGCCGAACGCGGCCGGGCGCTCGCGGCCACCATCGCCGAGCGCTCGTGGCGGGCCCTGGAGCTGACCAAGCTCGCGCTGCGCAGCACCCGGCCCGCGACCACGACCTTCGACCTGGCGGCCCAGGCCCTGCTCTTCGAGAGCGAGGACAAGCAGACCCGCATGACGGCCTTCCTGGACCGACGAAAGCGCTAACGCGTCCCCCGCTGCGGTCTAACGCGTCCCCGCCGCGATGACGCGGCGCGGTGCGGTACAGGATGTCGTGATCCCTGGCATGCGGTGCCTCTAGGAGGCAGCGAAGGCCAGGGATCACGACAAGCCCCCCAGCCGGCCTGGTTCGCCGGGGCGACTGATCGTTTCGTTACTGCTCGTCGCGGGCGGCGAGTCGTTCGGTGATCTCGGTTTTGACCGTCTCGTGCAACTCGTCCGAGGTGAAGCCGAGGTTGCGCAGGATCCGCGCGGCCGGGCTCTCCTCGGCGCGGATCAGGCCCAGCAGTGTGTGTTCCGTGCCGACCCAGTCGTGGCCGAGGTCGTCCGACGCGCGGCGTGCCTGCTCGATGGCCTCCTTGCTCTCCGGCCGGAACGCGATGTGACCTCGCAGCGCCTTCTCTCCGGCCGGCGGCATCGCTTCCTCGATCGCGTCGCGGATGCGTTGCTCCGACTCGGTCTTCGCCATCAGCACCTCGTACGCCAGGCCCCGCGGTTCGCCGAGCAGGCCGAGCAGGATGTGTTCGGTGCCGATGAAGTCGTGCTTGTGCGTTCGGGCGGCCTCCTGCGCCAGCACGATGCTGTGCCGGTTCAGATCGGTGAACCGATCGAACGCGGCGGGCGCGTGGCGTTGCTGGGCGGCCTGCTTGGACACCCCGATGGCGTCGCCGATCTCGCTCCATGAGGCGCCGCCCTGCTTGGCCTTGCCGACGTAGTGGCCGACGAGCTGGTCAGCGAGGTCGGACAGGGTCTGGGCACGTAGGTGCGCCTCGCTGATGCGAGCCAGGTCGTTGGCGTCGGGGAGGTCCTCGTCGAGATGGGCGATCAGGTCGGCGAGGCTGATGTCGAGTGGACTCATGCGTCAACCGTAGATTGACGATCCCTCAATCGTCAACCTGTAGTTGACGCGCGTTCTCCGGGCGCGCTCGACACGGACAGCGGCGGCGTGTAGCGCCGTCGCGTTGATCGGCAGGAGTGGGCGGGCTTTGAACCGTGGTCAGCCGGCGGAGCGGCGGCGGTCCGCCAGGGAGAGCGGGGCGCCGTTGAGGAACAGCTCGATGGGGAGGGTGGCCGCGCCGAGTGCCACGGCCTCGGGGCCCAGCCGGCCCAGCTCGATCGACGTCGAGGAGAAGGCGTGCTTGAGCGAGTTCTGCTGCGCCGCGTCGCGGATGGCCGGCAGCAGCCGTTCGCCGAGCAGCAGGCCGGCCCAGCCGCCGAGGATGATCCGCTCGGGGTTGAAGAGGTTGATCAGGTCGGCCAGGCCGACTCCGAGGTAGAGCGCGGTCTCGTCGAGGACGTGCGTCGCGTCGTCCTCGCCACGGGCGGCCGCGTCGAGCAGGGCGGCCAGCGCCGACTCCTCGTCCTGGCCGGGCGTCCTGCCGTAGCGGTCGAGGACGGCCTCGGCGCCGACGTAGGCCTCCAGGCATCCGGCGGCGCCGCACCGGCAGCCGCGACCGCCGACCACGACGGTGGTGTGTCCCCACTCGCCGGCGCTGGACGTGGATCCGCGGTGCGTCCTGCCGTGCGCGATGATGCTCGCGCCGACCCCCGAGCCGATCAGGCAGACCACCGCGTGCTGGGCGCCCCGCCCGGCGCCGAACCACATCTCGGCGCGGCCCATCGTGTTGGCGCCGTTGTCGATGTGCAGCGGCAGGTCGGTCCCGGATCGCAGCAGGCGCTCCAGGGGGACGGCGTCCCAGCCGTACGTCTGGCCGTGCACGAGCACCTCGTCGCCCTGCTCGACCACGCCGGGGACCCCGATGCCCACCCCGAGCACCGCCGAGGCGTCGACGTCCGCGTCGGCGAGCACGGCGGACAGGCCCTCCAGGATCCGCTCGACGATCGTCGTGACGCCGTGCTCCCTGGGGTCGAGCGGATAGTCGGCCCTGGCCCGCTCGTTCATCGCCAGGTCGAACAGCTCGACCCGGACGCGGGTCTCGCCGACGTCGACGCCGATGACGTATCCGTAGTCGCGGTTCATCCGCAGCAGGACGCGCGGCCGCCCGCCGTCGGAGTCGACGGCCCCGGCCTCGGCGACGACGCCCTCCTCGATCAGCTCCCGGACGACGTTGCTGACCGACGCGGGGGACAGGCCGGTCGCCTGGCTGAGCTCCTGGCGCGTGCAGGGCTGGTCGAAGTACAGCGACCAGAGCAGGACCGACCGATTGTCACGACGGAGGTCCCGCACCGTGCCTCGCCGTCGTTCCGATGTGACGTGCTCCCGCATACCGACCTCCCCGATTAGTTCAGATCTTATAACAAGCGCTCGAAAAGCCGCGCTGCCGGGTGTTACGCGGCCTTGACGATGCGACACCTCCGAGGTTAAATCACGTCATTAATTAAGCCCTGTATCAAACGGCTCCGCTCGACGCGTGCACCGAAGGCGCCGCACGCGTCGTCTCCTCCCCGCCCCCGAAACCGGGAGACGTTCATGAGACCCGCCTTCGTCCCACGTACCCGTACCGGACCGCGGCCCCAACGCCACCTGCCGGTGGCGATCGCCGCGGTCATCCCCCTGCTCACCGGCCTGTTCGTCGCCCTCGCCCCGGCATCCGGCGCCGCCACCTGCGGCACCGCGAACGCGGCCCAGGGCCGGCCCGCCACCGCGTCGTCGACCGAGAACTCCGGCACCCCCGCCTCGAACGCGGTCGACGGCAACAGCGGTACCCGCTGGTCCAGTGCCTTCAGCGACCCGCAGTGGCTCCAGGTCGACCTCGGCTCCTCGCAGTCCGTCTGCCAGGTGGTGCTGCAGTGGGAGACCGCCGCCGGCAAGGCGTACCAGATCCAGACCTCGTCCGACGGGAACACCTGGACCACCATCTACTCCACCACGACCGGTCAGGGCGGCACCGAGACGCTGAACGTCAGCGGCACCGGCCGCTACGTTCGCATGTACGGCACCGCTCGCACCACTGGTTACGGCTACTCGCTCTGGGAGTTCGTCGTCCACACCGCGAGCGGGGGCGGCGGCACGCTCCCCGGCGGCGGCGACCTCGGGCCCAACGTGTTCGTCTTCGACCCGTCGATGTCCTCGTCGACCATCCAGAGCCGCCTGGACAGCGTGTTCAGCCAGCAGGAGAGCAACCAGTTCGGCAGCCAGCGGTACGCGCTGCTGTTCAAGCCGGGCAGCTACAACGTCAACGCCAACATCGGTTTCTACACCTCCATCGCCGGGCTCGGCGCGAACCCCGACGACGTCACCATCAACGGCTCGGTCAACGTCGACGCCGGCTGGATGAACGGGAACGCCACCCAGAACTTCTGGCGGTCCGCGGAGAACATGGCTGTGCAGCCCACCGGCGGATCCGACCGCTGGGCGGTGTCCCAGGCCGCGCCGTTCCGCCGCATGCACATCAAGGGCGATCTGAACCTCGCGCCCACCGGCTACGGCTGGGCCAGCGGCGGCTACATCGCCGACACCAAGGTGGACGGCCAGGTGCAGCCGTACTCCCAGCAGCAGTGGTTCACCCGTAACAGCCAGATCGGCGGCTGGATGAACGGCGTGTGGAACATGGTGTTCACCGGCGTCGCGGGCGCACCGGCGCAGAGCTTCCCGAACCCGCCGTACACCACGGTGGCAAACTCGCCCGTCACGCGGGAGAAGCCGTTCCTGTACGTCGACTCCTCCGGCGCGTATCGGGTGTTCGTGCCGTCGCTGCGGCAGAACACCCAGGGCACGACCTGGAGCGGCGGCAGCACGCCCGGCTCGTCGATCGCGCTGAGCCAGTTCTACGTCGCCCATCCGTCCGACAGCGCGGCGACCCTCAATCAGGCGCTGGCCCAGGGCCTCAACCTGCTGTTCACCCCGGGCGTCTACAACATCGATCAGACGCTCAACGTGACCCGCGCCGACACGGTCGTCCTCGGCCTCGGCTACGCCACGCTGGTGCCGCAGAACGGCGTCACGCCGATGTCCGTCGCCGACGTGAACGGCGTGAAGATCGCCGGGCTGCTGTTCGACGCCGGCGCGACCAACTCGCCCAACCTGCTCCAGGTCGGGCCGAGCGGGTCCACGGCCGACCACTCCGCTGACCCGACCTCGATTCAGGACGTGTTCTTCCGGATCGGCGGCGCGGGCGTCGGCAAGGCCACCAACAGCCTGGTCGTCAACAGCAACAACGCGATCATCGACCACATCTGGGCCTGGCGCGCCGACCACGGCTCCGGCGTCGGCTGGACGAGCAACACCGCCGACACCGGCCTGATCGTCAACGGCAACGACGTGACGGCGTACGGCCTGTTCGTCGAGCATTACCAGAAGTACGAGGTCGTCTGGAACGGCGAGCGCGGCCGTACGTACTTCTTCCAGAACGAGATGCCGTACGACCCGCCGAACCAGGCCGCCTGGATGAACGGCTCCACCAACGGCTACGCCGCCTACAAGGTGGGGGCGAACGTCACGACGCACGAAGGGTGGGGCCTCGGCAGTTACTGCTACTTCAACGTCGATCCCTCGATCCACGCCGCGCACGCCTTCGAGGCGCCGAACGCATCCGGCGTGAAGTTCCACGACCTGCTGACGGTGTCCCTCGGCGGCAACGGCACGATCGACCACGTCATCAACAACACCGGCGGCGCCGCCCAGGGCACCGCCACCACCCCGGTCGACGTGGTCAGCTACCCGTGACCTCCTGACCCCTGCCACTCCGGGCCCGCGCGGCACACCGCCGCGCGGGCCCTCCCACGCTCGCGGCCGCCGCAACGGCCGTCGGCCGATGCACGTGCTCAGCGGTCGGCATGAGCGGCGGTGATCTCCCCGTGTTCGATGCCCTCGTCCAGGAAGGCGCTGAGGCCGTGGGCCTCTTCCTCGATGGCCGCCCGCTCCGGGACGGAAAGGGGCCGCAGCGGCGTCACGCGGAGCCGCTGGTCGCGCGCGGTCCAGGTGGCGGCGACGCGTCCGTCGACGAGTACGACGCGTCGGCCCGCGACGGACAGACCGAGGTGGGCGTCGTCGATGATGCGACTGCGGTCGTGGTACCCGAGGTGCGAGTTCGCGTCGGTAGGTGGCCGTCACCCGCTGACGCAGCATGGCGTCGTGGCGGGGCCGCCAGGCCAGTGCGTCGTCGGCGGTGACCAGGTGGACGGTGCGGCGCATCAGGTGTGTCCGGACGACCGCACGCTCCGTCAGCGCCTCGTCCAGTTCCTCCGGCTTGAAGGCGCGCAGCCGGGACCACAGGCCGATGAACGGCTCCTGTGGTTCTCGCGCCTGCATGCCGCACAAGGGTGCGCCACGGCGTCACGGACCGGTGTGTCCGCGCGTTCGAGCAGGTACTGGCGGACGAGGGTCGCGCGGCCCAGGGCGCGTGCGCTGAGGACGGTCATGGGCGCTCAGACCGCGGACCGCTCGTCGACAGGACGGCGGCGCGGGGCGGGCCGGGTAACGGAGGGCGGCGTGTAGGAGACGTCCAGGGGGCCGAGGTCGGTGCCGGGCGGGACGATCGCGTCGATCCGGTCGAGGACGCCGTCGTCGAGGGTGATGGCCGCACCCGCGATCAGGTCGTCCAGTTGCTCCATGGTGCGCGGGCCGATGATCGCGGACGTGACGTCCGGGTGGCCGATGGCGAAGGCCATGGCCAGGTGGGTGAGGGACATGCCGGCCTCGTCGGCGACGGGCAGGAGTCGTTCGACGGCGTCGAGCTTGCCCTCGTCGCGGGACCCACCGCATGCGGGCGTTGTCCTGCGGAGCGGTGCCCTTACGGTAGCGGCCGGTCAGCAGGCCCATGGCGAGCGGGCTCCACACGAGGACGCCCATGCCGTAGCCGCGGCAGATCGGCAGGATTTCCCGCTCGATGCCGCGATTGAGGATGGAGTAGGTGGGCTGCTCGGTGCGCAGCCGGTGCAACACGCGCTGCTGGGACACCCACTGGGCCTTGACGATCTGCGAGGCCGGCAGGTTGGAGGAGCCGATCGCGCGGATCTTCCCGGCGCGTACCAGGTCGGTGAGCGCGGAGATGGTCTCCTCGATATCCGTGTGCGGGTCGGGGTGGTGGATCTGGTAGAGGTCGATGTGGTCGGTCTGCAACCGTCGCAGTGAACCCTCGACCGCGGCCGTGATCCAGCGGCGCGAGCTGCCGCCGCGGTTGGGGCCCTCGCCCATCGGGCCGCTGAACTTGGTGGCCAGCACCACCTCGTCGCGGCGGCCCGGGGAGATCTCCTGCGCCTGGCCGGCCGGCTCAGCCGTTGTACGGAGCGGCGACGTCGAGGACCCAGGTCACGCCGAAGCGGTCGGTGAGCATGCCGTACAGCGGCGCCCACTGCGACGCCTCCAAAGGTTGCACCACCGTCGAGCCCTTCG
This sequence comes from Actinoallomurus sp. NPDC052274, assembly GCF_040679475.1. Classification (NCBI taxonomy): domain Bacteria; kingdom Bacillati; phylum Actinomycetota; class Actinomycetes; order Streptosporangiales; family Thermomonosporaceae; genus Actinoallomurus; species Actinoallomurus sp. NPDC052274. The sequence goes on from NZ_JBFAUT010000001.1 coordinate 320,618, forward strand.
CCAGCTTGTGCCACAGGGCGCTGATCTCGTCGGCGTCATCGCCGCGTACGGAGACGAAGAACGGGTTCTCGCCCTGGTCCCACGGCCGCTGGGAGGGCACGTCGTAGGCCATGACGTGGAAACCGTTGTCGCCGACGACCTCGCCCCACATCACCCAGTCCGCCTCGTTCTCGTTCCGCACGTCGCCGGCGTCCTTGTACGTGACGGCGACGGTGCGCCCGCCGAATACGGACTGGTAGAAGTCGAGTGCCTCACGCGCGCTGCCCCGGAAGTTCAGATGGGTGGTGGTGGTGACGGACATGTGCTTGCTCCTTGCCGTGGTTCGATGGAGATGCGCCGCCGCGCCGATAGGGCTCACGGGCACTGCAGCCCCGTGGCCAGGGGCAACGCCCCCTCGGCGACTCTGGTGGCCACCATTCCAGAGGTAGCGGACAGGGTGTGTCCTGTACTCCGCGCAGAATGGGACCATGCAGAAAACCTCGTCGCGGTTGCTCGCGTTGCTCTCGCTGCTTCAGACGCACCGTGACTGGTCCGGTGAGGACCTCGCCGAGCGGCTCGACGTCACCTCGCGTACGGTGCGCCGTGACGTGGACCGGCTACGGGAGCTCGGATATCCGATCACGGCTTTCAAGGGGCCCTCCGGCGGTTATCGCCTGGAGGCCGGCTCGCAGCTGCCGCCCCTGCTGTTCGATGATGACCAAGCCGTCGCCTTGGCCGTCGCGCTCCAGGTCGCGGCCACCGACACCACGATCGGCGAAGACGCCACACGGGCCCTGTCGACCATCCGCCAGGTCCTGCCGCCCCGTCTGCGCCACCGCGTCGACATGCTCCAGATCACCGCCGTCCAGCCATCCGAGCACGACACCTCACCCGGTGACCCGCAGCTCCTCATGGACCTGAGCAACGCCATCCACGCCCGTGCGGAGCTTCGCTTCGACTACGGCCAAGACCACGTTGCCCTCGCTGAACGACCCCGCAGAACGGAGCCCCACCATCTGGTCACCTGGCGAGGCCGCTGGTACCTCATCGCCTGGGATCTCGACCGCGACGACTGGCGCACCTTCCGCGTCGACCGCATACGCCCTCGCACACCCACCGGCCCGCGCTTCACCCCCCGCGAGCTCCCCGGAGGCGGCGTATCCGCCTTCGTCACCGGCCGTTTCCGGGGGACCGACGGCACCACCACCGACTGGCCCTGCCACGGCGAGGTCGTCCTCAACCTCCCCGCCACCGCCGTAGCCCCCTTCGCCCGGGACGGAATCGTCGAAGAACTCGGCTCCGACCGCTGCCGGCTCACCCTCGGCTCCTGGTCATGGACCGGTCTGGCCGCCGCGATCGGCCGCTTCGACACCGACATCGAGGTCATCGGCCCGCCCCAGCTGACCGCCGCGTTCGCACGCCTCGCCGCGCGCTACGCCGACGCCGCACGCGTCACCCGCCTGCCCGAGGCGCCGGAGGCCGACGCCTCGCGCAGTTGCGCCCCGGCTTCGTTGGAGACGTGATCTGCGTCCCCGGCGCGGCACACCAACGCCTCCGACGACGGTCGTGTCGACAGGCCTTACGGGAGCCGGCCCCGTGGCCGGGCGCAGCGCTCGGTGAAACCGGGGGAGCGGGCCTTCTCATCGGGACGAATCGCCCGGCAGCGGGGCCTTCACCGAGCGTTGCGTCCGCCCTGGGTCACCAAGCCCCCCACGGGGACCCCTGAACGCCGGAGACCCGCCGTTTGCGCCTCCGCTCGCGGACGCGGCGCTTGACGAGGCGGATCACCACGACGACGGACAGGACCACCCCGGCCAGCACGACGAAGACCGGAAGGGCCAGCTTCCAGTCTGGCCACTCATCGTCGATGCGCGCGCCGATCCGCAGCCGTACGACGTGGCCGTGCCAGACATCGGCCGTACCGGTGGTGCCGGCCTTGGCCACCTTGTAGAAGTCGTGCTCGACCTCGAAGTCGTGGTATCGCCCGTCCGCGGTGCGCACGGTGACCTTGTAATGCGTGGTCCGCGAGGCGGCGACGACCCGTAGCCTGGCCACCGTCGGGGGAACCACCCGGAACGGTCCCATCGGAGGCGGCTGCGGCGGCAACTGCGGCGGGTCCGGTGGATCCGGGTCCTCGGTCGTGTACGTGGACCGCTTGATGACGGTCATCGAAAGCCGCGTGACGCAGTGACTCGGGTCGGCCGGCGGCGGCGACGCGCACAACGGCGCCCGCTCGAACGCCTCGAAGTCGGCGAAGGGGCCGGCCCCCAGAGCCACACCCCCCGCGATCAGCGCCGGCCCCGCCGCCAACGCCGCCCACGTTCTGAACCTGCTTGCCCAGCCCACGCACCGAACGTAACTCGGATCGAGCGCGTCGTGGCCGAATTTCGGCGCGACGCCGCGTGGTGACGCCGGCACTCAGAACGCCGGCGCGGACCGTTCGGACGAACGCCGGCGTCCCCCAGAATCCCATTCACCGCTCCGCAGAAGGGAGTACGTGCGGTCTGGTGCGGGGCTGATTCCAGATCTGCAGCAGGGCGCGGGTGTCGGTGGTGTGGAAGCGCAGGCGATAGTCACCGTGACCGGCGGGCAGTGGCGGCAGGTCCTGGGCGTGCCCGGCGACTTCGCCGAGGGTGACGTGGCCGCTGTGGTAGCGGCAGCTCAGTTCCGCGATCCGGGGGTAGGAGCGGTCCGGCCCCGGATCGGCCGGACAGATCAGGATGGTGAGGGGAAGGTCGCCGTCGTGGATGGGGGCCCAGAGCAGCGCCGCGCCGGGAACGGCGTCGATCAGCTCGCCCGCGGACTCCGCATGCGGGGGAACGGGGAGGACTTCGCCGAGGGAGCGGCCACGGTCGAGCAGGGCGAACTGGCCTGCTCGGACGCGAAGGGTGACGTCGAGACGTTCGGGGGTCGCCGTGGCGCGGCGGTCGGGGGCGAAGCAGGACGGGATGCCCGCGGAGAAGCCGCGTTCGGCGATGACGGCGGCGTACTCCTCGTCGGTCACGCGGAGGGCGCGTTCGGTGATGCCGGGCACGTCGCCCGGCTCGGGACGTTCGTACGTGCTGATCGCGGCGATGATCTGGGAGGTGGCGGCGGGGTCGGGTGGACGCCAGCGGGTGAGGCGGACCGTCCCGCAGCGGCGGCAGGGGTCCCGGCGGACGTTGACGGTGCGGCCTGCCGCGTCGGTCTCAGTGCCGGCCGGTTGTCGCAGGTCGTTGTCGGGGAGGTCATGGGCACCGCCGCAGGCCCGGATGATCATTTCCATGGCGACGTCGTCCCGGCTGGGGAAGGGCATCATCGGTGGTCACCCTCGCGGCTGGGTCAGCAGGGCGCGGCCGCGTTCGGGAGTGAGGGTGTCGGCCAGGGCGGGGGCGGTGAGCAGGGCGACCGGAGCGATGTGGTCGGTGGACCTGGGCCGCCAGCGGGGGAGCGCCTCGCCGACGGCCCGCCACAGCGCGTCCGGGTCGGTCGCGTGCCGCTCCAGGGCCGCGTGGACCAGATCGTTGAATTCGGGGTTGCCGTAGGTCGCGCGGGCCGCACCGCGCCGGAGCCGTGCCTGGTGCTCGGCGATGATGAGCTGCAGTTCGGGGTGCTCCCCGATGAGCGCGGACTGCAGGATCGAGTTGTGGCCCGGTGAGGCGGTCCTCGCGTGCTCGGCGAACAGCAGCGGAAGGAACTCCTCGGCGAACAGCGGGTCGGCGAGGAAACCATCCGGGGTGAACGAGGGGTGCAGGAGCCGTCCCAGCAGTTGTTCGGCCTCGTCGGTCCGCCCGAGAAGGAGAAGGATCTGGGCGCGCAGGATGGTGGCGCGGCTCAGGCCGAAGTCCTCGGCCTTGGCCAGGACGGGTTCGGCGGCGTCGATGTCGCCGGCGAGGGCGTGGCGGCGCGCCTGTTCGACTTCGGCCGCCCAGGCGTCGCGGGTCGCCCCTTCGGGCCGGCGCATCTCATGGAACTCGGCGTACAGGCTCTCCATGAGCGCGATGAATGACGGGAAGCGGGTGGGCGGCTCGGCGCGCCAGGAGAACAGGCTGTAGGCGGCCCACTCTCCGCTCTCATCCACGTCGCCGGGATCGAGGAACAAGATGCCCGCGTCGGTCTCCAGTGAGATCAGCAGTCCTCGGCTGATCGGACCACCCTCGGCGTCGTCGGGCTCCTCCCAGTCCTGCCAGAACGGCTCAAGGTCGCGCACCCAGCCCAGAGTGGAGGTGTCGCTCATACGCCACACGAAGCATCCGGCGTCGCGCCAGCCGTCGGTGGTCAGGAGGAACTCCCGGTAGGACGGAGGCAGAGCCGTCCCGAGCCGTTCCTCGGCGGCCGCGACGGCCTCGGGGCTCGCCGGGGCGAACCCGAGCCAGCCGTCGCGGACCACTTCCGGATCCAACTCCTCGGGAGCGGTGCAGCCGATCCACTCCTCGCTCCACCGGGTCAACCATGGTCTCCAGTCCATGGGAAGCACTATGCCGGGCGGCTCCGACAAAGCTGTCGACGGCGCTTTGACGGCGGCCACGAGGATGCACACGAATCCGTCGCGCAACACGGGGGAATGGCGCGGCCATCGCCGGGAGACGGACACCGGCGAGGGCCGCGGTCTGCGGGCGGACCCGGAAGGGCCCGACGGGGCAGGGGTCAGGCGCCGGCCCGCTGCCGGTGGTCGCGGATCAGTTCGGCGTAGCGGAGGCCGCTGTCCTTGACGGTGCGCCGCTGCGTGGCGAAGTCGACGTGGACCAGGCCGAAGCGGGGGGCGTAGCCGGCCGCCCATTCGAAGTTGTCCATCAGCGACCAGGCGAAGTACCCGGCCAGCGGCGCCCCGCGCCGGATCGCCGACGCGCACGCCGCGAGGTGCCCCTCCAGGTAGCCGGCGCGGTCGGGGTCGTGCACCCGCCCGCCCTCGACCGTGTCCGTCCACGCCGAGCCGTTCTCGGTGACGTACATCCGGGGCGGCCGGTACTCCTCGGCGACACGGCTCAGGATGTCCGCTAGCCCCTCCGGCTCGATCACCCAGTCCATCCCGGTGAGCGGGCGGCCGGACGGGGTGGTCTCCCGGACGTACGGCGGGGCGCCGTCCGGGTCGTCGGCGACGACGGCCGGCCGGTAGTAGTTGACGCCCAGCCAGTCCAGGGGCGCGCCGATGGTCTCCAGGTCACCGGGCTGTTCGGGGAGGTCGACGCCGTACACCTCGAGCATGTCGGCGGGGAAGCCGCGCCCGAAGACCGGGTCGAGCCACCAGCGGTTGGTGTGTCCGTCGAAGCGTTCCGCGGCGGCGGCGTCGGCGGCCGAGTCGCTCGCGGGCTCCACCGGGTTCAGCAGGTTCACGATGCCGACCTGGACGTCGGGCACGGTGGCGCGCAGGGCCTGCGCCGCCAGGCCGTGGCCGAGCAGCATGTGGTACGACGCGGGCACGGCCGCCTTCACGTCGGTGAGGCCGGGCGCGTGCCGGCCTTCGAGGTGGCCGATCCAGGCGGCGCACATCGGCTCGTTCATGGTGGCCCAGCCCTTGACGCGGTCGCCGAGTCCTTCGGCGACGCAGGCGGCGTAGTCGGCGAAGTGCCGGGCGGTGTCGCGGTTGGTCCAGCCACCGGCGTCCTGGAGCACCTGAGGTAGGTCCCAGTGGTAGAGCGTGGGGAAGGGCGTGATGCCCGCCTCGAGCAGGGCGTCGACGAGACGGTCGTAGAAGGCCAGTCCCGGGGCGTTCACGGGACCGGTCCCGCCGGGGAAGACGCGGGGCCAGGCGATCGAGAACCGGTAGGCGGTCACGCCGAGCCGCTTCATGAGCTCGATGTCCTCGGGCCAGCGGTGGTAGTGGTCGCACGCCACATCGCCGTGGTCGCCGCCGTCCACCTTCCCCGGGGTGTGGCTGAAGGTGTCCCAGATCGACGGGGACCGGCCGTCCTCGTCGACCGCGCCTTCGATCTGGTAGGAGGAGGTCGCCACGCCCCATGCGAAGTCCACGGGGAGCAGGCTGAGGTGATCCACGGAGTGCCTTTCTGTGCTGATGGCGGCGTTCACTTGACGGCTCCGGCGGTGAGACCGGCGACGAGGTAACGCTGCAGGAGGAGGAACCCGGCGACCACGGGCACGCTGACGACCAGCGAGGCGGCCATCACCTGGTTCCAGTAGACGTCGGTCTCGGTCGAGTAGGCGCGCAGCCCCACGGCCAGCGTGCGGGTCGTGTCGTTGGTCATCACGGAGGCGAACAGGACCTCGCTCCAGGCGGTCATGAAGGCGTAGATCGCCACGGCGACGATGCCGGGGAGCGAGGCGGGGATGACGACGCGGAAGAGCGCGCCGAGCGGCCCGCAGCCGTCGACCATCGCCGCCTCGTCCAGCCCTTCGGGGATGGAGTCGAAGTAGCCGACCAGCATCCAGATCGAGAAGGGCAGCGAGAAGGTGAGGAAGGTGAGGATCAGGCCGCCGCGCGAGCCGCTCAGCGCGATGCCGGTGGCGTTGCCGACGCCGACGTAGATGAGGAACAGCGGCAGGAGGAACAGGATGCCGGGGAACATCTGGGTGGACAGCACCGTGACGGTGAACAGCCGGCGGCCCTTGAACCGGTAGCGGCTGACCGCGTACGCCGCGAAGATCGCCACGACCACCGAGCAGGCCGTCGCGCCGACCGAGACGATGATCGAGTTGACGAAGTAGTGGGCGAGTGGAACGGTCCGCCACATGTCGATGTACGGGCGGATGGTGATCCGCTCCGGGATCCAGCGGAACGTCCCCGCGACGTCCTGCAGCGGCTTGAGCGAGCTGCTCAGCATGACGTACACGGGCAGCGCCGAGAACACCGTGAGCAGGGTCAGGACGACACGCCGGGTCCACACGAACGAGCGCGGCGGCGCCATCGGTGATCGGCTAGGCACGGGCGCCCCTCCTTCGTGACGTGACCAGCAGGTAGACGGCCGTGACCAGGCCGAGGAACAGGAGCATGAGCACCGACATCGCCGAGCCCTCGCCGAAGTTCCAGGTGATGAACGAGGACTGGTAGATGTGCAACGAGACCAGGTCCCCGCCCGCCGGTGGGGCCTGTCCGAACAGCACGTACGGCGTGGAGAAGTCGTTGAACGTCCACAGGAACAGGACCAGGATGAGGACCTGGTTGACCGGGCGCAGGGACGGCATCGTGACCCGGCGGATCTGCTGCCAGATCCCCGCGCCGTCGATCGCGGACGCCTCGTACAGCTCGCGCGGGATGTTCTGCAGGCCGGCGACGACGACGAGGAAGGCGAACGGCCAGTTGCGCCAGACGGAGACGACGACGAGCGAGATGAAGCTGTTGTCGCCCAGCAGCCAGAAGGTCGGCTTGCCGGTGAGGTGGAGCTGGTCGTGCAGGACGTGGTTCACGATGCCGTTGTCGTGCTGGAACATGAAGGCCCAGACGATCACCGAGGCGTACAGCGGCAGGGCGTACGGGGTGAGGAACAGCGCCCGCAGCACCCCCCGGCCACGGAACTCGTCCTGCATGAGGATGGCCGCCGCCGTCCCGAGCAGCCAGGACAGGCCGACCGCGAGCATGGTGAAGGCGCAGGTGACGAGGAAGGAGTTCAGCAGGGCGTGCCCGATCGGCCCGTTCACCTTCACCACGACCCGGTAGTTGTCCCACCCGGTCCAGGGGGCCTTCCACCATTCGCGGATGAAGAACTGGGTGAGCTCCTTGAAGCTCATCACCAGGCCCAGCACCATCGGGATGATGTGGACGATGAGCTCGAGGACGAGGGCGGGCAGCAGGAGGAGGTACGGCAGGCCCCCGCGCCGCACCCGGTCGGGCAGGCGGAACGGGCGCCGGCGCGGCGCCCCCGGGCCGGTCTCCCGGGCTCCGGGGGGCGCCTGACGATGCGCGGTCGTTGTCATCAGTGGCGGACCCGCGCTACATCTGCTGCTGGGCCTTGGCGAGCCGGCTGCGCACCGACTCCAGCGTCACCGGGTGTCCGGCCGCCGCGTCCGCCAGCAGGTCCTTCAGCGCTCCGCCGATGACCTGCTCGAACTGCGACTCCTTGGGCACCTGCGGCAGCGGCGTCGCGCTGGTGGCGATGGTGGTGCGCAGGATGTTCTGCTCCGGGGTGGCGAACGCCGGGTCCTGCGCGGCGGTCTTGACCGAGGGGATCGAGCCGTACTCGGAGTTGAGCTTCTTCTGCTCGGCGTCACTGGTCATGAACTGCACGAACTTCAGCGCGCCGTCGAGGTTGCCGGTGTTCTTGAAGACGGCGATGTTGATCCCGGCGACCATGGAGTTGACGTTCCGCCCCTGTCCGGGCGCCCCGGACTGCACGGGCACCGGCGCGACACCGTAGTCGTCGGGCTTCATGCCGTGGCTCTGGAAGTTCTTGCCGCCGGCCTGCCACAGGATCATCGCGGCCTTGCCGGAGGCGAAGTCGCGGACGGACTCGTTCTGGGCGTACTCCGCGTCGCTCGGTGAGGCGATCTTGTCACCGGCCACGAAGTCGACGTACTGCTTGACGCCCTCCGCGACCCCCGGCGCGGTGAACGTCGGGTTGCCCTGCGCGTCGAAGAACTCACCGCCGTGCTGCTTGGCGAAGATGTAGGCGTGGTGCGTGTTCTCCGGGATGCTGGCACCCTCGATGGCCAGGCCGGTGTGGCCGCCGGTGGTCAGCTTCTTGCCGTCCTGGACGAGCTCGTTCCAGGTGGCCGGTGGCTTGCTGATCCCGGCGTCGCCGAAGAGCTTCTTGTTGTAGTAGAGCGCGTACGACAGGGAGTAGAGCGGGACCGCCGTCGGAGCCTTGCCGGCCGCGCCGGTCGAGCCGAGCGCCGACTCCTGGAAGCGGTCCTTACCGCCGATCTTGGCGAAGTTCTTGTCGTCGAAGGGCAGGAGGGCGCCGGTCGCCTGTAGTGAGGCCGACCAGGTGTTGCCGATGTTCATCACGTCGGGGCCCTGCCCGGAGGTGGTGGCGGCGAGGATGCGGTTGAGCAGGTCGGACCACGGAACGACCTCGAGCTTCACCTTGATCCCGGTCTGTTTCTCGAACGCCTGCAGCTCGGGGGTGAGCTTGGCCTTGTCGTCCTCCAGGCTGGCGCCCTGGTTGCTCGCCCAGTAGGTGAGGGTCTTCGGATGGCTGTTGCCACCGGAGTCGGTCGAGGTCCCACCCCCGCAACCGGGAAGAACGGCGAGGACGGTCGCGCCGACGACGGCGCCAATGGCGGTACGGGCCCGCACGCTCATAGTCCACTTCCTCACATGTGGCTAATTTCACGACATGATTTAAGAGCTGAGATAAGCATGTCAAGGGTGCGGCGAACGAGCGATTGTCACGAATGCGCATACGCGCGGCCCTCCGGTTCGGCACTCCGGAACCTCGGAAACGGCGCGGTAAGCGACCTCATAGGGTTGGCTGGTGATCCAGGACCACCCGCCCGATGCCCATTTGCCCGTGCTCACCGTGCCCCAGGCCGAACGCCTGCGCTGGCTGGTGGCCGACCACTTCCTCGCCCGGTGGGGCGTGCGCCCCGTGGTCGAGGGAGGGGCCGTCGCGCATGACGGGCACCTCCACCCGCTGACGAACCTGGCGCAGCGTTGTCGCACCGTTCCGGAGGAGCGCTGGCCGGAGCTGGTCGCCGAGCACTTCACCCGGCTGGAGGGTGCCTCACGGGGCGGCGAGGAGCGAGCGGAACTGCTGCCGCGTACGTATCTGCGGCTGGTCTCCGGCGACGCCTTCGCCGGACCCGCCGCCGACCAGTTTCGCTATGCCCGGCCGGTCGCCGAGGACCTGCTCGCCGTCCTGGCGCTGGACGAGCCCGCCTCCGTACGGATGCTGACGGATGTCGACGTGGCCCGCGTCGGCCTCGACGAGCTGTGGGCGGCGGGCCACGCGAACCTCCTGAACGAGCCGGTGAAGCACGAAGAGGTGCGCGGGCCCTCGGGGGCGCTGCTGCACTCGGTCAGCGGCGACTCCCATTTCGTCGCGAGCAAGGCGCTCGTACTGCCCGAACTGGCCCGGGCCGTCACCGGCCGGGAGCTGCCGGAGGCCGGAGCGCTCGTCGTCGTTCCGACCAGGCACCTGCTGGCGTTCCATCCGATCGTCGACGGCACCGTGGTGGACGCGGTGAACGACCTGGGCGGCTACGCCTTCCGCGCCTACGAGGACGGGCCCGGTTCGCTCAACCCGCTGCTGTACTGGTGGCACCAGGGACGTCTGGTCTGTCTCACGGTCTTCGACCACCAGAGTCGCTCCGCGTCCGTGCGGCCACCGCAGGAACTGCTGGAGTTGATGAAGAGGCTGCGCGGGGAGCAGGAGACCTCCGCGGCGAGCCCGCCGGCCACCGTCGAGGATCTGACGCGCGCGGTGGGCGAGCTCACCGGGCGGCTGGAGCAGGATCCGGGTGGTTTCGGGGAGGCCTTCGCGGCGGCCCTGACCCTTGCCCACACTCGCTGCGCGACCGACCCCGACGCCGCCAAGCCGGCGACCTGGGATGCCTGGGTCACCGCCATGCAGATCGGCTCGGCGATGTTCGCCACCACGCTCGCGCGGGAGGGCACCGTGCGGTGCCGGGTCGGCGACCGTGTGCTGAACCTGCCCGCCACCGGCCCCGCGCCGTACGCCGGCGCCCGCGCCTGGCTCGACGCCTGCTGGCTCGCCCTCGTCTGCCGGGAGCGGGACCGGCTGGCGACGCTGAGCCGGGTCCCGCTGGACGACCTGCGCCGAGCCGGCGCCGAGGACGACTACGTCTTCCACTGGATCGACACCCTGCAGAGCCACTGGCTGCGCCGGCCGATGGACGACATCGTGCCCAAGCTGATCGCCACCATGGAGACGTCCCACCCGCACGTGGCGACCCGCACCCCCAGGGACTTCCTCGACATGGTCGACTACCAGCCCGTCGCCCTCTTCCACCGGCTCATCGCCGGGGACAAGGCCGCCTTCGCCGCTGCCCTGACCGAGGCCCTCGCGTACCACGAGCGCTACTGGGACGGCCCGAGGAGGAACGAGCCGCGCGGCCGTGTGGCCCTGGGTCCCCTCGCGATGGCGTGCCTCGCCGAAGACTGGGAGTTCCCCGTCGACACCACGTCGCCGTACCTGCCGAAGCACCTGGTCACCCGGGCGTGGTGCGGAGAGTTCCCGACCTGAGCCCGCGGGGCCGCGGCTACGGCAGGTCGACCGGCGGGGTGCCGTGGGTGTGGAAGGACTCGATCGTCTTCAGCCCCCACGCCTGACCCTTGGCGCGCTCGGCCTCGGTCCAGGTGATGGTCCTCCAGTCGGGCGCGAGCACCAGCCGCGCGCACGGGTTGCACAGCTCGATGCGGTTGCCGCCCGGCTCGTAGACGTAGAGGAAGAACGTCTGCTGGATCGCGTGCTTGTGCGGCCCCGTCTCGATGAACACGCCCTTGTCGAGGAAGATGTCGGCCGCGCGGAGGATGTCCTCACGCGTGTCGGTGGCGAACGCGATGTGGTGCAGGCGGCCGTTGCTGCCCGTCCAGTCGCGCGTGTAGACGAGGTCGTAGGACTTGTTCGTGAAGGTCAGCCAGCGGCCCGCGATGGTCCCGCCGTCCAGCATGATCTGCTCGGTCGGCTGCCCGCCGAGGACGTCCCGGACGAACTCGGTGCTGCCCTCGACCTCGGCGGCCAGGAAGTTGACGTGGTCGAGGCGGCGGACGCAGACGCCGCGTGCCGGGTACGTCTGCGCCTGGTTCTTCAGCGACGGCGCCAGCTCCGGAGGCGCCTCGTACCCCACTCGCTCTCCCAGTAGATCTCCAGCTCGTGCCCGTCGGGGTCACGGAAGACGTACGTCGGGCCGAGACCGGGGTCGCCGTCCCGCCAGCCGATGCCGTAACCGGCCTGCTTGATCGCCTTGACCCGCCGGTCGAGGGCCTCCCGGCTCGACGCGCGGAGTCCGGTACGGCGGACGCCGGAGGTCGTGTGCGCGGTCAGCTTGAGCGTGTGGTGCTCGTAGTCGTCCCACGCCCGCAGGTAGACGGATTCGCCTTCGGAGCCGTTCTCGGTCAGCCCCATGACCTCGGTGAAGAACCACAGGCTCCGCTCGGGCTCGGGCGTCAGGAGCTCGACGTGGGCCATATGGGCGATCTCGTGCATGGGCGCCATGGGTGCCTCCAGCGCGGGGAAAGATGGTCCCGTCGAAGAGCTTGCGGGCCGTGCGGATGATGCTCGACCGGCGGACCGCGGGCCGATCGGCGGTGTGGTCGAGCTCGACCATGACGTCAGCCTGCCGGTGGGATGCTCGATGCTCATGGGGGCGCCGGGGGCCGGGAGTTCGGCCAGGTCGTGGCCGACCGCCCCGTCCATGAGGAGCGCGGTGGCCACGGTGACGGCGCCGAGGACGCCGATCGAGTCGTGGACGCGCAGGGGGATGAAGGTGCGCGTGGCGATGGCGCCGCCCGCGCGCGGGGCGGCGACGAGCGTGGTCTTCGGGACCGAGGTGTTCCCGACGTCACCGAGCCCCATGAGCCTGCCGGCATGCCGCCGGAGCGACTGGATCCGGTCGCGCAGCCGGTCGTCGGCGCCCAGGTCGGCGGGGTCCTCGTCGCCGGTGACGCCGAGGTCGGACGCGCGGACGACCACGACCGGCATCCCGTTGTCGACGCACGTCACCTCGACGCCGTCTATCACGTCCCGTACGCGGCCGGTCGGCAGCAGCGCGCCGCAGGCCGACCCCTCGGTGCCGGCGAAGTCGAGCACGATCGCGGCGGCGGTGCCGGGCACCCCCGAGATGGCGGTGTCCCCGTCGTACGCGACCGAACCGCCAGGGCTGGGGCGACGATCCAGCGGATGGACCATGTCAGCGTCGTCGTCGACGACCTCGCGGCCGCCACGGCGTTCTTCGCCGAGCTCGGACTGGAACTGGAGGGCGAGGCGACGGTGGAGGGCCGCGTGGTGGACCGCATCAACGGGCTGGAGGGGGTCCGTTCGGACGTCGTGATGATGCGGACCCCGGACGGCCACGGGCGGCTCGAGCTGGCCAAGTATCACACGCCGTCGGGCCCCGGCGGGGACCCGCACGCTCCGGCCAACGCGCTGGGCATCCGTCATGTCGCGTTCGCGGTGGAGGGCATCGACGATGTCCTCGACCGCTTGCGGGCGCACGGCGCCGAACTCGTCGGCGAGCTGGCGCAGTACGAGGACAGTTACCGGCTCTGCTACGTCCGTGGCCCCGAGGGGGTCATCATCGAGCTGGCGGAACAGATCAAGTGACCGGTCGGTGAACGGCCCGGCGCCGGAACCACGCGCGGCGGGGGAGACCCCCGCCGCGCCGGATCAGCGCAGCCAGACGGCGGTGTCCGGGGGCAGCTCGCCCTGCTCAAGGGGGCCGCTGGCCAGCAACGGCTCCCGGTCCTCCGGGAGACGTACGGGACGAGCCCCGAGGTTGACGACGCAGGTGATCCCGTTCTCCCGGTCGAAGGCCAGGACGTCCTCGCCCATCGCCCGCCAGGTCATCGAGCCGTGACCGAGCAGCTCACGACGCAACCGCAGCCCCCTCCGGTAGAGGCCGAGCGTCGAGGACGCGTCGGCTGACTGGGCCTCCACCGTCAGGTCGCGCCAGGCCGGCGGCTGCGGCAGCCACGGGTCGCCGCCGAAGCCGAAGCCGGGCGCGTCACCGGACCACGGGATCGGCACGCGGCAGCCGTCCCGGCCGCGGTCGGTACGGCCGGAGCGGAACCAGATGGGGTCCTGCAGCCGGTCCTCGGGCAGGTCCTCGACCTCCCAGAGACCGAGCTCCTCGCCCTGGTAGACGTAGACGCTGCCGGGGAGCGCCATCGCGAGCAGCGCGGCGGCCCGGGCACGGCGGAGCCCCAGGCGCAGGTCCGTCGGCGCGCCGTGCCGCCGGTCGTTCAGGTCGAAGGACGTGTCCTCCCGGCCGAACCGCGTGACCGGCCGGGTCACGTCGTGGTTGGACAGCACCCAGGTCGGCGGGGCGCCGAGCGGCGTGTGGGTCTCCAGCGTCGTGTCGATCACCCGGCGCAGGGCCGCGGCGTCCCACGGGCAGCCCAGGAAGTCGAAGTTGAAGGCCGTGTGCAGCTCGTCGGGGGCCAGGTACGCCGCGAAGCGGTTCTGGTCGGGCAGCCACAGCTCGCCGATCAACGCGCGGTCGCCGTACCCGTCGGACGTCCGGCGCCAGGCGCGGTAGATGTCGTGCACACCGTCCCGGTCGGTGTACGGGTCGAGCCCGTCCGGCTCCGCGTCGGGGTCCTTGACCAGCACGGCGGCGGAGTCGATGCGGATGCCGTCCACGCCCCGGTCGAACCAGAACCGCAGGACGTCGAGGAACTCCTCGCGCACCTCCGGGTTGGTCCAGTTGAAGTCCGGCTGCTCGGGCGCGAACAGGTGGAGGTACCACTCGCCGTCCGGCACCCGGGTCCACGCCGGACCGCCGAAGATGGAGTCCCAGTCGTTCGGCGGCGCGTCGCCGCGCCCGGGCCGGAACCAGAACCGCGCCCGCGCCGCGGAACCCGGCTCGGACCGCAGCGCCTCCTGGAACCAGGCGTGCCGGTCGGAGCAGTGGTTCGGGACGATGTCGACGATGACCCGGATCCCCAGCCCGTGCGCCTCCTCGATGAGCTTCTCCGCCTCGGCGAGCGTGCCGAAGGCCGGGTCGATGTCCCGGTAGTCGGCGACGTCGTAGCCGCCGTCGACCATCGGCGACGGGTACCACGGGTTCAGCCACAGGGCGTCGACGCCCAGGTCGGCGAGGTGGCGGAGCCGCCCCCGCAGGCCCGCCAGGTCACCGATGCCGTCCCCGTTGCCGTCCGCGAAACTGCGCAGGTAGACCTGGTAGATCGCGGCTCCCCGCCACCAGCCGGTGGAGCCCGGAGCGGTGCCAGGGGGAACTTGTTCGGCCATGCCGGTCATCTTCTCCTCAGACGTTCGTGGTCGGCGCGGGTACGGGGAGGCGTGGCTCTCGCCGCGGGCCGTCCGGTGGTCGGCCCGGTCGTGGGACTCGGTCCGCGCGTCTCACCCCTTCAGCCCGCCGGCGGTCAGACCGGCCATGATGTGGCGCTGGAACACCAGGAAGACCGCCACGGCCGGGACACTGGCGATCACGAGGGCGGCGATGAGGATGTTCTGCGGCGTCTGCTCCGACAGTGAGGAGATCGCCACGCTCACCGTCATCTTGTTGCTGTCGGGCAGCACGAGCAGCGGCCACACGAAGTCCTTCCAGACGTCCACCACCGCGAAGATCGACACCACCGCGATGATCGGCCGCGAGATCGGCAGCACGATCGACCAGAGGATGCGCGAGGACGACGCGCCGTCGATCGCCGCGGCCTCCAGCAGCTCGCCGGGGATGGAGTCGAAGAACCGTTTGAGCAGGAAGATGCAGAACGCGTTGGCCGCGGCCGGGAACCAGATCGCGAAGGGCGTGTTCAGCAGGTTGACGTGCAGGAGCGGCACGTCCCGCACGGTGAGGTAGAGCGGGACCAGGAGGACGGTGGACGGGATCATCAGCGTGGCCAGCATCAGTCCGAGGACCGCTCTGCCGAGCAGGGGCCGCAGCTTGGACAGCGCGTACGCCGCAGGGACGCACACCGCCAGCCGCAGCAGCCAGGCCCCGGCCGCGTACTCGAGGGTGTTCAGGAGGAATCTGCCCAGGTAGAGCCGCCGCCACGCGTCCCGGTACACGCCGGGGTGCGGGTGCCGGGGGAACAGCGTCGGGGGAGTCCGGGCCAGCTCGCCGGAGGACTTCATCGCCCCGGTCGCCATCCAGTACAGCGGGAACAGGAACACCGCGGTGAACAGCACGATCACGGCGACGAGAACGGTCCAATAGATCACCCGGCCGCGCGGCGTGTTCAGCGCGCGGGCCGAGATCAGGGTCCGCGGGGCGGACACGTGGTCCGCCGCGCGCTTCCGGCGGCGTCGCCGCGGGCGCGTGGCGGCCATGGCGGCCGCCCTGATCGCGGGCTCGGTCAACTCCGGCCTCCTCGTCTCATCGCCCGCCGTCCCGGGTGACGCGCAGGTACACCGCGGAGAACACCATCAGGACGAGCATCAGCATCAGCCCGAGGGCGCTGCCCCCGCCGTAGCTGTTGAAGCGGAACGCGTACAGGTACATCAGGTAGACGACGCTGACCGTGGCGTCCTGCGGTCCGCCGCCGGTGAGCAGGTACGGCTCGACGAACACCTGCATGGTGGCGATCACCTGGAGCAGGAGCATGACGAGCAGGATCAGCCGGGTCTGCGGGATCGTGACGTGCCAGATCCGGCGGAACAGTCCCGCCCCGTCCAGCTCCGCCGCCTCGTACAGCTCGCTCTGCACGCTCTGCAGGGCGGCGAGGTAGATGAGCGTGCCGCTGCCCATGTTCATCCACGTGGAGACGATGACCAGGGAGAGCAGCGCGGTGCTCGTGGAGTCCAGCCAGTTGAGGCCCGGGAGATGGGCCAGGTGCAGCACCTGGTTGAACAGGCCGGGGCCGGGGTCGTAGAACCACTTGAAGAGCAGCACCGCGACCGCCGGCGGGAGCATGACCGGCAGGTACACCACGAACCTGAGGTAGGCGCGCGCGTGGCGCAGCTCGTTCAGCACGATCGCGGTGAGGAACGGCAGGACGTAGCCGCAGAGCAGCGCCAGCCCGGTGAACTCCAGGGTGTTCAGCCAGGCACTGCCGAACGCCGGGTCGTCGGCCACCCGGCGGAAGTTGTCGAGGCCGACCCACTCGGACCGCCCGACGAAGTTCGTCTTCTGGAAGCCGAGCAGCGCCTCCCGAACGATCGGGTACCAGGAGAACACCGCGAAGCAGATCAGCGCCCCGCAGAGGAACCCGTACGCGGACAGGCCGCGCCGGACGGAGTGCCGGGACGCGGATCGGCGCGGCCCGGCCGGGTGGGACGAGGAACGCCGCGGGGCGGCCTTCCTCAGGATCGTCGTGGTCACCGGTCTCTCCCTCGCGTCGTCACCCGGCCGTGGCCCGCTCAGTTGGATCGGGCGAGGATGCCGTCGACCTTCTTCTGGGCGGTCGCGAGGAGCTGGTCGATGTTGATGTTGCGGTCGGTCAGCACCCCGGACATCACCGAGTCGAGGACGGCGTAGATCTGCTGGGCGTTCGCGGGTTCGAGCCGGCCCGGGATGCGGTCGACCGCGTCCTCGTACGGCTTGTAGTTCGCGACCGGGACGTTGGCGGCGCTGGTGCGCATGGAGCGGTCGGTGGTCGCGGTCTGGCCGGTGTAGAAGTTCGGCTGCGGGAGGCCGACGGCGCGTCCGTACTTCGCGGCCCGCTGGTAGTTCAGCTGCCCCTGGCCCGGCGTGAGGACGTAGTACTCCAGCCAGAGGAGGCCGGCCCTGATCTTGGCCGGGGACGCCTTCACGTTGAACAGGTAGCCGTCGCCGCCGAGGAGGGTGCCCTTCGCCTCGGGGATCGGCGCCAGGCCGTAGTCCTTGTACTTGCCCTGGAACTGGTCGACCAGCGCGGTGATGTTGTCCGGGGCCGACAGGTACATGCCGAGCCGGCCGGCCGCCATCATCTGCTGCACGTCGGCGAGCTGCAGGAGTTGCTTGGAGCCCATGCTGTCGTCGGTCCAGCGCATCTGCTGGAGGTTCTGCAGCACGGCGCGGCCCTGCGGGCTGTTGAACGCGGCCTTCTTCCCGTCGGGCGTGACGACGTCGCCGCCCTGGGCGTACAACTCCGTGGTGAAGTGCCAGCCGCCCTGGTTACCGGCGCTGTAGTCGGCGTAGCCGACGATGCCCTTGCCCAGACCTGCGATCTTCTTCGCGTCCGCGCGCAGCTCCGCCCACGTCGTGGGCGGCCGGTCGGGGTCGAGCCCGGCCTGCTTGAACAGGTTGCGGTTGTACAGCAGGCCCATCGAGTAGTTCTGCCGGGGCAGGCCGTAGATCTTGCCGTCGGGGCCGGTGAAGACCTTCTTGACGGACGGCTGGATGTCGGGGAACTGCTTGACGCCGCCGAGGTACTTGCTGATGTCGGCGGCCTGCCCCGACTTGATGACGTTCTGGATGTCGGTGAAGTAGGCGTAGTAGACGTCCTCCATCTGGCCGCCCGCCAGCTTGGCCGTGAACGTCTTCGGGTCGGCGCAGGGGAAGGCGTCCTTGCCGACCACGGTGATGTCCGGGTGCAGTCTCTCGAAGGCGGCGACGTCCTCCGTCCACTCCCGGCGCTCGATCGGCTGGCTCTTCGCGGGCATGCAGCCGACCGAGATGGTCACCTTGCCGCCTGCGGCGTCCTTGGACTTGTCACCGCCCCCGCACGCCGTTCCGGTCAGGGCGAGCCCTGCCGCCAGCAGGATCACGAACCTTCGGGGTCTCATCGTCGACTCCCTCCTGGACTGGCCTCGGGGGAGGCCGCGGACCGAGGACCGGGCTGCAGGATCCGGTGCGAGCACGATATAGAGACCAACAGGCCACTGCAATAGATGTACTGAGACTCGAAAAAAATCGACAGTAAGTGGCCATCCTGTGGCGGCGCGGGCTCTGCCTACCGCGTCACCGGGCCGGGCCGGTGGAGCCGCGGACGACGAGCTCCGGCTCGAACAGCAGCTCGTCGTCGGCCGCCCGGGAGCCGTCGATCTGGGCGGCGAGGAGGGTCACCACCGCCCGCCCCATCGCGTCGATGGGCTGCCGCACGGTGGTCAGCGGCGGGTCGGCGCAGCTCATGAACGCCGAGTCGTCGAAGCCGACCACCGAGACGTCCTCGGGCACGCGCTTGCCCTGCCGCCGGACCGCCTTGACCGCGCCCAGCGCGAGCGGGTCGCTGCCGCAGATCACACCCGTGACCCCGCGGCGCAGCAGGCGCGACGTCGCCGCCTGCCCGCCTTCCAGGGAGAACAGCGTGCGCTCGACGAACTCGCCGTCGGCGGGCAGGCCGGCCGCGTCGACGAGCCGCTCGAAGGTCGCGACCTTCCGGCGGGACGGCACGTGGTCCGTCGGCCCGACGACCAGGCCGATCCGCTCGTGGCCGAGCGAGCGCAGGTGCCCGTACGCCTGCTCGACCGCGACGGCGTCATCGGTCGCCACGGTGGGGAAGCCGAGGTCGGCGACCGCCGCGTTGACGAGCACGACGGGCATGCCGCGCTTGCGGAGCAGCCGGTAGTGGTCGTGTGAGGCGTCCGCCTCCGCGCACATCCCGCTCGCGAAGATCACCCCGGACGCCTGCTGGTCGAGCAGGAGGTTGACGTACTCGGGCTCCGACAGGCCGCCCGCCGCACGGTTGCACAGGACCGGCGTGAAACCGAGCTGCACCAGGGCTCCGCTGACCACCTCGGCCAGCGCGGGGAAGATCGGGTTTTGCAACTCCGGCAGCACCAGGCCCACCAGGCGCGCCCGGTCGCCCCGCAACTGGGTCGGCCGCTCGTACCCGAGCACGTCCAGCGCGGTCAGCACGTTGTCGCGGGTGGCGGCCGAGACCCCGGGTTTGCCGTTGAGGACGCGGCTGACGGTGGCCTCGCTCACCCCGGCCTTCCGGGCGACATCAGCAAGTCGTCGTGACATGCCGCAAGAATACCGCAAGGACCGCAAATCACTTGCATACCTTGCAGTAAGCAGGAGGCCGGGAATCCGGATGAACGCCGCGAGGTTGTGGTGGGTGATGACCGAGTCTTTTCCGGACGCGTCCTCACCCGCCGAGGCGCTGCGCGCCGAGCGGGCGAGCACGCTCGAGCAGATCGAGGACCTGACCCGCGACTGGGAGGGGATCGTCGAGTCGTCCACCCAGATGGGGGCCGTCGACGACGAGCACGACCCGGAGGGCGCGACGATCGCCTTCGAACGGTCTCAGGTCGAGTCCCTGCTGGAACAGGCGCGCCGCCGCCTCGCCGATCTCGACCGGGCGGTCGAACGCCTCCGCGACGGGACGTACGGCACCTGCGAACACTGCGGCGGTCCGATCGCCCCCGAGCGCCTGGTCGCGCGTCCCGCCGCGCGCACCTGCATCACCTGCGCCGGCCGCTGACCTGGCGGTCGGCCTCGGCCGGTGGGGATCGCTTCGGCCGGTGGGGATCGCTTCGGCCGGTGGGGATCGCTTCGGCTGGTGGGGACCGGCTTCGGCCGCCGCGCCCGAGCCGTACGCCACGACCCCTTTACCGGGTGATTACTCGATTTTTGTGCGGGTATCTCCGGCGGCATGTCCTCCGCGAGCGGCACTCTTCTCGGCGAGAGATATCGGGTCGCCGAATCCCTGGGAAGCGGCGGCATGGGTGCGGTGTGGCGGGCCCGCGACGAACTGCTCGGCCGGGACGTCGCCGTCAAGGAGCTGGTCTTCCCGCCCAACCTGAGCACTCATGACAAAGAGGTCATGCGCGGCCGCATGATGCGCGAGGCGCGCACCGCAGCCCGGCTCAGCCATCCGGGGGTCGTCCGGATCTTCGACGTCGTCGAGGCCGAGGAGCGGCCCTGGATCGTCATGGAACTGATCCCGTCGGCCCGTTCACTGAGCGAGGTCCTCGACGAGGACGGCCCCATCGCCCCCGCGGAGGCGGCCCGGATCGGGCTGGAGGTGCTGGCGGCGCTGTCGGCCGCGCACGCCGCGGGCGTCCTGCACCGGGACGTCAAGCCGGCCAACATCCTGATCGCCCCGGACCGCCGCGTGGTACTCGGCGACTTCGGGATCGCGGTCGCCGAGGGGGAGCCGACGCTGACCCGGTCCGGCGTGCTGATCGGCTCTCCCGCCTACCTGTCGCCGGAGCAGGCACGGGGCAGGCCGCTTACTCCCGCCTCCGACCTGTGGTCGCTCGGCGCCACGCTCTACACCGCCGTGGAGGGCGAGACGCCGTTCCACCGCGACAACGTGATGGCCACCCTCACCGCCATCATCACCGACCCACCGAACCCGCCCAGGCTCGGCGGGGCGCTGTGGCCCGTGATCGAGAGCCTGCTCCGCAAGGACCCGGCCGACCGCGTCGACGCCGTCGCCCTCGCCCAGGCGCTCACCGAGGTGGCGGCCCAGGAGGAGACGAGCGCCGCGGCCAGAGCACACCCGGGCACCGCCGCCCAGGCGGCGGAACCGCCGGCGGTCCCGCACAAGATGCCGGTCGGCCACCTCGCCGAGGCCGCCGACACCGGGCCGTCGGGGGAGCGGCCGGGCCCCCGCGATCCGGCCCCCGTAGGGGAGCGGTCCGAGAACGGGACGCTCGGCACGGGGCCGCTCGGCACGACGCCACCCGGCGAGGACCGGCCCGCGCGGCCGCGCTTCGCGCACCGGCGGGGACGGGCCGTCGCCGCCGTCTCGATCCTCCTCCTGCTCGGGGCGGCGGGGATCCTCGTCGTCTTGAACCAGGACCAGCACCGCGCGGGCCTGTCCGGCACGAGCGGGAACACGGGCCGGAGCACCCCGCCGTCCGCGACTCCATCGGCCCGGTCCAGCGCCTCGGCGAGCCCGCCGGGGCGGCGGGACACGACGAGCCCTTCCCCGTCCTCCGGCGGTACCACGTCGCCGGGCGGCATCGCGTTGCCGGCCGACTTCCGCCGGTACGAGGACGACTCCGGCTTCTCCATCGGCGTGCCGCGCGGCTGGAAGGTCAGCCACGACGGCGGATACGTCTACGTGCGTGATCCCGGCTCGTCCCGGTACCTGCTCATCGACCAGACGACGCACCCGAAGAGCGATCCGCTCGCCGACTGGCGGCAGCAGGACGCCTACCGTCGCGGTAGCGACGACGGGTACACCCGGATCAAGCTGGAATCCGTGCCCGGCTACTTCAAGAAGGCCGCCGACCTGGAGTTCCTGCACTCCTCGGGCGGCGAGAGGACCCACGTACTGAACCGGAACATCCTCGTGAACGGGCATCGGGCGTACGCGCTGTACTGGTCGACGCCGGCCTCCCAGTGGTCCCGCAGCCGCCGGTACTTCGACGTGTTCGCCGGAAGCTTCCGGCCGGCGTCCTGAGGCGGTCCGCGCCGCCTCGCGCCGCCGTTCCCGTCCGGCGGGCCTCCCCGTCCCCGGTCGTTCGTCCCCTGCCGGAAATGCGAACGTCCGCGGGCCTGCCCCTTCCCCCAAAAGGCAAGCTCGCGGACGTTCACCATCATCGGCCCGGATGCGACTCCGGGCTTCTGGATAACCGGCCCTCGCGGTGTCTCCCCGGTGAACCCCCCAATCCAGCGGGGTCCGCGCGGGCCGTCGTGGTCGTCTTCGTCGTTCGCTTGAAAAACTACGTGGCCCGCACCCCGGATTCATCCATCCGCCGGTGACATTCCGCCATACACCCTGGGTTGACGCCCTGTGTCGGCGGACATCCCACGCCGGGCGTATCCGGCCGCCGATGGTATTGACAGGCGGTCATCGCCGAGTCAGACTGCGGCAAACAGGAAAGTTTCCTAATAGTCGGCGACGCTGGAGACCGTCATGGCGGCTCGTGCCCCGCCCCGCACGCTTCGAGCCCAGGTACGTCCCCGCAACGGCCGCGCCCAGGCGGCCGTCGTGGTTGACCATGAGGAGCTCACTTGACGTCCTCTCCTGCCTGAAGGCGAGAGCTTTCGGCCTCTCGCGAAGGAGAAGCGAGTGGTTCGCGGTTCACGGCCCCGCCCAACGGCTGGAGGGCTTCCCGCGCTGTCACGGCCCGCCCGGCCGCGAATCCGCTTGGTTATCGCGGACTCACACACCGTAGCAGAATGGAGGGAGCGGCGCTTCCTCTCCGGCCTCAAGGCCGGAGTTTCCGCGCCGCGAACGAGATGAACGGAAGGCTCATCGCCGCTGCCGCCGGCGTCGCTCTGACCCCCGCGCTCATCGTGGGGCTCGCCACCGCCGCGAGCGCCCACGGGTACATCAACTCCCCGCCCAGCCGTCAGGCCCAGTGCGCCCAGGGCATCGTCCAGTGCGGCGACATCAAGTACGAGCCGCAGAGCGTCGAGGGGCCCAAGGGCCTGCGCAGCTGCAGCGGCGGAAACGCCCGATTCGCGGACCTCGACGACGACAGCAAGGGCTGGCGTGCCACCAGCGTCGGCCGGACGGTCACCTTCAACTGGACGTTCACCGCCCGCCACCGTACGACCGACTGGGAGTACTACGTCGGCAACACGCTCGTCGGCACGGTCAGCGGCAACAACGCGCAGCCGCCCGCCACCGTCTCGCACACCATCAACCTCGGCAACGTCTCCGGCCGCGTGAAGGTGCTGGCGATCTGGAACATCGCCGACACCGCGAACGCCTTCTACTCGTGCGTGGACCTGCAGGTGAGCTGAGGTCGCGCCCGCCCGGCCCGGGAGCGGGGCCGAACGCCGGTCCGGCGATCCCGCTCCCGGCGCCGGGTGCCGGAGGTCCCGATCGGCATGGCCGTTTCACGCCGACGGGAGATTTCCCTACCTATCCGGTTGACTAAGTGGAGATCTTCGGTCACTGTTCGTACATGCCCTGACGCGGGGCGGCGCGACCGGAGGCATCCCGCGTCGTTCCGCCGCTGCACGGGACAGGAGACGCCATGAGCGTGACGGACGAACTACTCGCCAACGCCGAGCGCTACGCCGCGACGTTCGACAAGGGGGGACTGCCCCTGCCGCCCGCCAAGGGCGTCGCCGTGGTCGCGTGCATGGACGCCCGGCTGAACCCGTACGGGCTCCTGGGACTGTCCGAAGGAGACGCGCACGTCATCCGCAACGCCGGAGGTGTGATCACCGCGGACGAGCGGCGCAGCCTCGCCATCAGCCAGCGGCTGCTGGGCACGCGCGAGATCATTCTCATTCACCACACCGACTGCGGCATGCTGACCTTCACCGACGACGACTTCAAGGCCACGATCCAGGCGGAGACCGGAGTCAAACCCGACTGGTCGGCCGAGGCGTTCGGTGACCTGGACGAAGACGTCCGCCAGTCCATCGGCCGGATCAGGTCCGACCCGTTCATCCCGTACACCGATCAGGTCCGCGGGTTCGTCTACGAGGTCGAGACCGGCCGGCTGCGGGAGGTCAAGGGCTGACGCCGCTCGCGTTCGGCCGGGTCGGCGAGGCCGCCCGTCGGGGTCGGAGCGCACTCCTCCTCGACGGGCGGCCGTTCGGTGTCGTGTACGTGCTTCGCCGGGCGGGACGGTGCGACACGCATCAGGGGAGGGCGCGGTCGACGATGTCCAGGGCGTCCTCCTTGATCCTCGTGGTCGACTCCTTGGACACCAGGGGGAACGCCTGTCGCAGCTCACGCCGGCCGACCACCGCCAGGGCACCTCCTGCGGAGACCAATCCGCCGCCCACCGTCAGGGCGGCGGCCCAGGTCGGAAGTCTCCGGGACAGCGCGGCGACCGTGCCCGCCACGACCGCGCCGGTTCCGTACGCCATCAGCGCGCCGGCGCCGCTGAGCAGCACCATCCCGCTCCTGGCCCGCGCCGCGTTCTCCATCATCTCCTGACGGACGACCGTCATCTCGTCCCGGACCAGGCGGACCGTCTGCGCCGTAACGTCCTCCAGCAGCTCGGACACCGATTCGTTCTCGGCCATTCGCCGTCTCCTCACGTGTTTTCCCCGACCGCTACCCGGCACCGGGGCGGAGTAACGCGTTCAGGTCGTACGGACGTCTTTCGGCGGGTATGGCGGTGAACAGGGGATTCCGGAAGGAGGTGTGACATGTCGCTGTTTCTGGCCATCATCCTCGTGGCGATCGCCCTCGGTGTCGCCGGGTGGGTGGTGAAAGGCCTCTTCTTTTTGTTGATCATCGGGATCGTGGTCTTCCTGGCCGACATGGTGCTCGGCGGGATCTTGCTCGGCCGCCGCCGCGGTCGGCCTCGCGCCGTACGCTGACGCGTCTGTTCGCCGTGAGCGCGGACCGGTCAGTGCCTGCCGCCGTGCTTCTCGCCCTTGCCCTTGGCCTTCCCCTTGGTCTTGCCGTGCGCCTTCCCGTGAGCGGGCCGCTTGACGGCGGCGCTCGCCCGGTCGGCCGAGCCGGCGGTACGGGCCACGGGGCGCGTGGTCCGGCGCGGCGCCGAAGACGGAGACGCGGGGGTACGCGCCGCGTAGACCGTCACCGTCGTGCCGACGGTGACCTGTCCCGACGGCGTGAGCCCGACCACGGTGCCGGCGGTCCGTCCGGGGACGACCTGGTGCCGGACGCCGACGCGCAGGCCCTCCCGGCGCAGCGCCGTGACAACGGAGGTCAGGGGCTGCCCGTAGTAGGCGGTGGGATCGATGGTGACCGTCCGGCGGGCCGGGGCCGCCGGCACAGTGGTGGCCTGGTCGCGCGCGGACCGTACGTCGGACGGGCTGCGCAGCGCCCACCCGCTCGCTCCGGTGAGCGCCGCGACGGCCACCGCCCCGACGCCGAGCACGAGGGACCGCCGGCTCGCCGGCGCCGGGACAGCGGGCGCGTCCGGGGTCGTGGCCGGGGCGAGCGGTCGCTCCTCCTCGGCCGCGACGACCGGCCCGGAGGGCGCGGCGGCCACCGCCGGATCGTCGTGGAGCCGCCGGGCCCACTCGGCCACGGTCCCGGCGTCCGGGCGTACCGCCGGGTCCTTGGCGGTGAGCGCCCGCACGAGGGCCCGTACGGGCTCGGGGACGCTGTCGGGGAGTGGCGGGACGGGGCGATCCCGGTGCGCGATGGCGACCGCCAGCACGTCGTCGCCCTGGAACGGCGGCCGCCCGGCCAGGCACTCCCACGCGATCACGCCCAGGCTGTAGAGGTCGCCGGCGGGCGTCACGGCGTACCCGGCCGCCTGCTCGGGCGCCAGGTAGAGCGGCGTGCCGATCACCTGGCCGGTGCGGGTGAGCCGGAGGGTCTCCGGCCCGCGCGCGATGCCGAAATCGGTGATCTTCACGCTGCCGTCCGGACGGACGAGCAGGTTCGCCGGCTTCATGTCGCGGTGCACCAGCGCCGCCGCGTGCACGCACGCCAGGCCGTCGGCGGCCTGCGCCACGATGTCGACGACGCGACGGGGCGGCAGCGTGCGCTCCCGGGCGAGCACGGCCGACAACGGCTCTCCGTCGATGAGCTCCATGACGAGGTACGGCCGTTCGTCCTCCCGGCCGTCCCCGTAGTCGTGGACCTCCGCGAGGCGCGGATGGGACAGGGCTGCCAGGTGCCGGCCCTCGAGCCGGAGCCGCTCGCGGTACTCCTCGCTGTCGGCGTGCTCCGGTCGCAGCAGCTTGACGGCCACGGTCCGGCCGAGCTCGGTGTCCTCGGCCCGCCAGACCTCTCCGACGCCTCCGGCGGCCAGCAGCTCACACAACCGATAACGTTCCCCGACCAGTCTCGGCACCACGGTAGGCATGGCACACCGCCTACCCGTCTGCGCCCGGAACATACCGGTGGCGACCTTGAACGTGCGGTTCGTCCGTGACGCCGGACGCGCCAGAGGTCAGCGGCCGAGCAGGGCCTTCAGCGCGCCGAGGACGGCGGGCCAGGCGCGCGAGAGGGGATCGATCACCGGGAAATGGCCGGTGCCGGTCAGCTCGGTCAGCGTGCAGTCGTCTCCCGCCGCCCGGGCCGCCTGGGCATACCGGCGCGACTGCTCGATCGGGACGTTCTCGTCCGCCGTCCCGTGCACCAGCGCGGACGGCACCGAGGAGGGCAGCAGGGCCAGCGGGTCGGTGAGCGCGACGCGTTCGGGCAGGTCGCCGGCGGGGCCGCCCAGCAGGTCGTCGGCGGCGCCGTCGCTGAGTCCCTGGCGCGACGCGAGTTCCAGCGCGGCCACCGGCGCGAGCGCGACCACTCCGCGCAGCGGCGGCGGCGCCGGCAGCCGCCAGGGCGCGGAGGCGGGGAGGCGCGCCCGGGAGGCGGCCCACAGCGCGAGGTGCCCGCCCGCCGAGTGACCGAGCAGCACCACGTCCCCGATCCCGCCCGGAACGGCCCGGTCCGCGAGCGCGGGAACGGCGTCGACGGCCCGGGCCGCGTCGTCGAAGGTGCCCGGCCAGCCGCCGCCGTCCTGCCCGACGCGGCGGTACTCGACCGAGGCGGTGGCGAAGCCGCGTGCGGCCAGGTCGTCGGCCATCGGACCGGTGTGCGCCCGGTCGTACCGGGCGCGCCAGAAGCCGCCGTGCAGGATGACGACGAGAGGGGCGGCCGTCCCCGCGCCGTCTCGGGGGAACCGCACGTCGGCGACCTGGTCCGATAGCTCTCCGTAGGCCAGCGTCGCGTCCGGCGGTGAGGAGGCCCGGGTCAGCACGTCGTCGGGCTCCGCCGCGCCCGTACGCCGACCGCTCTGGATGTCGTTCACCCCTCACCTCTACCGAGGTCGCCGTCCTGCCGGCAAGCGGAAAAGATCACGGAAGGATCGGCGTCGTGAAGCTGACGAAGCTGGGCCACGCGTGCGTGCGCCTGCGGAAGGACGACCGGGCGATCGTGATCGACCCCGGCGTGTACACCCCGGAGGCCGACGCGCTCGACGGCGCCGACGCGATTCTCATCACGCACGAGCACCCCGACCACCTCGACGCCGACCGCCTCCACCGGGCGCAGGCGGAACGCCCCGGGCTGCGGATCTTCGCCAACCGGGCGGTCGCCGAGCAGTTCCCCGATCTCAGGATCCAGCAGGTCGGGCACGAGGACCGGTTCTCCGTGGCCGGATTCGACGTCCAGGTGTACGGGGATCTGCACGCCGCGGGCCACCCGGACGTCCCGCAGGTCGCCAACAGCGGTTTCCTGGTGGACGGCGAGGTCTTCCACCCGGGCGACTCGCTCACCGTTCCGGCGCGGCGCGTGCCGACCCTGCTGACGCCGTGCGACGCGCCGTGGCTCAAGGGAGCGGAGATGGTCGCCTACCTCCGGGAGGTCGCCCCGGTCCGGGCGTACTCGATTCACGACGCCTACGTCTCCGAACTCGGCATGGAGGTCGTGGCCTCGTGGTTCGAGGTCGAGGCCGAGCGGTCCGGCGCCGACATCAGGGTCTTCAGAACGGGCCAGACCATCGACCTGTGACCGGCCGGAGCGAGAAGGGAAGGGCCCCGACCATGTGCGGTCGGGGCCCTGCCGGGTTCCGTCAGGCTCAGCCGTACAGGGCGCTGACGTGCTTCAGGTCACCGTCGGCGACCTCGATGACGCCCAGCCGGGCGTACCAGTCCACCCAGACGGGTTCCAGGCCCGGGTCACGAGCGAACTTCTTCTCGTCGATCCGGCCGCGGGCGTGGTCGACCGTGCGGTCGGCGAGGGCCTGCAGCTCGCGCGGAGAGTGCCAGGCGACGTTGCGGGCCTCGTCGGCACCGGGGTTGATGTCCCCGGTGACGTCCGCGCGGTAGATGGTCCACTGGTGGCCGACGTTGAAGCCGGGCCGGACCTCCCGGCGGCATCGGTTGGGCAGCCAGCCACCCACCGCCAGCAGTTCCAGGCGGACGACGGTCAGTCCCAGTTCCTCGCCGGTCTCGGCACGCGCCGTGTCCTCCGTGGAGCCGTGCTCGTCGACGTGACCGGCCGCGGGCGCCTTGCCCACGGGGGGCTTGACGCGCTCCAGCAGCAGGTGCTTCCCAGCCGGGTCGACGATGATGATGCCCACCGACTGGTTGTCGCACACCGGACGATTCGCCGTCTCAGAAGCGGAAACCGCTTGCATAACGAGCTCCTTCTCTTGTCTTCTCGTCACACCGCACTCATCAGTGCGGCGCCAAAGGGTTACCGTGCGCCGCACGGCTTCTTACGCAACCGTGAGACGGCGGGTTTCTGCCTGCGGCGAGCGGGCTCGCACCGGTCTCGGTCCGGCACGTCGCTCCGGTGGGCCGACGAGGGTGGGCATCACGCGGGACCCGGCATAGTCTCTCCCTCATCGCTACCCGGACGGGCGAAGGAGCAGGTCGGAGGCTTGAGCGAACAGACACCCACACCGGCCGCCCGCGAGCCGCGGACCACGGCCGCCCGGCTCACGGTCCGCGACGTCCTCGGCCTGGACCTCGTGACGACGTGGGGGCCGGAGGTCGTGGCCGGCGCCGCGCACCTGGACCGCCCGGTGCGCTGGCTGCACGTCGCCGAGGCGACGGACGTCGCCGTCATGCTGGCCGGTGGCGAGATGGTGCTGACCACGGGCCTGCTGCTGGCCGGGAACGATCAGGCGCAGGCTGACTACATCGAGTCGATGCGGCGCGTGGACGTCGCCGCGGTCGTGCTCGGTCTCGGCCGTGCGTTCCGCACCACGCCCGAACCCATGCGCCGGGCGGCGGAGCGATGCGGAGTGCCGCTCATCGTGCTGCACCGGCCGGCGCCGTTCGTGCGGATGACCGAGGAGGTCCACTCGCGGCTGCTGTACGGCAGGTTCGCCGCGCTCAACCTGTCCGACAACATCCGGTCCTCGCTCACCGCCCTCAACCTGTCCGGGGCCACGCTGCAGCAGTTGCTCGACGAGATCGCCTGCTACAGCGGCTGCCCGGTCGTGCTGGTCAACCTGGCCCAGCGGGTCCTCGCCTCGGCCGGCGACCGGGCGTCGCTGAGCGAGCTGCTGCGCGACTGGGACCGCGTCTCCCGGCAGGTCGCCGAGCTGGCGGGAAGCGGACCGGTGACCGTCGAACCCGACGGGTGGATCGTCGTGGACCTGGAGGCGCGCGGCCGGCGGTGGGGCCGGCTGGTGTTCTTCGGGTACGCCGGATCGGAGGAGTCCGGGCTGCTCCTCGGCGCCCGGGCGGCCGAGGCGCTGGCGATGCACCGCCTGCTGGGCGACCGCGACCACGGCTGGGAGGAACAGGCCGCGGAGGCGTTGCTGCTGGACCTGGCCTCCGGGGCAGCCCGGCCCGAGCAGCTCTTCACCCGGGTACGCGCCGCCGGCCTGCCCGTGAACCGCCGGACCTTCGTGCCCGTGGTGGTCCGTGTCCTCGACGACGGCCGCACCGACGGCGAACGGGACGACACGCCGGAGCTCGTCGACCGGGCGGTGGCCGAGACGCCGGAGGCGGCGGGGCTGGTCGCCCGGATCGATCCCGAGGGCACCGCCGCGCTGCTGAGCATCCCGTACGGCGAGGACTCCGACGCCGTCGTGTGCCGCGTCGCGGTTCGGGTCCGGGACGCGCTGGCCCTGCGCGGGCGGCGGGCCGTGCTGGGCGCCGGCTTCGCCTGCTCGGTGCTCGACGAGGTGCGCCGGTCGTTCGTCGAGGCGGTCCACGTCGCGGACGCGGCGGTGGCCGCGCCGCCCGACGGACCGGTGGCCCGGCTGGGCGACGTCCGCCTGCGGGGACTCGTACGGCTCCTGCGGGACGACCCGGAGCTGCAGGCGTTCATCGAACGCGAGCTCGGCCCGCTGCTGGAGAACCCCTCGCTGCTCGGCGTGCTCCGCACGTACATGGAGACGGGCCGCAACAAGTCCCTCGCCGCCCAGGCGCTGCACGTCAGCCGCCCGACCCTGTACCGCCGGCTGCAGCGCATCGAGGCGCTGCTCGGCATCGACCTGGAGGACTGGGAACGCCTCACCTCCCTGTACGTCGCGCTCCTCGCCCACGAGGGCCAGACCGGCCCGAGGCCCGTCCCGCCGCGCTCCGCGCCGGGACGGGCGTGACCCGTCAGGCCGGGGCGCCCTCGACCGGTGCGGTCGCGGTGACGGCCCGCCCGGTCACGGGGAACAGCCGGGTCAGCAGGAGGTACAGCAGGAAGGCCGAGGCCAGGCCCACCGCCCAGCCGTAGTCGGCGAGCGGCTTGAGCGGCGGGATCAGGCCGCCGGCCGGGAACGGGCCGGTGCCGGGCGCCGAGTACGAGCCGCCGATGGCCAGGACGCCGCCGACCGCGAAGGCCGCGACGGCACGCCAGTTCCAGCCGCCGTCGTACCAGTAGCGGCCCTCGGCCCGGTACAGATCGGCCAGGTCCAGCCGCGTGCGCCGCAGCACCCAGTAGTCGGCGATGAGGATCCCGGCGACGGTGCCGAGCAGGCCGCCGACCGTGCCGAGCCAGGTGAAGATGTACGCCTGCGGGCTGGCCAGCAGCTTCCACGGGAAGATCACCACGCCGATCACCGCGGTGATGAGCGCGCCGGTGCGGAAGGTGACGTGGCGCGGCGCGATGTTGGACAGGTCGAAGGCCGGCGAGACCACGTTGGCGGCGATGTTCACCGAGATGGTCGCGATCAGCACGGTGACCAGCGCGTACAGGACCGCGGCCCAGTTGTCGAGCCGGGCGGTCAGCTCGATCGGGTCCCAGATCGCCTTGCCGTACACCACCTGCGAACCGGAGGTCACCAGCACCGACAGCAGCGCGAACGCCGTCATGGTGGTGGGCAGCCCCAGCGTCTGGCCCCAGAACTGCGCGCGCTGGTTCGCGCCGTACCGCGTGAAGTCGGGGATGTTCAGCGACAGGGTGGACCAGAAACCGATCATGCCCATGAGCGCCGGGAAGAAGACCTTCCAGAAGCCGGAGCCCCACCCCAGCTTCGACGGCTGGTGCACGATCGGGCCGAACCCGCCGGCCTTGACGCTCATCCAGATCAGCAGTGCGATCGCGCCGACGATGACGAACGGCGCCGCCCAGTTCTCGAACCGGCGCAGCGTCTCCATGCCGCGCATGATGATGCCGATCTGCAGCCCCCAGAACAGCGCGAAGGACAGCCACTGCGTCCACGGATAGCCGCCCACGTGCGCGGCGCCGGTCCACCAGTCGCCGAACAGTTTGCCGGCCAGCAGGAAGATGCCGGACCCGCCGATCCAGGTCTGGATGCCGAACCAGGCGCAGGCGACTGCGGCGCGGACCAGCGCGGGAAGGTTCGCGCCCCGGATCCCGAATGAGGCCCGCGCGAACACCGGGAACGGGATGCCATAGCGCGGCCCGGCGTGGCCGCTCAGCAGCATCGGCACGAGGACGACGACGTTGGCGATCGCGATCGTGAGGACCGCCTGTTTCCAGTCCATGCCCAGCGCCACCAGGCTGGAGGCGAGTGTCCAGGAGGCGAGGTTGTGGGCCATGCCGACCCACAGGGCGGTGAAGTTGTAGGTCGTCCATCTCCGCTTGGCGATCGGGACGGGCAGCAGGTCCTCGTTGGCGTACGGGCCGGTGGGCACGGCCGCGTAGGGGAGCTCGACGCGGCCGGCGGAGGCGGTGGGTTCGGCGGGCGAGGGCGAGGTGGCGGTCATGCGCGGCTCCTCGGGAGGGACGGAAACGAGAGGGAGGGCCTGAGGCGTGTCCGGTGGATCTCCGTCCGGCTGCGCGGCGCTGTGAAAAGATCCACCGGCCACGCCCGGGGACGGTCGCCGGCCGCGGGCGGGTCAGCCGGTCAGCGCGGGGATGACGGTCTCGCCGTAGGCGTCGATCGTCGTCTCCTTGGCGTCGTGCATGTCGTAGACGGCGAACTGGTCCACGCCGAGCGCCCGCAGCCGCCGGAGCCTGTCGATATGGGCCTCGGCCGGTCCGATCAGGCAGAACCGGTCGACGATCTCGTCCGGGACGAACGCGGTGTCCGGGTTGCCGGCGCGGCCGTGGTGGGCGTAGTCGTAGCCCTGGCGGGCCTTGATGTAGTCGGTCAGCTCCTCGGGCACCAGGGAGGACGACTCGCCGTACCTGCTGACGAGGTCGGCCACGTGGTTGCCGACCATGCCGCCGAACCACCGGCACTGGTCACGGGCGTGCGCCAGGGCCTCGGGTGAGTCGTCGTCGGTGACGTACGCCGGGGCGGCGACGCAGATCGCGACGTCGGCGGGGTCGCGGCCGGCGGCCACCGCGGCGTCCCGGACCGCCTTGACCATCCACTCGGTCAGGTAGACGTCGGCGAGCTGCAGGATGAAGCCGTCGGCCTTCGCGCCGGCGAGGGCGAGGGCCTTCGGCCCGTACGCCGCCATCCAGACCGGCAGCCGGGCGCCCTCCGCGACCCAGGGAATGTGGATGGGCGTGCCGTCGACCTCCGCCGTACGTCCCTCCGCGAGCTCGCGGATGACGTGCATGGCCTCTTCCAGCACGGCGAGGGTGTTCGGCCGGCGGCCCGCCACGCGCATCGCGGAGTCGCCCCGGCCGATGCCGCAGATCGTGCGGTCGCCGAACATCGAGTTGAGCGTGGCGAACGTCGAGGCGGTGACCTCCCAGGTGCGGGTACCGGGGTTCGTGACCATGGGGCCGACGATCAGGCGCTCGGTCCGCGCGAGGATCTGGCTGTAGATCACGAACGGCTCCTGCCAGAGCACCGCGGAGTCGAACGTCCAGCCGTACGTGAAGCCGCGTCCCTCGGCGCGGCGCATCAGCTCGATGACGGCCGAGGCGGGCGGGTCGGTCTGCAGGACGAGTCCGAAGTCCATGAGGCGCGCCTTTCTCAGCCGAGGTAGCGGCAGGTCTCGCGGGCGACGAAGCGGCCGTGACCGGCCCGGCCGGTGTAGGACCGGTCGTCGATGACGACCTCGCCGCGGGACAGGACGGTCTGGACCCGGCCCGTGACGGTCCGCCCCTCGTACGCCGAGTAGTCGACGTTCATGTGGTGGGTCTCGGCGGACATGACCTGCGTGGCGTCCGGGTCGTAGATCACGATGTCGGCGTCCGCGCCGGGCGCGATCGTGCCCTTGCGGGGGTACAGGCCGAACATGCGGGCCGGGGTCGCGCAGGCGATCTCGATCCAGCGGCGCCGCGAGATGTGGCCGTCCACGACCGCCTGGTGCAGGAGGTCCATGCGGTTCTCGACGCCCGGCAGGCCGTTCGGGATCTTGGAGAAGTCGCCCAGGCCCATCTCCTTCTGGCCCTTGAAGCAGAAGGGACAGTGGTCGGTGGAGACCACCTGCAGGTCGTTGGTCCGCAGGGCCCGCCACAGGTGCGCCTGGTGCTCCTTCGGGCGCAGCGGCGTGGAGCAGACGTACTTCGCGCCCTCGAAGTCCGGCTCGGCGAGGTTGTCGGTGGACAGGAAGAGGTACTGCGGGCAGGTCTCCCCGAAGACGGGCAGCCCGAGGTCGCGGGCCTGGGCGAGCTCGGCGACGGCCTCCGTCGCCGACACGTGCACGACGTACAGCGGCGCTCCGGCGACGCGGGCGAGCTGGATCGCGCGGTGCGTGGCCTCGGCCTCCAGCAGCGCGTGGCGGACCTCGCCGTGGTAGCGCGGGTCGGTACGGCCGGCGGCCAGAGCCTGCTCGACCAGCACGTCGATGGCGATGCCGTTCTCGGCGTGCATCATGACCAGCCCGCCGTTCCCGGCGGCGCGCTGCATGGCGCGCAGGATCTTCCCGTCGTCGCTGTAGAAGACGCCGGGGTAGGCCATGAAGAGCTTGAAGCTGGTGACGCCCTCGTCGACCAGGCCGTCCATCTCCTTCAACGTGTCCTCGTTGACGTCGGAGAGGATCATGTGGAAGGCGTAGTCGACGGCGCAGCTCCCGTCGGCCTTGGCGTGCCAGGCGTCCAGGCCGGCGCGCAGCGACTCCCCGACCGTCTGCACGGCGAAGTCCACGATCGTCGTGGTGCCGCCCCACGCGGCGGCGCGGGTGCCGGTCTCGAAGGTGTCGACGGCGAACGTCCCGCCGAACGGCATCTCCATGTGGGTGTGCGCGTCCACGCCGCCCGGGATGACGTACCTGCCGGTGGCGTCGAGCACGCGGTCGGCGGACTCGGCCCAGGCACGCGCGACCTCGCTGTCGCGGGCGGCGAGCGCGGTGACCCGGCCCGCCTCGATGAGGATGTCGGCGTTCGTCTCGTCGGCGGCGGTGATGACCAGCCCGCCGCGGATCACGGTGGTCCCCATGCGGTCGGCTCCTCTCAGCTCTCGACGAGCGGGCCGTAGGCGTCCGGGCGGCGGTCCCGGTAGAACGCCCACTGCTGCCGGACCTCGTCGATCAGGCCGAAGTCGAGGTCGCGGACGACCAGCTCCTCCTCCTTGCCGGAGGCCACGTCGCCGACGAACTGGCCGCGCGGGTCCACGAAGTAGCTGGTGCCGTAGAAGTCGTTGTCGCCGTACTCCTCCACGCCGACCCGGTTGATCGCGGCGACGAAGTACTCGTTGGCGACGGCCGCGGCGGGCTGCTCCAGCTTCCACAGGTACGACGACAGGCCCCGGTGCGTGGCCGACGGGTTGTAGACGAGCTGGGCGCCGGCCAGGCCGAGCGCGCGCCAGCCCTCCGGGAAGTGCCGGTCGTAGCAGATGTAGACGCCGACGCGGCCGACGGCCGTGTCGAACACCGGCCAGCCGAGGTTGCCGGGCCGGAAGTAGAACTTCTCCCAGAAGCCCTTGACCTGCGGGATGTGATGCTTGCGGTACTTGCCGAGGAAGGTGCCGTCGGCGTCGATGACGGCGGCGGTGTTGTAGTAGAACCCCGACTGCTCGACCTCGTAGACGGGGACCACCATGACCATGCCGAGTTCGGCGGCGAGCTCGCGCATCCGCCGCACGGTCGGGCCGTCCGGCACCGGCTCGGCCCATCGGTAGTGCTCGGCGTCCTGCACCTGGCAGAAGTACGGAGCGTTGAAGACCTCCTGGAAACCGATGACCTTCGCCCCCTGCGCGGCGGCCGCGCGGGCGTGCTCCTCGTGTTTGGCGATCATCGTCTCGGTGTCACCCGTCCAGGTCGCCTGGACCAGGGCCGCGCGTACGATCGGGCTCATCGGATCTTCCCTTCGGAAAGCGTGAGCAACGCAGGGGAGAAACGGACTCCCTGCCCTTATGACGGCTGACGCTACGAGCCGCCCGGCGCGCCGTACAGTGCCACCGTGTAACGGGATCCGGCGGCCCCGTTGCACCTCGTCACCTGCGCCGATGCCCGTTCACGGGTTTGTTATGCCGAGGGACGCGATGCGTGAATTCCGCGTTTCCGCCGACGAATGTCACCGGGGCCGTCGCCCCACGAGTGGTTGGACCGAATGTCGCTGACCGGGCGCGTCGCTCATCGGCCCATGCCGCCCCGGACCCGTCGGCGATAGGCGGCGGACTTGGACTTGTTGCCGCAGGCCGCCATCCCGCACCAGCGGCGTCGCCCCGCGTGGGAGGCGTCCAGGAAGAGTCGGCTGCAGTCCGGGTGCGCGCACTCGCGGACGCGGCCGGCCTGCGGACCGGTCAGCAGGTCGATGGCGTCCCGAGCGAGCGTGGAGAGCGCCTGGTCGAGGTCACCTCGGTGC
Source organism: Actinoallomurus sp. NPDC052274 (assembly GCF_040679475.1). Classification (NCBI taxonomy): domain Bacteria; kingdom Bacillati; phylum Actinomycetota; class Actinomycetes; order Streptosporangiales; family Thermomonosporaceae; genus Actinoallomurus; species Actinoallomurus sp. NPDC052274. The sequence goes on from NZ_JBFAUT010000001.1 coordinate 356,385, forward strand.
CGGACGGCGCCGTCCACCAGGCAGGGGACCGTCGGTGGGCGGGCGGCGACCTCGTTGAGCCGTCGCACGTCGGCGGGGTCGGGCGGAGCGGCGGCGAGCGCGGCGCGGGCGAGCCGGTGGATCACCTCGCGGAACCCGCGGAGCCGTACGAGGCCGGTGTCGTCGACGGCGACCCGCTCGGTCAGTCCCGCCTGCTCGATCCAGTCCCGGGCGTCGCGCGGGGTCCGCAGGGTCTCGACGGGTTCGCGATGGCGGACCCGGAGCGTCGTCGTGAGGTCGAGACAGGGCCGACCGCTAAGAAAGGCGAACACGTCACCATATTGACCGGTGACGCGGATTCATGCCACCGTGGCGTCACCATACTGTGCGGTGACGTAAGGAGCTGAGGCCGTGCGCGCCGGACACCCCGACGGGGAGATCGCCAGGGGACTGGTCCGGTACGTTCCGGCGGCGATCCTCGCGCGGGGCGCCGACGGCGGGGCGGCGGTGGGACTCGTCCTGCTGGCCATGGATCCGGGACTCCGGGTGCCCGGGGCCGCGGCGACCGGCGGCCTCCTGGCGGGCGCGCTGAGCGCGCCGCACCTGTTCGGGCCCTGGACGGCCCGTCGGCTGGACCGGGCTCGCGACGCCCGGCGGGTGCTCGCGACGGCGTTCCTGCTCTACGCGGTGGCGCTGGCGGCCGGGTCGCTGCTGCTCGGCCGGTCCCCGGTCTGGGCGGCGGTCGTGGCGGTGGCCGTGGCCGGCTGCGGCGGGCCGCTGCTCACGGGCGGGATGAGCAGCAGGCTGCCCGGGACGTCCGGGGCGGACGGCCCGGCCCGGCGCCGCGCCCAGGGCTGGGACGCGCTCACGTACGGCATCGGCGGCACCGCGGGACCGGCAGCGGTCGCCGGCCTGGCGGGGCTGTTCGGGCCGCTGACCGCGATGCTCGGGCTGAGCGGCGCGGCCGCCGTCGCCGCAGGACTGACGCTGGCCCTCCCTCGGGAACACTCCACCGGTCCGGCCGCGGAGCGCCCACCGGGAGTCCTGGCGGGCATGGGGGTGCTGGTCAGGTCCGCGCCGCTGCGGCGGGTGACGACGATGACGCTGCTCAACGCGCTGAGCCTGGGCGCGATGCCGGTCATCGCGGTCGTGCTCGGCCCGCACCTGACGGCGCGGCCCGGCGCGGGCGCCACCCTGACCGTCGCCTACGGGCTGGGCAACCTCGGCGGCTCCATCCTTGTGACGGTGTTCCCGCTGCGCGGGGAGCCCGAGCGGCTCGCGTTCCGGCTGTTCGCCGGCCTGGCCGTCACACTCGCCCTGGGTGCCGTGACCCCGGGCCTCCCGCTCGCCCTCGCCGGGTTCGCGCTGATCGGCGTCGCCAACGCACTGTCCTTCACCGCGACGCTGACCGCGCGCACGGCGTACGCCCCGGTCGCCGCCCGCGCGCAGGTGTTCGTCACGAGTGCCGGGCTGAAGGTCGCGGTGTCCTCGGTCGGGTCCGCCGCGGCCGGCGCGATGGCAGGCCTCGGCGGCCGTACGCTGCTCCTACTCTGCGCCGGAGTCGGGGCCGTCGCGGTCCTCTCCGCCGGCACGGACCGCCTGGCGTGTCGCCGCCGGGACCGCGCGGCGACGCCGCTTCACCCGGTCGACGCGCCGGCCCCGCCGCGGCGCGTGGCCGGCTAGGGCCTGGGCCGGCCGGGCCCCGGTCAGGCGTAGAAGCGGTAGACCGCCTGGGCGACGAAAGGGGGCGGTCGACGCCGTCGATCTGACGACGAGCCGGCCCGCGCCCACGCCGCCGGGATCCTCGACGGCATCACGCCGTCCGAGGACTGAGCGGCCGCACGGTACCTCAGCGGACCGGGTCTCAGCGGGCGGGGTCTCAGCGCACGGGGTCCGGGGCCGGTGTGGAGTCCTCGATCCGCAGGATCGACGGCCGCTCGGTGGCGCGCAGGTCACGGGCGACGGCCTCGGCGTCCCGCAGCACGCGGAGGGCGTTCTGCCAGGTCAGCTTGGCGAGGTCGGGCTCGCTCCAGCCACGGCCGAGCAGTTCGGCGATGAGGTTCGGGTAGCCGGAGACGTCCTCCAGCCCGGCGGGCAGGAAGGGGCAGCCATCGTAGTCCCCGCCGAGGCCGAGGTGGTCGATCCCCGCCACCTCGCGCATGTGGTCCAGGTGGTCGGCCACGGTGGCGGCCGTCGCGACGGGCCGCGGGTGGTCCGCCTCGTACGCCCGCCGCAGCTCCTGGGCCTCCGGCGTCGTGGCCAGCGGGTCGAGACCTTGGGCGCCCACGTACTCGTCGGCGGCGCGCGTCCAGGCGATCGCCTCGGGCAGCACGAACTTCGGCACGAACGTGGCCATGGCGACCCCGCCGTTGGCAGGCAGCCGCTCGAGCACGTCGTCGGGGATGTTGCGTGGATGGTCGCAGACGGCCCGCGAGGAGGAGTGCGAAAAGATCACTGGGGCCCGGCTCACCCGCAGCGCGTCCCGCATCGTGTCCGCCGACACGTGGGACAGGTCGACCAGCATGCCGAGCCGGTTCATCTCCCGCACGACCTCCTCGCCGAAGGCGGTCAGGCCGTGCGCGACCGGCTCGTCGGTCGCGGAGTCGGCCCACGGCACGTTGTCGTTGTGCGTGAGCGTCATGTAGCGGACCCCGAGCTCGGACAGGCCGCGCAGGGTCGCCAGCGAGCACGCGATCGAGTGTCCGCCCTCCGCGCCCAGCAGCGAGGCGATGCGCCCCTCCGCGCGGGCGGCCTCCACCTCATCGGCGGTACGGGCGAGCCGCAGGTCGCCGGCGTACCGCTCGACCAGCGCCCGTACGCAGTCGATCTGCTCCAGCGTGGCGCTGACCGCCGCGTCGCCCGCCAGGGACGACGGCACGTACACCGACCAGAACTGCGCGCCGACCCCGCCGGCGCGCAGCCGGGGCAGGTCGGTGTGCAGGAGGCCGGACTGGTCCACCGCGACGTCACGACGGTCCAGGTCGTAGCCGACCTGCTCGCGCAGGGCCCACGGAAGGTCGTTGTGCCCGTCCACCACCGGGTGCTGGGCCAGCAGCGCGCGGGCGCGCTCCACCATGGCCGGATCGGCGACATATCCCATCGCTGCCTGCGTTCCCATCGTGCTCAAGTGATCGTCTCGTATCGGCTCCCAGCCTAGATGATTGATTCCAAGGGATCTTGGTGCCATACGAAACGAGAGTGCCCCGCCGCTTTCCCCGGACGCGGGGCGACCGGGGAAAGCGGCTCCCCGTTAGGACGGGTGACCGACTCCGCCCGAGCAGGGAGCGCCGCGCTCAGGTGTCTGCGGTCCTTCGCGGTAGACGCTGATGAACCTCTTCAGGCGTGGATCGAAGGCGCTGTCGAGACGGAGCTGCCGTCCCCATGCGCTGGCCACGACCGGTGCGGGAAGGTCCGGGAAGGGACTTAGCAGGAGATGACTTCGCCCGCGTACGAGGGCGCGCAGGGTCGCCACCTGGTCGGCGGGAAGATCGGGCTGGTAGGTGACCCAGACCGCGCCGTGTTCCAGGGAGTGCACGGCGTTTTCCTGCCGGACGGGCGTGAGATAGACACCGCAGTTGAGTAGCAGCGGGGCGTGGGGCCCGCCGACGGGCGGGACCTGCGGGTAGGTGATGTGCGAGGTCGTGTGCCGCCGGGACAGGTTGTGGAATGTCCGCACGCCCGGGATGTACGGCTCGTCACCATGTGTCACGCGGGCGTACGCGGCGTCATTGCCTCCGGCGATGAGAATGCCGCCCGCGGCGATCACCGCGATCTTAAGGGAGCGTTTCGACATGCGAATCCTTCCAGTGGCCGGCGAGCTCGCGGTAGCGCGGGCTCGCCGTGGGTTGTTCGGCGTGGGTACCGACGGCGAGATGGCTGCCGTCGATCAGCCCCACGCGGTCGGCGCGCATGGCGGGCACGGCCGATCCGGTGCTCGATCATGATGAGGGTGCCCGCACGCTGCGTGAACATCACCTCGGTCTGCAGTTCGCCCCTCGGGGCCGAGGTGGCACATTGCCTCGTCCGGGACGACGCTCCGCCCCGGTGACGGGTACGTGCGGGCAAGTGCGACGAGCTGTCGGTCCCGGCGGACAGGCCGGCTTCGCCGATGATCGTGGAATCGGCATTTTGGGTGGATGCGGGGGCTCCCGTCGCAACCGGTGGCGATCAGCGGCTGGTGCGTCGGTGAGACCCAGAACATGGCGAGAACGCCGCTGCGATTCCCTTGCGACCTCGCGTGTGAACTCGATGCTCTGGCCGCCGCGGGACTCGGTTGTGTGTAGCCGTCCATCCGGGTCGCGGGGAGTGAACGCCCGCAGCAGTCTCCTTTGGGGGAGGGGGCTGCTGCGGGCGTCCACACGCAGGCGGCCGGGGCCCGCCCGGTCGCCTGCGCGGCATCAGCCGCCAGGGCAGTGACAGCCACCACCGCTGTAGCAGGGGCAGTAGCCCGACGGGAGAGGCGCGGGATGGCGGAGTTGGATCCGATGGATGTCGCGCACCGCACCCACGCCGAACGTCAGGCCATAGGTGATCCCCGGCAGCACCCCCACGACGATGAAGGCGACGGCCGCGACCCATCGCCGGGTCACCGCGCAGAGGAAGACCGCCGCGAGTGGCAGCACGACCGCGCAGCCGACCGAGGCGACCAGGAGGCGGTCGGAATGAAGGCTCTCCTGCTCGGTAATCCGACAGTCTTCGAAACAGAACGTCGGATCGAACGCCGCGAGGAAGAGCGCGATCGTGCCGCCGATCCACCCGAGGGTGAGCAGGGCCAGCATCGCCCCGGTGGCCGTCCGCGCCGTCGTGTTCGGTGGGAGCCTCGTGTCGATCATGTGAGCAGCATCTCGGCGCCGCCGCCCGCGCGGCAGAGTACAAGTACTCAGACTCCGCGGAACGCTCGGATATCGACACTGGCAGCCGCTCAGGCTCTCCCGTCTCGTCCGATTCGCGGGCCCGGCGTGGCCACCGTCCACGGGTTCCTGCTGACCGGGCTGACCGCGGGGGATCGGCGGGCCCTCGACGCGTTCGAGGGCCCGACCTATGAACTGACGCGCATCACGCTCATCGACGGCCGCGCGGCGTGGAGTTACGTCTGGACCGCGCGGGCCGAGGCCGGAGCCGGCGAATGGTCTCCCGAGGAGTTCGCGGCCCGGCATCTCCCGGCCTACGTCGAGCGCTGCGCGGCATGGCGCCGCGGCTCAGCGGACGACGCGGAACCATAGGTTCGTGGCGAGCGGGACCTCGCTCTGGCGAATGCGTTCGAGCTTGACCTTGTGGCCACCGGCGTGGTCGAACAGGCGGACGCCGTCGCCGAGCAGGACCGGCGCGACGAAGATGAGGAGCTCGTCGACCAGTCCCGCGGTGAGGCACTGCCGGGCGACCTCGGCGCCGAGGATGTTGACGTACTTGTCGCCGGCGGCCTCCTTGGCCGCCGCGACCCCCTTGTGGAGATCGTCGACGAAGGTGACGCCGGGGACGGGGCCGGCCGGCGCGTGGTGGGTGAGCACGAACTGCGGGCCCTCCCAGCCGCCGCCGAAGGGCTTGCCCTCCTTCTCCGTCCCCCGGTGCGGATCGTCGCCGCCGAAGGTGCGGTTGCCGACGAGGAGAGCGCCGATCCGCGCGATGAACTCCTCGACCATCGGGTTCGGTCCGATGTACGGCGTCAGCCAGGACATGTCCCCGCCCGGACCGGCGATGAAGCCGTCCAGCGACATGCTGACCGAGTAGAGCATCTTCGCCATGACCTACCTACTCTCGTGTGGATGCGCGTGTGGTTCTCTGTGCAGACCGCACGGCGGGCGAGAACTCATCGCGCCCGGCGTCACTGACCGCATCCGGCCAGGCGCGCGGCCGGGCGCCTGAGGGCGGGCCGCCTCAGCCGACCTGCCACACGTGCAGCAGGTGGTCGTGGGTGGTGAGCACGGGGCGCCAGGTCGACGGGATGCCGGGCAGCGCGGCCTTCGCGGCGTCGCCGCAGCGGGGGCAGGCGTCGCTGCCGACGCTGTAGGCCACGACGTAGTCGCCCGCCACCGGTCCCGTCGCGTTCGTCAACGGCCGCAGGTGGCCGCGCCACACCCGGTGGCCGGTCCGGCTCACGAAGTAGATCGGGAGGACGCGGTACAGCTTCGTGTCCGCCCAGACGGTCTGGGCGCCGGAGCGGGCCAGCCAGGACCGGAACTCCGGCAGCGCGTCCGACGACACGCGCGGTGAGCCCGCCCAGCCGGGCGTGCCCGGACGGCCGAGCACGGCGAGCCCGGTCGTGAGGAGCGCGACGGAGCACACCGCCACCGCGGGGACGAGCGCCCGCGGCGACCGCCGTACGGCGCGGCCGAGCAGCCACAGCGCCGCGACGCCGCCCAGCACGAAGGCGGGGAACACCGGGTACCAGTAGCGCAGGAGCTGCAGGCGCAACTTGGGATGGGCCGGGTTCAGCACGCCGCCGAGGAGCGTGAGCGGCACCCACAGCAGCGCGATCCACAGCGCGAACACGCCGGCCCGCCGCGTGTCCGGACCCGCCTGAGCGCCGCCGCGCCACGCCCGGACGAGGCGGACGGCGCAGACCGCGCCCGCGGCCAGGGTCAGGGCGAGGAGGAGCAGCAGACCCGGTCCCTCGGGGAGCGTGGCGAGCTGCTGCGGCAGCCGCCACAGGTACACCCACAACGGCAGATCGTGGAAGGTCTTGGCGACCTCCGGGCGGGACGGCAGGTCGCCCAGACCCGATCCGGCGTGCAGGCGGGCGAGCGGGTCGCCGTACAGCCACGCGTTGAACGCCGTCTCGCCCGCGCCCGTCAGCACCACCGGCGTGACCAGGAACAATGAGTCCCGGCGCCCGATCCGCCGCCACAACAGCACGGGGACCAGCGGCCAGACGAACACGATGAACTCGCGGACCAGGTAGCTCCAGCCGAGCAGCACACCGATCACGACGAGCCAGACCCGCCGGTGGCGCAGGAGTCCGCGGCGGAGCGCGACGGTCAGGGCGACGGCCGCGGTGAACAGGGCGGTGGCGGGCAGGTCCGGCAGCAGCTCGGTGCCCGCGACGACCACGATTCCGACGCAGCCGAGGACCACCGCCGACACCGCGCCCACGAGCCGGCCGAACAGCAGGCGGCCGATCGCGTACACCGACCCGAACAGCAGCAGCGCCGCCGCGACCGGGAACGCGTGGTAGGTCGCCTCGGAGTAGCCGAAGACCTTCATCACCAGGGCGGTCGGCGCGGTCAGCCCGATCCGCAGGTACTGGTGGTCGAAGATGGGGTTCGGCGGCCGGGACGGGAACGACCGGGCGGCGTCCATGTAGCGGCTGTGGTCGACCGGCTGCGGCACCTGGCGTGTCGCTCGGAGTGTTCAGCGTGGCGGTGGTCGCGTACGCCGACGCGCGCCACGTCTCGTACGCGTCCGGGCTGCTGCTGGCGCTCATGTC